>DATLFP010000187.1:0-34107 GCA_035540955.1 Acidimicrobiales bacterium
GCCACAGCCACGAAGGCGCTGCAGGAGCAGCTGGTCAACAAGGACCTGCCGTTCCTCTCGGCCCACCTCGGCACCGACTTCTCCTACTCGCTGTTGAAGGGTCGCTCCAACTACCTGTGCCGCGCCGCGCTCGCCGACAGCGTGGCCCGCCACGCCCAGGGCGAGCTGCTCGATCGCGAGGGCATCGGCGTGTCGCGGCTCACCGAGATCGTCGAGTGGAGCGTCACCTCCGAGACCGGCGACCGCGCCGACCTGCCCTTCACCGTCTCGAACGGCGAGTGGTCCTCGGTGTCGGTGGCGGTCACCGAGTGCCCGGGCGGCGCCCGCTGCCAGTACGGCGACGTCTGCTTCGCGGAGGACGCCCGCGCCGCCGCCGCCGAGGCCGACGTCGTCGTGGTCAACACCCACCTCTACGGGATCGACCTCGCGACCGGCGGCGCCATCCTCCCCGACCACGACGTGCTGATCCTCGACGAGGCGCACGCCTTCGAGGACGTGGCGGCGGACACCTTGGGCGTGACCGTCGGGCCCGGCCGGATCGAGCACCTCGCCCGCTCCTGCCGAAGCCTCTTCACCGGCGACCATCCGGCAATCGCCGGTCTCGACTCGGCGGCCACCGCCTACGCGTCCGTGCTCGAGCCTCTCGCCGGCGAGCGGGTCGACCCGCAGGCGGGCGACGTGCTCACCGTCCTCGTGCAGATCGGCGAGGCGGCCACGCGCGCCGGTGCCGAGGCCCGCAAGCTCGACCTCGGCGGCGAGGTCGCCGGTCGGCGCGACCGCCTGGTCGCCGCCGCCGGTCACGTCGCCTCCGACGTCGGCGTGCTCGCCAACGCCGGCGAGGGTCGCGTGGTCTGGTGCGAGCGTGGCCCCGGCGGCCAGCCCGTGCTGCGGGTGGCGCCCGTCGAGGTCGGTTCCGAGCTGCGAACCCGTCTGTTCGACGAGGAGCCCGGCGACGACCGGCACAAGCGCACCGTGGTGCTGGCCAGCGCCACGCTCGCCGTCGGCGGCCGGTTCGAGCCGGTGGCCGAGCAGCTCGGGGTCGACACCTACGACTCGATCGACGCCGGCAGCCCGTTCGACTACGCCGCCCAATCGCTCCTCTACTGCGCCGCCCACCTCCCCGAGCCCCGCAGCCCGCAGTTCGAGCCAGCCATGCTCGACGAGCTCGAGGCGCTGGTGGCGGCCGCCGGTGGGCGAACCCTGGCGCTGTTCACCAGCCGCCGGGCCATGGAGGCGGCGGCCGAGCGACTCGACGGCGACGGCCCGTTCCAGCTCCTGGTGCAGGACCGCCAGCCCCGCCCCGTGCTGCAGCGGGAGTTCCTCGGGGACGAGACGTCGGTGCTGCTCGCCACGATGGGCTTCTGGCAGGGGTTCGACGCGCCCGGTCGCACGTGCTCGCTCGTCGTGATCGACAAGCTGCCCTTCGCCCGGCCCGACGATCCGCTGTCCGAGGCTCGCCGCCAGGCGGCGACCCGGGCGCGTCGCAACGCCTTCGAGGCGGTCGACCTCCCCCGCGCCGCGATCCTCCTCGCCCAGGGGGCGGGCCGGCTGATCCGGAGCACGTCGGACCGGGGCGTCGTGGCGGTGATGGACCGCCGCCTCGCGACGGCCCGCTACCGGTGGACGCTGGTGCGATCGCTCCCGCCGATGCGGCGGACGAAGGATCCCGCCGAGGTGCGCGAGTTTCTGGCCGCCATCGCCGCGAACGACGCGTGATGTCGCCACACTGATCCGTCGTGCCGGCGGACGACGAGACCGACCACGAGCGGCCGGGCCGGCGCGGGCGGCGCCTGGCCGTCGCCGGCGCGCTCCTGGCCGTGTGGGCGGTGGTCGCCGCCGGCGCCGGGCTGTGGTCGCTGCTCGACGACGACGACCCGCCGCTGTTCGGTGGCCGCCTCGCCGAGCAGATCCCGCCGGAGGCGTTCGTCGACGCCGTCGCCCGCCGGTGGGCCGCGGCGTGGGCCGGCGGCGACACCGTGGTGATGGCGGCGATCGCCCGGCCGCCGGCCAAGGGGCTGGCCGAGGCGGTGATGGCCTTCGGGAGCGGGCTCGGGGTCACCGCCCTGCAGGCGAGCCCGGGCGCATCGGTGATCGAGGGCCGCCAGGCGTCGGTGCCGGTCGAGGTGGTCGTCGACGTCGATGGCGTCGGCTCGTGGCGCTACTCGACCGAGGTGGCGCTGGTGCTGCCGCCGGAGGCCCGGGCGTCGGCGTGGCAGGTCGACTGGTCGCCGGCCGCGCTCCACCCGGCGATCACCGACGACCTCCGGCTGTCGGTGCACCGCGAGCTTCCGCCCCGCGCCGCGCTCCTCGCCGCCGACGGCACCCCGCTCTCGGGGCCCGGCGCCGACCCGCCCCGGGGGCTCGCCGTCCAGCTCATCGGGCGGCTCGGATCGGCCGAGGCGGCTGGCGAGCACCGGCGCCCGGGCGACCTCGTCGGGGTGTCGGGCCTGCACGCCGCGTTCGACGACGACCTCGGCGGCTCGCCGTCCGGTGAGGTCCGTCTCGTCGACGCCACCGGCGCGGTCGTGGCGGTGCTCGACCGGATCGAGGGCCGTCCGTCGGCCGACGTGCGCACCTCGATCGACCTGGAGGTGCAGCGGACGGCGGAGTCGGTGCTCGGCGGTGTGGACGGCGCCGCCGCGCTCGTGGCCGTGAGGCCCTCGACAGGCGAGGTGCTGGCCAGCGTCAGCCACCCGGTCCAGGGCTTCAACCGGGCCTTGCAGGGCCGATACCCCCCGGGGTCCACGTTCAAGGTCGTCACGACCGCCGCGCTCCTCGCGTCGGGCACCACGCCCGACACCCCGACGTCGTGTCCCGAGGTGGCGCGCGTCGGCGGCCGAGAGTTCCGCAACGCCGAAGGCGCCGCCCTCGGCGACATCCCCTTCCGGCGCGCCTTCTACGAGAGCTGCAACACGGCGTTCGTGCAGCTGTCGACGACGATCGAGGGGGCGGCGCTCGTCGCCGCCGCCGAGCGGTTCGGGCTCAACGTCGACCCCCCGCTCGAGGTGCCGGCGATGGCGTCGAGCTTCCCGGAGCCCGGCGGGGCCGTCGACCAGGCGTCCGCCGCCATCGGCCAGGGCCGGGTGCTGGTCACCCCCCTGCAGATGGCATCGGTGGCGGCCACGGTGGCGGCCGGCGCCCACCGGCCGCTCACGGTCCGGGCCGTCGAGGCGCCGGTGCCCGGCGACCCGCTGGACCCGTCGGTCGCCGGGCCCCTCCAGGAGCTCATGCGGCTGGTCGTCGCGCAGGGCACGGGGACGCGGGCGCAGCTCCCGCCGCCGCCCGTCGGAGGGAAGACCGGCACCGCCGAGTTCGGTACGGAGCGCCCGCCCCGCACGCACGCCTGGTTCATCGGCTTCCGGGGCGATCTGGCGGTGGCGGTCGTGGTCGAGGACGCCGACGGCTTCGGCGGCACGATCGCCGCCCCGCTCGCCCGCGAGGTCCTCCGCCTCGGCCGCTGACGCGCCCTTGCCGACCCGCGTCTTGTGGCGGTTCCTTTCGCCTCGCGAAAGGAACCGCCACAAGACGCGACGTCAGTCGAGGAGAGAGGTGACGAGCGCGGCGACGGCGCTGCGCTCGGAGCGGGTGAAGGTGACGTGCCCGAAGATCGGGTGGCCCCGCAGCGCCTCGATCACCGACACCACGCCGTCGTGGCGGCCGACCCGGAGGTTGTCGCGCTGCGCGACGTCGTGGGTCAGGACCACGCGCGAGCCGGTGCCGAGCCGGGACAGGGCGGTGAGCAGCACCATGCGCTCGAGGTTCTGGGCCTCGTCGATGATCACGAAGGAGTCGGTGAGGGTTCGGCCCCGGATGTGGGTCAGGGGGAGGATCTCCAGCAGCCCCTGGCTGAGCACGGCGTCGATCACGTGCGGCCCGGTGATCGCCTCGAGGGCATCGACCACCGCCGAGCCCCACGGCGACATCTTCTCCGACTCCGACCCCGGCAGGTAGCCGAGCTCCTGGCCGCCGACGGCGAAGATGGGCCGGAACACGAGCAGCCGCTTGTGGGTCCGCTGCTCGAGCACGGCGTCGAGGCCGGCGGCGAGGGCGAGGACGCTCTTGCCGGTGCCGGCGGCGCCGCCGAGGCTGACGATCTCCACGCTCGGGTCGGCGAGGATGTCGATGGCGATCCGCTGCTCCGCGCTGCGGCCGTGCACGTCGAACAGCGACCGGTCGCCGCGCACGAGGTGCAGCCGCTTGTCGTCGCGGATGCGGCCGAGCGCCGACTGGGAGCCCGACGACAGCGCGAGGCCGGTGTTGACCGGCAGGTCGCGGGCGGCGTCGAGGTCGATGACCCGTTCGGCGAACAGGGCGTTGATGTCGGCCTGGCTGACCTCGAGCTCGACCATGCCCGGCCAGCTCGTGTCGGACGCGAGCTCGTTGCGGTACTCGTCGGCCTCGAGCCCGACGATGCTCGCCTTCAGTCGGAGCGGCAGGTCCTTCGTCACGACCGTCACGAACCGCCCCTCGTTGGCGAGGTTCCGGGCAACGGCGAGGATGCGACCGTCGCCGTCGGCGGTCTGCAGGGCGGCGGGGAGCCCGGTCGAGTCCTGGTGGTTGAGCTCGACCCGGAGGGTGCCGCCGGCGTCGTTGATCGGCAGCGGCTGCACGAGGGAGCCGTGCTCGAGGCGCAGGTCTTCCAGCGCCCGCAGCGCCTGGCGGGCCGCCCACCCGAGCTCGGGGTGGTTGCGCTTCGACTCGAGCTCGGTGAGCACGACGACGGGCAGCACCACCTCGTGCTCCTCGAACCGGGCCATCGCCAGCGGGTCCGAGAGCAGCACCGACGTGTCGAGGACGTAGGTCCTGCTCGGCGGCCGCTTCGTGCGGGAGGCTCGGCTCACCCCCTCCTGCTTCCGGGCGCGCGCAGTCGGAGAGGAGGAGACAGACGAAGGCACAGGACCCCCAGGTCGCCGTTTCGTTCGGTCGTCGGTGAGCACCGGACCACTGACGGCAATCGTGACCTCAGCCGCGCGGCGGGTGGTGGATGGTGAGCACGAAGCAGCGGAGATCGACGTCGTCGCTGATGAACCAGTCGCGCTCGGGTGCTCGTACGAAGCCGAGCCGCTCGTAGAGACGGTGGGCGGCGACCATCATGTGGTTGGACAGCAGGACGAGACGAGCCTTGCCGGCGTCCACCGCGAGGTCGACGCACCGGCGGACGAGCGCCTCGCCGATCCCGCGGCCCTGGTGGTCGGGATCGACGACCAGCATCCGGAACTCCGCTTCGTCCTCGGTGCACAGGTCGGCCCATGGCCCGCCGGGACCGGGCACGTAGGCCGCGCCACCGACGACTCGGCCGTCGTCGACGGCGACGAGCACCATGCAGGTCTCCATCCGTCCACGCACGTCGCGCAGCTGCTCGACGTAGGTGCCGCCCTCCGTCGCGCCGATCGCCTCGTACACCGCGACGGTTAGTGCGCCCAGCGCGTCGGCTTCGTCGTCGCGTATCTCCCGTATCTCCACCGGCCGATCCTCACCTGCGATCATCGGCACCATCGTGACCGAGCGGACCTGGACGCGGGCGGCGCTCGGCATCGTGCTGCTGCCATTCGGGGTGTCCGCCGTCGCGCTCGTGCTCGGCGCCGGCGACTACCTGCCCGTCTCCGACCACGCCCTGATCGAGATGCGGGTCCGCGACATCGGCACGCACCCGGTGCTCACCGGCCTCTACTCCCGCAACGACTGGTCGCACCCCGGCCCGCTGTACTTCTACGTCCTCGCACCGCTGTACCGGCTCGCCGGCAGCGCGTCGATCGCCGTCAACCTCGGCGCCCTGCTGATCAACGCGACGTCCATCGTCGGCATGGCGGTGGTGGCGAGGCGCCGCGGTGGCGTACCGCTGCTCCTGGTCACGCTTGCCGCGTGCGCGCTGGTCGTTCGGACCCTTGGCGTCGACTTCGTGAGCGACCCGTGGAACACCTACGTCACCGTGCTCCCCTTCGGGCTGCTGGTGTTCCTGGTCTGGGCCATGGCGTGCGGCGAGACGTGGGCGCTGCCGGTGGGCGCGGTCGCTGCCTCGTTCCTGGCCCAGACCCACGTCGGCTTCCTGGTGCTCGCCGTGCCGCTCTTCGCGGTGGGCGCCGCGTGGCTCGCCGCGACCCGCGGCCGCGACACGTGGCCGGCGGCGGCGTGGGCGGCGGGGCTGCTGGCGCTGGTCTGGTCGCCGGTCGTCGTCGACCTGGTGACGGGCACGACCGGCAACCTCGGGGTGGCCTACGACTGGTTCCGCCACGGTGGCGACGACGCCCACTCCGTCCTCGAGGGCTGGCGGGTGGTCAGCGGGCAGCTCGAGGTCCCGCCGGAGTGGCTGGTGGCGCACCGGGAGCCGTTGTGGCTGACCGGCGAGCCGGTGTTCCTCTACCAGACGCCGCGGCCGCTGCTCGTCCCGCTCGTTGCGCTCTCGGCGTGGTGGTTCCGCCGGCGTGGCGAGGGCGACGGCCTGCGCCTCCTCGCCGCGTTCGGGCTCACGTTCGCGCTCGCGGTCGTGGCCGTCTGGCGCACCGTCGGGCTCGCCTTCGACTATCGGTTGCGGTGGACGTGGGTCGTCGGCCTCCTGAGCGCCGTCGTCGTCGCGTGGGCGGCCGCGACCTGGCGGCGCCGGGAGGTGACGGCCCTCGCGGTCGCCGCCCTGATCGGGGCCAGCAGCGTGAGCGCGGCCGTCGCAGCCCGCGGGGAGACACCGCGGCAGGCGGACACCGCGGTGCTCGCCGCCCTCCTCCCGGGGGTGCTCGCGGCCGTCGGCGACGACCCCGCCCAGGTCGTCGTGCACGGCGGCGGCTACGCCGGCGCGTCGTGGTACACGCGCAGCCTCGTGCTCCTGCTCGAGCGGCGGGGCGTGGCGGCCCGCATGCTCCCCGACGAGCGTCCGGTCGTGGGACCCCACCGGGTCGTCGGCCCCGCCCCCGTCAGCCACACCTTCGTCGTGGCCGTCGACGGCGAGATCGAGCGCTGGGACCGCGACCCCGGGGTCCGGCGGGTGGCGTCGTGGACCTCGGTCACCGACGACCAGCGCCGGGCCCACGACCGGCTCGTGGCCCGCCTCGACCGGTCGGTGGCGGCGGGCACGATGGCGCCGGTCGAGCGGGCGATGGTGCTCCACGAGCGGGGCCTGGCCACCCTCGACGAGGCGGTGGCGTGGGCGGTCGCCGTCTACCTGGAGACCGATCCACCGCAAATCCCGACCTGACAGGTCGCATTTCGGTCCGCGGGTCGCTAGGTTCGCCGGCATGTCCATCCGGATCAACGACGACGCCCCCGACTTCACCGCCGACACCACCGAGGGGAAGCTCTCCTTCCACGAGTGGAAGGGCGACAGCTGGGCCGTGCTGTTCTCCCATCCCAAGGACTTCACGCCGGTGTGCACGACCGAGCTCGGCGCCGTGGCCGGCCTGAAGTCGGAGTTCGACAAGCGGGGTGTGAAGGTCATCGGCCTGTCGGTCGACCCCGTCGACTCCCACGGCGAGTGGGCCGGCGACATCAAGGACGTCACCGGCAACGAGCTGAACTTCCCGCTCATCGCCGACCCCACCCACGAGATCGCCGAGAAGTACGACATGCTCCCGGCCTCGGCGGGCACCGACCTCGCCGAGGTGCTCACCGTGCGCTCGGTGTACGTGATCGGTCCCGACAACAAGATCAAGCTGTCGCTCACCTATCCGGCGTCGACGGGCCGCAACTTCGACGAGCTCATCCGTGTCATCGACTCGCTGCAGCTCACCGCGAAGCACTCCGTCGCCACCCCCGCCAACTGGAAGCAGGGCGAGGACGTGATCATCGCCAACTCGGTGAACGACGAGGACGCGAAGGCCAAGTTCGGCTCCTACGACGCCAAGAAGCCCTACCTGCGCGTCACCAAGCAGCCCTCGTGATCCGTTCTCGGCACCGGACAGCGCGGTCTACCGCGCTCTCCGGTAGCGAGAGCGAGGGGGTGGGGTAGACCGGCGGGTGTGAGCGTCACCTTCTGGAGCGATGTCGGCTGCCCGTGGGCGACCCTCGCCGTGTGGCGGTGGCACGAGGAGTGCCGCCGCGCCGGGCTGCCGGTCGAGATCGATCACCGGGCCTTCCCGCTCGAGCTGCTCAACCACCGGTCCACACCCAAGCAGGTGCTCGACGCCGAGGTCCCGGTGGTGGGGGCCCTCGAGCCGGGCTTCGGCTTCCGGCTGTGGAGCCAGCCCGACTGGCAGTGGCCGGTCACGACCCTTCCCGCGATCGAGGCGGTGCAGGCGGCGAAGGAGCAGTCGCTCGCCGCCTCGACCGCCCTCGACCTCGCGCTGCGCCGGGCGTTGTTCGTCGACAGCCGCTGCATCTCGATGGAGCACGTGATCGCCGACGTCGCCGGCACCGTGGACGGCCTCGACGTCGACGCCCTCTTCGAGGCGGTGCGCAGCGGCCGCCCCCGGCGCCGCGTCGCCGAGGACCTGGAGGAGGCCCGGAGCGACGACGTGCAGGGGAGCCCGCACGTGTTCGTCGGCGACCGGTCGATGGCGAACCCCGGCATCGAGATGCACTGGGAGGGCACGCCCGGCGAGGGCGGCTACCCGGTGGTCGACTCCGACGACTCTTCGGTGTACGGCGCGCTGATCGCGACCGCATCGTCGTAGGCGCCTTCCCTGGCGAGCGATCGCCGTACCCGCGCGAGGATGAAGAGCCCCGCCGGGACCAGCGCCACGCACATCCACTGCGCGCCGGTGAGGCCGAGCACGGTGTCGTCGTACGCCCGCAGGAAGTCGGTCGAGAACCGGCCCACGCCGTAGAGCACGCAGAACCACCCGATCAGCGAGCCCGCCACCGGCCGCTGGCGGAGGATCCACCAGAGGAGGGCGGCGATCACGAGCAGGAAGAGGAACTCGTAGAGCGAGGTGTTGTGGATGGTCTCGCCGACCCGGAGCGGGCCCTCACGGGTCGAGCCGCCGTCGTAGCGGGTGCCGAGGAAGAACCCCGTCGGCCCGCCGAGGTGCTCGCCCACCGAGTAGCAGCCGATCCGGCCGATGGCGAGCCCCACCGCGAGGCCGAGCGCCATGCCATCCAGCATCCGCCACCGTGTGGCCCGCGACCACTTCCGGAAGGTGGGGATCCCCACGAGGATCCCGGCGAGGAAGCCGCCGGAGAACTGCAGGCCGCCCTCCCAGACGGCGATCACGTCGACCGGCGAGTCGATCTGGTCGAGGTGGGTCAGCACCCACGTCAGCCGGGCGCCGATGACCCCGGCCACCACGAGGCGGGTGGCGAGGCCGATCGTGTCGTCGGACGGCACGCCCCACCGCTCACCGAGGCGGGAGGCGATGACGGCGCCGACCATCACCCCGATCGCCACCATCAGCCCGAACGTGCGGATGGAGACGACGCCGAGGTCGATCGACGGGAACGTGGTGTAGGGGATGGCGGCGAGCACCGGCGGCAACACTAGGGCGATGGCCGAGGGATGCCCGTTCTGCGAGGTGATCGCCGGAGCGGCCGGCGCCGCCAAGGTGGTGGACGAGGAGCGGGTCGTGGCCTTCCTTGACACCTCACCGGTGTTCAAGGGTCACGTGCTGGTGGTGCCCCGAGCGCACCACGAGACGCTGGTCGACGTGCCCGAGGAGCTCCTCGCGCCACTGTTCAGGACCGTGCAGCGGGTGCAGCGGGCGATCGTGGACGCGCTCGGCGCGCAGGGCACCTTCGTGGCCGCCAACAACACGGTCAGCCAGAGCGTGCCCCACCTGCACGTCCACGTCGTGCCCCGCACCAAGGGCGACGGCCTGCGCGGGTTCTTCTGGCCCCGCGTGAAGTACGACAGCACGGACGACTACGAGGACCACGCCGCCCGCCTCCGTGCCGCCCTCCCGGCACGCTGAGCCGTCCGAGCGCTGAGCGCGCCCAGCCGTCGGGTCGATCAGACCTGGCGGCCGAGGAAGCAGAGGAAGCGGGTCTGCTCATCCGCGCCCTCGGGCGGCTCGACCTTGGGGCCGAACACCCCTGGCTGGCGGATCATGGCGTCCATCGGCTGGAGCCCCTTGAACGCCTGGGTGACGGCGTCGGGGTCGAGGCGCTCGTCGCCGCCGACGGCCCGGGCGAGGTCCCAGGTGTGCACCAGGATGTCGCTCGACATCAGCCGCCCGACCATCATCTCGACCGGCATCTCGCCCATCGGGCCCGACACCGTCTTCTGCAGCGCGCCCTCCTGGCCGAGCGCCTCCTTCACCGACGAGAAGGCATCCCGCCAGACCTGCTTGGGGTCGGCGTCGTCGGGTGTCGCCTCCGGCTCGCCCGATCCCGTGATGGCGGCCGCCACTTTGCGCTGGCCATCGGTGACGTGGAGCACGACGTCGCGCGCGGTCCACCCCTCGCAGGGGGCCGCCGCCCCCCACGAGTCGTCGGCGGCGGCCTCGACGCGGGCTCCGAACTGGTCGGCGAGCTTGATGTACCGATCGACGGCTTCAGACATGGGGCGACGCTAGACGGAGGAGGTCGTCGTGTCCCGGGGAGGCTGATCGGCCTCGCCGGGGCCCATGCCGGTGCCCGTGCCCAGCAGCATCGGCAGGCACGGCTCGAGCCCCTCGACGCTGATGTCGTCGCGTCGGCGCCGCTCCCAGTCGGCCCGCTCCATCACGAAGCGGTCGTGGCGGACGGCGGCCCCCTCGCGGTCGTCGACCTGCCACCCGTTCTCGCGGTAGCCGAGCGAGCGGGTCACGCCCTGCGACGGGCCGTTGTCGGCAAAGGCCGAGGTGTGGGCGACCTCGGCGCCCAGCGCCGCGAACGCGAGGTGCAGGACCGCCGCCCGCATCTCCTTGCCGATGCCGCGGCCCTGGTGGGAGCGGCCCAGCCACGAGCCCGTCGTCACGCTGCGGGTCACCGAGAAGTGCTCGGCCGCGAGGTCCTGCACGCCGACGAGGGTGCCGTCGTCGAACACCGCGAACGGCAGGGTCCACCGTTCGGGGGCGAGGGCGGCGCGGCCGCGCCAGTAGTGCTGCATGCCCTGGCGCTGGAGGTGCGGGGGCTCGAAGCGGGTCCACGGCACGGTGAACGGCATGAAGTCGGGCGCGTGCACGCCGTCGCGGGCGGCCAGCTGCATGAGGCCGTCGGCCAGGTCGTCATCGACGTAGCGGAGCTCGAGGCGCGGGGTCGTGATCGAGAGACCGAAGAACGGCCACGACTGCAGGACCATGCGCGATGGTCGCCTACCGTGCCTGCCCATGTCCGGCCTTTTCGCTCTCGCCGTGCTCGCGCAGGCGACCACCTCCACCACCGAGGAGGAGGTCCAGCGGATCGTCGGCGACCATCCGGGCAACATGCTCGTGATCGGGGCCGGCGTCCTGCTCCTCGTCGTGATCCTGGCCGCCGGGCTCGCCGTCAGGCGTCGAGCCGCAGATCCGGCCGACCGTCGCTGACGACGAGGGTGGCCGGCGCCGCGAGGAGATCCAGCTCGTCGGTGCCCGGGAAGCGCCCCTGCACGAGCACGACGTCGCCCTTGTGGGGCCCGCTGGTGATCGTCACCTCCACGTGCACGGCGCCGTCGGCGTCGGTGTGGGCGTCGACGATCAGGGCGTCGTAGGTCCCGTCCGGGAGCACGCCGCGATGGTGTCACGTACGGCAGGTGGCCGTTGACACAGCGTGACGGGTGCGGCGATCATGGGCCCCGATCTTCCCCCGCAGGCAGCTGCAGGTGGGAGGGAGCGGTTGAGGCCTGAGGCGCGTCGGGGGGGCGTGCCTCAGGCCCCGCCCCGTTTTGCACCCTGTTCTGGGCCCGATCGGGTACGCCGGCCCGGCGCGATCGGTCCCAGAACGGCGAGGGGTGGGCGCAGGAGCCGGTCAGACGCGGTCGATGAGCCGGAACGCCTCGGCGTGGCGCACGCCGACGCGGGCACCCACGGTTGCCAGGCGCTCCTCGACGTGCCGGCGGAAGCGCTCGACCTGGCCGCCGTCGCCGGCATCGGTGATGCCGTGCGTCGTGACGAACTGCGAGCGGTGCTCGAGGAGCGCGGCCACCTTGGCGTCGAGGAAGCCGGTGACGTCCTCGGCGTGGTCGGGCTCCTCGGACTCGAAGAGCAAGATGGCCGACGGGCGGTGGTGGGGGAGGCCGAGCTCGGGGTGGAAGTGCGGATCGCGGGCGGCCACCACGCCATCGGTGCAGAGGAACCCGGCGCTGCGGTGATCGGGGTGCAGCCGCCACCGCCGCCACGGGTCGTGGCCGAGCACGACCTCGGGTTGCAGCGTCCGGATCCAGCGGCACACCTCGGCCCGGCGGGCCAGCGAGGTGTCGAGCTCGCCGTCCACCGCGTCGAGGAACACCTGCCGGCCCGTCGCCCCCAGCGCCCGCGCCGCCGACCGCTGCTCGTCGCGCCGGAGGGCGACCAGCGCCGCGGTGTCCTCGCTCGGCTCCCAGGACCCCTTCGATCCGTCGGTGCACACGAGGTGGTGGACGACGGCGCCGGCGGCGGCCCACTTGGCCAGCGTGGCGCCGCACTGGAACTCGGCGTCGTCGGGATGGGCGACGATCGCCAGGGCGGAGCGGGGGACCGGCCGGTTCAGTCGCACAGGTGGTCCAGGTCGTCCGGGTCGTCGATGTCGAGGGTGAGGTCGTCGGGCTCGAGCACCGTGACCGCGAGGCCGAGCCGGTCGGCCTCGGCCCGGTGGCGGACGAAGGACCCCGGCCCGTAGGCGAAGCGGAACCCGGCGCCCGCGGGCACGGCGAGGACGTTCGTGCCGTCGCGGTGGCGGTCGGGCACGAGCACGGCTCCGGCGGGCACGGCCGCCACCGGCGACAGGTCGGTGGCCCGGGGCAGGTCGGCGTGGGCCACCACCACCCGGTCGACGCCCGCCGCCGCCAGCTGCTCCACCGCCGCCGTGACCGCCCCGTTGAGGTCGGTGCCGGGTGTCCACGCCACCGCCGCACCGCGTGCGCGCGCCCACGCCGCCACGTCGTCGTCGTCGCAGGCCACGGTCACGGCGAGGTCGCCGGCCGCCCGCAGGACCTGCTCGGCCATGCGCCGGGCCAGGTTCGCGCGCTCCTCGGCGTCGAGCGCCGGTGCGAGCCGGGCCTTCGCCAGCGCGAACGCCTTGACCGGCACGACGACGGCGTATCGCATGGGCCGCCGAGCGTACATAGGGTCTCCCCATGGCCATGCGGGTCGCCGTCGTGGGTGCAGGGTCGTGGGGCACCACGGTGGCCTGCATCGCGGCGCGCAACTGCCCGACGGTGCTGTGGGCCCGACGCGGCGAGGTCGCCGAGGAGATCAACCGGGACCACACGAACACCACCTACCTTCCCGACTTCGAGCTCCCGCCGGCGCTGCGGGCCACGGCATCGCTCGAGGAGGCGGTCGGGGCCGCCGACGTCGTCGTGATGGCCGTGCCCTCGCACGGCTTCCGCGACGTGCTCGCCGAGGCGGCGCCCCACGTCCGTCCCTGGGTGCCGCTGCTCAGCCTGAGCAAGGGCATCGAGCAGGGCACGCTCCTGCGCATGACCGAGGTCATCAACGACGTGCTGCCCGATCACCCGGCGGGCGCGCTGACCGGGCCCAACCTCGCCAAGGAGATCATGAGTGGCCAACCGGCGGCCGGCGTGATCGCCATGGCCGACGAGCGGATCGCGCACGGGCTGCAGCCGCTGTTCCACTCGTCGGGCTTCCGGGTGTACACGAACGAGGACATCGTCGGCTGCGAGATCGCCGGGGCCCTGAAGAACGTGATGGCCATCGCCTCGGGCATGGCCGCCGGGCTCGGCTTCGGCGACAACACCAAGGCCATGCTGATGACCCGCGGGCTGGCCGAGCTGACCAGGCTGGGCGTCGCCCTCGGCGGCGACCCGCTCACGTTCTCGGGCCTCGCGGGCATGGGCGACCTGTTCGCCACCTGCATGAGCCCCTTCAGCCGCAACCACCACGTCGGCCGCGAGCTCGGCCGGGGTCGCGCGATCGACGAGATCGTGGCCGAGATGAACATGGTCGCCGAGGGCGTGAAGACCTCGAAGGTGGTCGGTGAGCTGGCCGCCAAGGTCGGCGTCGAGCTCCCGATCGCCGAGCAGGTCGAGGCAGTGTGCCACCGCGGCGTGTCCGTGGGCGACGCCCTCGCCGCGCTGATGCAGCGCCCCACCGGGCACGAGCTGCACGGGATCCGCTGAGTGAGCCTGCGCACGTTCCTGCTGCGGCGCGCCCTCGGCCGGTTCCGCATCACCGAGGACATCACCCGGCACCTCACGACGTTCCAGCGCCTCGGCGAGCACTTCGAGGTGGAATCGCCCGGCGAGATGCTCCCGGTGGGCGCCCGCACCGTGTTCCGCGCCCTCCGCACGCGGTCGGCCGCGCAGATCGGCACCGACTGGGTGTGGCCCTACTGGCTCGAGCGCCAGCTCGATCCGGCGTCGCCGGCGTTCGTGCCGCGCGGCCACCTGCCGTTCCTCACCAACGTCACAGCCCGGAACTGGACGGCGGTCGGCAACATCGGCGGCCGGCACGAGGCCATCGTCGATCCGCGGGGTCTCGTCACGCCCTGGTTCGACGGGTGGTCGCTCGACTGGTGGATCGGCGCCGACGACCGCTGGCACCTGCCGTCCCGCGAGGTGGCTGTCCGCCAGCGGCTGATCGACGACATGCCGGTGGTCGAGACCGCCATGCGGGTCCCGGGCGGTGACGCCGTGCACCGTGTCTTCGGCGTCCAGGGCGGCGAGCACGGGTTGGTCGTCGTCGAGATCGAGAACCGGTCGCGCTTGCCGTTCGCCGTGGCGCTCGCCGTCCGGCCGTGCAACCCCGAGGGGCTCGCCGTCGTGGAGCGCATCGATCTCCACGACGACACGGTGGTGACCGTCGATGGTCGGGTCGCTCTCCTGCTCCCGCGGCGGCCGGCGCGGATGGCGGCCTCGACGTTCCACGATGGCGATGTGGCGGAGATCGTCACCACGGGAGCGGCGGGCGAGACCCTTCCTCCCGACCTGCGTGACGAGGCGGGCATGGCCACCGCCGCCTTCGTGTTCCCGCTCCCGCACACCGCCACGCTGCGGGTCGGCCTCCCCCTCGTCGCCGCCCGCCGGACGCGGCGCCGCGGCCTGGCCCGACGGCGCGCGTCGAAGGCGCCGTCACTGCCGGCGTCGATCCCGTCGGCCACGCAGGTCGCCCGCGGCTGGCGCACCCACGTCGAGCGCGGGATGCGACTCGAGCTGCCCGACGACCGGCTCTCGTCGTGCGTCGCCGCGAACCGGGCGTTCCTCCTCCTGCTCCACGACGGCGACGAGATCACGCCCGGGCCCGCGACCTACCACCGGTTCTGGTTCCGCGATGCCGCCTACCTGCTCGGGGCGCTGGACCGGTACGGCTACGACCGCGAGGTCGCCGAGGTGCTGCGCTCGTACCCCGATCGCCAGCACGGCGACGGGTTCTTCTTCAGCCAGTCTCGGGAGTGGGACGCCAACGGGTGTGCGCTTCACGCCATCGCCGAGCACTGGCGCCTCCACCGTGACGACGCCCTGGCCCGCGACCTCGCGCCGTCGGTGGCGCTCGGCGCCGAGTGGATCGAGCGGAAGCGCGGATCGAGGAAGGGCAAGGCCGACGAGTCGGCGCGGGGGCTGCTGCCGCCGGGCGTGTCGGCGGAGCACCTCGGGCCCTTCGACCGCTTCTACTGGGACGACTTCTGGGGGCTGCGCGGCCTGCTCGATGCCGCCGAGGTGCTCGGCGCGGTTGGGGAGCACGGCGCCAGCGCCGACGCCGCCCGGATGGCGGCGGACATGGAGGCGGACATCGACCGGTCGTTGGCGATCACCGCCGCCCGCCTCGACACCCTGGCCATGCCCGCGGGCCCCCGCCGGCGGATCGATCCCGGTGTGATCGGCTCGCTCGCGGCCGGATGGCCCTTGCGGCTGATGGCCGCCGACGATCCGCGCCTCGTGGCGACCGCCGAGGTGGTGCGCGAGCGGTTCCTGAGCGGTGACGCGTTCTTCCAGGGCATCAGCCACACCGGCCTGGGCACCTACCTCACCCTGCAGCTCGCGTTCGTGGAGCTCGAGGCGGGCGACCGCCGCGCCCTCGACCGGCTGGAGTGGCTGCTGGGGGTGGCCACGCCGACGTGGACCTGGCCCGAGGCGGTGCACCCCCGGCTGCCCGGAGGGTGCATGGGCGACGGGCACCACGGCTGGGCGGCGGCCGACGTGCTCACCTTCGTGCGGAACCTGCTGGTGCGAGAGGTCGACGACGGTCTGGCGTTGTGCACGCTCGTCCCCGAGTCGTGGCTCGGCCAGGGCATCGAGGTGCACGACGCCCCGACGCACCACGGCCGGCTGTCCTACGCGGTGCGGTGGCACGGCGACCGTCCGGCCGTGCTGTGGGAGCTCGTCCGCCATGCCGGCGACGATCGCCCGGTGCGCATCACCGCGCCGGGACTCGACGCGTCGTGGTCCTCGACCGAGCGGGCGGGCGAGGCGCTCCTGGCGCCCGTGCCGCCGCCGGGCCACGTGAGCCCCGTGTCGCTCCGGAGGACGTCGTGAGCGAGACAGGCGGGGGCCGGTACTCGGCGGCGGAGCTGGCCGAGCGGGCGGGCATCGATCCCGAGCTCGCCGCTCGGCTGTGGGTGGCGCTCGGGTTCCCGTTGCGGGCCGAGGAGGACGAGTTCACCGACGAGGACGTCGAGGCGCTCCGCTATGCCGGTGACCTGATCCGGTCCGGCTCCGTCGAGACCGAGCTGCTCGTGCAGCTCACCCGCACGATGGCGTCGTCCATCGCCCGCATCGCCGACGCCCAGCTGGAGGTGGCGATCGACCGGGCCCGCCGGTTCGGTTCGGACGAGGGCGTGATGATCGACCAGCAGGTGGTCGACATGACGCCGTGGCTGCTCGGCTACATGTGGCGGCGCCACGCGGCGGCGGCCTTCGGGCGGGCGGTCGAGACGGTGGAGGCCGAGGAGCTCGTCCTCGGCGTCGGCTTCGCCGACCTCGTCGGGTTCACCGCCCTCGCCCAGGAGGTGCCGGAGCAGGAGCTCGCGCACCTCGTCAGCCGGTTCGAGGCCCTGGCCCACGACACGGTGGTGCGCATGGGCGGCCGCGTCGTGAAGATGATCGGCGACGAGGTCATGTTCTCGGTGACCGACCTCAAGGCCGGGGTCGACATCGCCCTGTCGCTCGCCGAGGGCTACAGCCAGTCCGACGACATGGAGGACGTGCGGGTGGGGTTCTCCCACGGGAGCGTCCTGCAGCTGCAGGGCGACCTGTACGGACCGGCGGTCAACCTGGCGTCGCGCATCGTGAGCATCGCCCGGCCCGGCTCGGTCGTCGTGTCGGAATCGGTCCACGACGCCCTCGGGTCCGACCCCGCCTACGCCTGGCGCAGCCTCCGCCCCCGCACCTTCAAGGGCATCGGCCGCGTGCCCATCTGGCGCGTCCGCCGATCCTGATCCTCGTCTTGTGGCACTTCCTTTCGCCTGGCGAAAGGAAGTGCCACAAGAGTCGGGCGCCGGGGTGCGCGATCGATCAGTCGTCGAGGCGCAGGGTGGCGAACCGCCAGGGGGCGAGGTCGACGGTGCCCTCGAACGGGTGGACGGGTCGGCCCCGCAGGTCGACGAGCCAACCGGTGCGGTCCTCGATGGTGACGGTGGTCGGCTCGTCGCTCGGGTTGAAGACCCGCAGCTCCAGCCGCCCCGCCTCCCGCCGCAGGGCCGACACCTCGGCGCCGGTGACGCTGAGCGCCGCGCCGTGGGCGGGCGCGGTGCCGATGCCCGGGGCTCGGGCCACGTCGAGGGGCAGGAACGCGTCGTCGACCAGCGCGTACGGGTCGATGTCGTCGCCGTGCTTCCCGCTCTGGGAGCCGCTCGGGCTCACGGCCACGCCGTAGCGCAGCGTGTGCTCGCCGAGCACCTGGGAGCCGCGCAGCACCACGGGGGGCCCGGCGGGCATCGGCCGGTAGGTCATCTCGATCCGCGAGAGCATCCCGGTCGCGCGCAGCAGCGTGAGCGCGAGCGAGCCGGCGGCGCCGCCCTTGTCGACGTCGACCAGCTCGTACTCGAGCAGGCCCTCGTGCACCACGGTCAGCCCGCCCGCCTGCACGAACCGCCGGCTCGGCTGGGTGGGGAGCGGGTGCTCGTGCGGTCCGCCCTCGGCGGTCGTCGGGCGCTCGACGATCCCGAACGCGCACTCGGCGCGGGAGACGGTGGCCGGTGACGGCAGGGGGAACCACGCCCGCAGCCGGTGGTCACGCGACTGGTTGTCGACGGTGGCGGTGACCCGCACGAGCGGCTCGCCGGCCCGCACCTCGAGCGTGGTGACGACCTCGGTCGGTCGCTCGCCGACCCGTGCTCGCTGGTCGTCGTCGATGCGAGCCGGCCACGTGTAGCGACGGGTCACCCGGATGCGGCCCCGCACCGGACCCGTCTCCACCACGGCGACCTCGACGGCATCGGGCCGGTCGACGACGGTGTCGTGGTCGGGCGGGCTGTAGTTGTAGGTGTCGCCGTGGTCGCCGTCGTCGACGAGGCGGTCGAAGCCGGGCCGGCCGTTCACCGAGAAGGTGCCGTCGGTGGGGTCGACCTCGATGGTGACGATGCCGTTGGTGAGGCCCCGTTCGCCGTGGGCGGCAACCGCATCGGTGAGTGGTGCCGGTGCCCACGCCGACCAGCCGTAGCCGGGCACGACGGCCGTGCGGGTCACCACCTGCTGGCTGGGGGGTTGGACGACCCGCACGTGGAACCGGGCGCCCGGCCGCTGGTCGATCAGCTCGGCGAGCTTCGCCCACTCCTCGCTCATCACGAGGTTGGCCCGCATCACCTCGTCGGCGTACAGCGTGACCTGGATCTGTTCGTCGCCGTCGCTCTCGACGACGGTGATGCGGTTCACGATCGTGGTCGGATCGAGCAGCTGGCTGCGGAGCCCGGAGAAGAACGCCGACAACCCGGTGGCGTCGACGACCTCGTCGCGCAGCAGGGCCGGTCGGGACGACAGCACCTGCACCCCGTCGCCCGGCGGCTCCTCGCCGGGGACGGTGAGCTCGACGACCCCGGCCCGGGGCCGGGCGCTCGCGTTCACCAGCACCGGGCCCTTGTGGTCGACGACCGCCGCCACCATGCGCAGGGCGCGGTTGCCGAGCCCGTCGGCGATCTGCCGGGCCTCGTTGTAGCGGAGCACCACGGCGTCGACGACCTCGTCGTGGGAGCAGGCGCAGGACGAGTCGTGCGCGCTGTTGAGGATCATGCCCTTCCATGCTTCGGCCAGCAGCGCCCCGGGCCAGTCCTCGGGAGGCAGGAACAGCGCGCTGAGCGGCTCGGCGCGCCGCTCGATCGATCGCTCGGCGCGGGCGGCCGCGATCTTCACGTCGACGCGGTTCGACGCCACGCCCATCAGCAGGTTCGCTCGCGCCCCCGACCGCAGCTCCCCGGTGTGGGACGCGAGGCCGTCGGTCGCCGCCGACCGCACGTGCTCCTCGAGCGAGCGCACCCGCAGCTCGTAGGTGTCCTGCAGCTCGTTGACCTCGGCCACGACGCGGCCCAGGTAGGGCTTGGGCAGCTGGTGGTCGGTGCCGTTCATCCAGAGGATCGAGCCGGTGAAGAAGTCGCCCATCCACTCGCGATGGCGGTCGAGCTGGCGGATGAGGCGCTTGGCGTCCTCGTTCAGGTCGGCGCCGTTGCCGTAGCCCTCGGGCCACAGGTACTGGGCGCGCACGGTGGAGCCATCGGGGGCGGTCCACCAGAACGCGTCCTTGTCGACCGTGGACGGCACCCCCCGCCACACCACCGCGTGATCGAAGCCGGCCTGCTGGAGGATCTGGGGCATCTGGGCGACGTGGCCGAACATGTCGGGCAGGTAGCCGACCTCCATGGCCCCGCCGAAGGACGCCGCCCGCTCGAGACCGAGCTGCAGGTCGCGCACGATGGTCTCGCCGGAGACGAGGAACTCGTCCATGAGGATGTACCACGGGCCCATCGCCAGCCGGCCGGTCGAGTTGAGCCGCCGCAGGGTCCCCTCGGCCTCGGGCCGGATGGCGAGGTAGTCGTCGACCACCGCCATCTGGCCGTCGAGCAGGAAGTGGGCGTAGCTCGGGTCGGCCTCCATCGAGGGCAGCAGCCCGTCGAGCAGCTCCACCAGCCGGAGCCGGAACGTCTGGAACGGCGAGTACCACTCGCGGTCCCAGTGCGTGTGGGGGACGACGGAGACCGGGATGGGTGCGCGCTCGCTCGTCACCGCCTCAGCCTGCCACGGTGCCCGCCGACGCGACCGTCGACGGGTGGGCTACGACGCCGTCGTGTGCGCTTCGGCGACGAAGGACGACCAGGTGGCGACCCACTGGTCCCACACCGCTCGGGGGTAGTCATGCCCCATGCCCTCGATCTCGACGTAGCGGGCGCCGGGGATCACCTCGGCGGTGTGGCGGCCACCACTCGGCTGGATCAGGGTGTCGCGCGAGCCGTGCAGCACGAGCGTCGGCACGTCGATCCGGCGGAGCGCGTCGTCGCGCGAGCCATCGCGCATGATGGCGGCCATCTGTCGGGCCACGCCCGCCGGCTCGAAGCAGCGGTCGTACGCGGCGCCGGCGCGGGCGCGGGCCTCGCCCTCGTCGATCCACTCGGGCTTCGACCCGTAGATGGCGAGCGCCGCCACGTGGGCCTCGATGTACTCCTCGCGGGAGGTCGCCGGCGGGCGGGTGAGCGCGGCCATCGCCTCGGGACTCGACTCGCCGTAGCCGGGCTCGCCGGTGCGCGACATCACCGAGGTCATCGTGAGCACCCGCTCGGGGTGGTCGATGGCGAGGCGCTGGACGATCATCCCGCCCATCGAGAGGCCGAGCACGTGAGCTCGCTCGACGCCGTTGGCGTCGAGGACGGCGACGGCGTCGTCGGCCATGTCGGCGAGCGTGTAGTCGACCCCGGGCCGCTTGGTCGAGAGCCCGACATCACGGTTGTCGAACCGGATGACGCGGTACCCGGCGGCCACGAACCGCCGACACCACTCCTCGTCGTAGTTGATGCACTGGGAGCCGAGCCCGTTGACGAGCAGGAGGGCCGGATCGCTCGGGTCTCCGAAGGAGTCGAAGTGCAGCTCGACGTCGCCGTTCCTCGCACGCGGGCTCATGTGCGGCACGCTACGCGGGTGTGCGACTCCCTGGTGGCCCTCGGACCGGCGACCGACACCGGGCGGACGATCTTCGCCAAGAACAGCGACCGGCCCCCCACCGAGCACCAGGTGATCGAGCGCCACCCGCCCCGGCGCGATCCCGGTCCGGTGCGGTGCACCCACATCACCGTCGACCCCCATCCGACCGAGACCATCGGGGTGGTGGGGTCCCGACCGGTGTGGCAGTGGGGGTTCGAGCACGGCGTGAACGACGCCGGCGTCGTCGCCGGCAACGAGACGATCTACACGACCCTCGACCCTCGCGGCTTCCCGCCGGCGCTGATCGGCATGGACCTCGTCCGTCTCGGGCTCGAGCGGGCGACGACCGCGCACGGGGCGGTCGAGGTCATGATCGCCCTGCTCGAGCGTCACGGGCAGGGGGGCACCGGCCATGAGGGGGCCGACCGGCCCTACTGGTCGTCGTTCCTCGTCGCCGACCGGGGCCGCGCCTTCGTGGTCGAGACCTCCGGCCGGGACCACGCCGTCGAGGAGGTGGCCCGCAGCCGAGCGATCAGCAACCGCACGACGATCCCCGCCTTCGATGCCACCCACCGGCACCCGCGCCAACCCGTCGACCGCCTCGTCAACCCGCGGTGGGAGGCGAGCAAGCGGGTGCTGGCCGACGAACCCGTGACCGTCGAGAAGGTGATGCGCCACCTCCGCAGCCACGACGGCAGCGACGAGGGGTGGACCGTGTGCATGCACGTGGAGGGCGTCGAGGCCACCACCGCCTCGCTGGTGGTGGAGCTCGACGGCGACGCGGCGCAGTCGGTCGCCCACTGGCTCCTCGGCTCGCCGTGCCGGCAGTCGTACGTCGCTGCCCGCCTCGGCGAGGCCCCCACCCCACGAACCTTGTCGCGCTCACCGTTCCACGACGGGTGAGCGCGACAAGGTTCGAGGGCTAGGGGGAGGACGTGGCCGTGTGGCGGACCCAGTCGAGGTAGGCGGGGCTCCCGCCGGTCACCGGGGTGACGAGCACCTCGGGTACGTCGTTTGGGTGGGCGGCGACGATGGCGGCCACCGCGGGGTCGGCGTTGGCGGCGGTGGTCTTGGCGACGCACAGCCACTCGGTCGACTCCTCGACCGCGCCGTTCCACCAGTACCGGCTGCGCATCGGGCCGAGCACCTGCACGCAGGCGGCCAACCTCGAGTCGAGGAGGGCGGCTGCGATCGTGCCCGCCACCTCCTCGCTGGGAGCGGTGGTGGTGACCTGCACGACCGGGGTGTCCACGGCGCGATCGTACGATCGACGGGTGCGCCGACCGCTCCTCCTCGTCGTCGCCCTCGCCCTCGTCCTTGCGATCACCGCGCCCGGGGCGCACGCCGCCGAGATGCGCCGCATCGCCGGTCCCGACCGGTACGCCACGGCGGCTGCAGTGGCCCTCGACCGGTGGCGGCACCCATCCGACGTGGTGCTCGCCAGCGGGTCCGATCCCGCTGATGCGCTCGCCGGCGCCTACCTGTCGGGTCTGCACGGCTCACCCGTGCTGCTGGCCGAGCGCGACGCGGTGCCGGCAGCGACGCTCGATGCGCTGCGCGCCATGGACCCGTCCACCATCCACGTGCTCGGCGGAACGGCGTCGATCGGCGCGGGCGCGGTCGCGACCTTGGAGGGCGAGGGCTACACGGTGGTGCGGCATGCCGGGGGCGATCGCTTCGGCACCGCCGCCGCCGTGGCAGGCTCCGGCGGAGCGGCGATCGTCGGGGTCTGGCTCGACGAGGGCCCGACCGCACTGGTCGCCAACGGCCGCCGCCCGTTCGACGCGCTCGCTGCCGGGCCGCTGGCGGCTGGTCACCTCTTGCCGATCCTGCTCACCGAGGCCGTCACCCTCCCGAGAGCGACCTCAGCGGCGCTCGACGACCTCGGCATCCGACACGTCGTCGTCCTCGGCGGGACGGCGGCGGTGTCCGACAGCGTCGTTGCGGCGCTGGAGTCCTCCGGCCGGACCGTGCGGCGAGTGGCCGGCAGCGACCGCACCGCGACGGCGACCGCGGTGGCCGATCTGCTCGGCGAGCTCGGTCACGTGACCAGGCGCGCCTCGCTCACGTCAGCCACCGCGCCCTTCGACGCACTCGGCGCCGGCCCGTGGGGTGCGCCCGACACGCCGGTGCTGCTGTGCGAGTCACCGACGTTCTGCGGGGCGAGCACCCTCGAGTGGTCGAAGAGCCGCCAGCTCGAGGAGGTCGTCGTCATCGGCGGAGAGGCAGCGGTGTCTGACGCTGCCGCCGTCGCGGTCGCCGCCCCTTAGCCCCGACCTTTCAGTAGGCCGCTGAGGTCGGCGATTCCGCGGAATCGGTGGTGCGGTGATGGACGCGGCTGGTTCGGGAGCGTGAGGGATCCCGGTTGGCGTGGCGGTGTTCGTGTTGGTCGGCGTTGTGGGTGTCTGCGGTCACCGGTGAGCCGCGGCCCGTGTGTTCAGACGCGGATGATGAGTTCGACGCGTTGGAAGGCGGCGAGGAGGTCGCGGGCCCAGGGCCAGGACGCGGCGATGCGGAGTCGGGTGCGGCGTCCGGTGTGGGCGATGACGCCGGCGGCGTGGAGGAGCCGGTAGCGGAGTTTCTTTGGTTCGGCGGCGGCGAGCTCGCCGGTGAGGCAGATGCGTCGGGTCCAGGCGAGCAGGTCATGGGCGATGAGCGCGGTGGTGAGCCACGCCTGGTTGATGGCGAAGTCGGCCGACGGCAGGTTGGCCAGTCCGGTGTCTTTGAGGTTGCAGATCAGCTTCTCGGCGCGGCCTCGGCCGCGTTGGAGCGCTTCGAGATACGCGATGTCAGCGTCGGTCTGGTCGGTGATGAACACCTGGAAGCGGTGACCGTCGACGTCGGTGAAGGTGAGCTGGGCGCCGGGGTGGGGTTCTTCGCGGCGGGCGATGGCGCGGGTCCCAGCCGGCCAGCGGGACAGGTCCAACAGGTCGGTGATCTCAGCCACCTCGGCGCCTTCGCGCTCGTCGCTGCCATCGGCGGTGACCGCCGGCCGCCATCGCTTCTTCGGGACCGAAAGGCAGGCGATCCGGACCGGTTCGGTGAGGTCGAACCCGACCGAGAACCTCACGCCTGCAGCCCGGCAGGCGTCAACGAAGCCATGCGTGAGGGCGCCGGAGTCGGCCCGGGCGATGACCTCGACCTCGTGCGGGTCGACCGGGAGTTGCGCCAATGCCATGTCCAACAGCGCGACGTGATCCGCGGCGGTGTTCGAGCCGGCGTTGCCCGGCCGCAGCATGCCGGTGAGGGCTTCGTCGGTGGCGTCCAGGAAGACCAGCAGCGGATGGAACCCGAACCCCCGCTTGTAGGTCGACGCCGCGCCCTGCTTGTCCGAATGCGACGTGACGAGCGTGCCGTCGAAGTCCAACACGTAGAAGCCGGGATCCCCGCCCTCGGCCCACGCCCTCTTCCGCGCCGCCGCTCGAGCCGCCGCGATCCGCTCGAGCGCAGGACCGTCGACCGCTTCGAGCGTGCGCCACGCCGTCGGTGTCGACGCCACCTCGCCGAACAGGTCGGGCTGGTCGCGCAGCACGGCCAGATCGCTGATCGTCTCTCCGCCATCGGCGATCGACACCGCCAGATCGGCCAGCACCCGGCCCCGGTCATGGCCGCGGCGGCGCCGCTTGGTCGGCGCCATCGCCGCCGACAACCCCGAAGTCAAGCCAAGCTTGTCGGCCAGATCCGACAGCAGCCGAGCCCCGACATGGCTGGCGACGTTCTTGCCGTCATCGGTCACCACCAGCCGCGGACGACGCGCAGTATCGTTCACCTAGGAAGTGCCCTCCTCGCTTGGGTTCTTGTGGCCTTCGCAAGCGCAAGTTTCCCAAGCGGAGAGGGCGTTTTCGCGGACGCGCGCAACTCAGCGCCGACGAGCTACTGAAAGGTCAGGGTTAGTACGGTCGAGGCATGCCGCGCTACATCATGCTCTCCACACTCGGACCCAACGGCGCCGCCACGCTCGCCGAGGCCCCCGAGCGCCTCAAGGAGGTCAACGAGGAGGTCGAGGCCCTCGGCGTCAAGGTGCTCGACCAGTACGCGCTGCTCGGTCAGTACGACTTCCTGAACATCATCGAGGCGCCCGACGAGGTGACGATGACCCGCCTCGCGATCACCCTCTCGGCGCGCGGGACGATGAAGACGGTCACGCTGCCGGCGATCCCCGTCGACGAGTTCATCGCCCGTCTGCGGGCGACGTCCTAGACATCGCCGCTCAGATCCACCACATGTTGGCGTCGCGCCGCTCGCGGCGGACGTCGTCGGCGGCGAAGGTCCGGGGCAGCTCCCGACCGTCCGACAGGCGCCGCAGGCGGTAGCCCGCCGGTTCGGTGGCGAACACCTCGAACCCCTTGGCCCACGTCCGGTCGTAGCCGGTCCTGACCTCGACTCGGGTCCCGGGCTCGAGCGCCACTCGCCCAAGATCGTGGCACTCCTGGGAGACTCCTGTCGTGGGCTCCTTGAAGCTGACGGAGTGGACGGCCTGCGGCGGGTGCGCGGCCAAGTGGGGCGGCTCGCCGCTGGCGGCGCTGGTGCGGGCCATGTCGGGTGACGGGTCGGCCGGAACCGACCTGCTGGTCGGGCTGGCGCCCTTCGACGACGCCGCCGTCCTCCGCCTCGCTGATGGCCTGGCCTTGGTGTCGACCACGGACTTCTTCCCTCCGCTCGTCGATGATCCCGCTGACTTCGGTGCGATCGCCGCTGCGAACGCGTGCAGCGACGTCTTCGCGATGGGGGGCCGGGTGGTCCTGGCCCTGAACATCGCAGCCTTCCCCGAGCGCCTCCCTGCCGAGGCGATCGCCACCATCTTCGCGTCCGCCGCCGCCGTGGTGGAAGTCGCCGGCGGCGTGGTCGCCGGGGGTCACACGATCCGCTCCGAGGAGCCGATCTTCGGTCTCGCCGTGCAGGGCCTCGTCGACCCCGACCGGGTGCTGACCAAGGGAGGAGCCCGGCCGGGCGACGTGCTGGTGCTGTCCAAGCCGATCGGGACCGGGATCGTCCTGGCCGGGGGCACCGAGGCCGACAAGGCCGCCGCCACCGCGGGGATGCGGGGCCTGAACCGCGCCGCGAGCGAGGCGTTGGTGGCGCTGGGCGGTGCGGTGCGGGGAGTGACGGACGTGACCGGCTTCGGCCTCGCCGGCCACGGGTGGGAGATGGCCGAGCGCAGCGCCGCGAGCGTGGTGCTGCACACCGCCGACGTCCCGCTCTACGACGGGGCGCTGGCGGCGGCCGCCGCCGGCACCCGCACGGGGGGCGACGCCCGCAACCGCACCTACCTCGAGGGCCACGTCGAGGTGGCGACCGGCGACGTGGCCCGGGAGGCGCTGTGCTTCGATCCGCAGACCTCGGGCGGCCTCCTGGCCGCCGTCGACCCGGCGGCGGCGGGCGACCTCGACGGGTTCACCGTGGTCGGTGAGATCGGCGGCGGGGCCGCGCGCGTCACACTGGCGTGATGGCGAGCACCCGGGCGGCCACCGCGCCGAAGCTGCGCAAGGCGCTGAAGAACAGCTCGCCGTCCCTCGCGGTGGAGCGCGCCCTGTGGGACGACGGCCTCGACGTGGTCGTCGGCGTCGACGAGGTCGGCCGCGGCGCCTGGGCCGGCCCGCTGGCGGTCGGGGCCGCCGTGCTGCCCCGGGATCGCCGGGTGAACAAGGTGCGGGACTCGAAGCTGCTGACCGAGCCGGAGCGCGAGGCCCTGTTCGACCGGATCGCCGGCTGGTGCCGGGCGTGGGCCGTGGGCTTCGCGTCGGTGGAGGAGTGCAACGACCTCGGCATGGCCGACGCCCAGCGCCTCGCCGCCCGGCGGGCGATCGACGGGCTCGACGTCGGCGAGCCCGACCGCGTCCTCATCGACGGCAACTGGGACTTCGTGGGCGGGGGCCGCACCGACAAGCTGGTGAAGGGCGACCGCCGCTGCCTGTCGATCGCGTCAGCGTCGATCCTCGCCAAGGTCACCCGCGACCGGCTCATGCGGGCGGAGGCCGAGTCGTTCCCCGGGTACGACTTCGACCTCAACAAGGGCTACCCGTGCCCTCGTCACAAGGTGGCGCTGCGGGCCTACGGTCCGACCTCGATCCACCGGCGCCAGTGGGTGTTCATGGACCACCTGCCCTGGCCGTGCTTCCACCGCCCCGTCCCGCCCGAGCCCGAACCGCACCCCTCACTGTTCGACTGACTCGTTGTGCGCGCTGGTGCCGGCATCCCGGCACGAGCGCGCACA
This sequence comes from Acidimicrobiales bacterium, assembly GCA_035540955.1. GTDB lineage: Bacteria > Actinomycetota > Acidimicrobiia > Acidimicrobiales > CADCSY01 > DATLFP01. Next base: position 27,252 of record DATLFP010000187.1, read on the forward strand.
ACGGTGGGTCAGCCCGCCTTCTGGGTGCCGACCTTGAGGTCCTTGAACGGCGAGGTGGTGTCGATGCCGGCGTCCTTGGGGAGGCCGAGCACCCGCTCGCCGACGATGTTGCGCAGCACCTCGTCGGCGCCGCCGGCGATGCGCATGCCGGGCAGGCCCACGACGTACTGACCCCAGGAGAACGTGCCCCACTCGCCGCTGTCGGCGACGAGCTTCGGGCCCAGCACCTGGGAGACGAGCCGGGCCGTCTGCAGCATGTTGTTCGTCAGCGACATCTTCGACAGCGACATCTCCGGCCCCGGAGCCTGGCCGGCCTTGATCTTGTCCATCGCCCGCTGGTTCGTGTAGCCGGCGATCTTCTGGCCGATGTAGAGCTTCATCAGCTCCTGGCGCACGAGCGGGTCCTGGTCCTGCTCGTAGAACTTGACCATCTCGATGAGCCGGGTGATGCCGCCGCCCATGCCCCCGCCGGCGCCGCCGGCGCCGATGGACGCCCGCTCGTTCATGAGGGTCGTGAGGGCGACGGTCCAACCCTGTCCGGGATCGCCCAGCCGGTGGTCGTCGGGCACCCGCACCTCGTCGAAGAACACCTCGTTGAACGACGCCCCGCCCGTCATCTGCCGCAGCGGGCGCACCTCGACGCCCTTCGCGTGCATGTCGACGACGAAGCCGGTGAGGCCCTTGTGCTTGGGCTGGTTGGGATCGGTGCGGGCGATGATCTCGCCGATGTCGCTGTACTGCGCGCCCGAGGTCCACACCTTCTGGCCGGTGATCACCCACTCGTCGCCGTCGCGCTCGGCTCGCGTCTGCAGCGAGGCGAGGTCGGAGCCGGCGCCGGGCTCGCTGAACAGTTGGCAGGCGACGAGGTCGCCGCGGTAGAGCTTGGGGAGGTACTGCTCCTGCACGTGCCGTTGCGCGTGCGCGTGGATGGTGGGCGCGACCATGCCGAGGCCGATGCCGAAGAACCCGCCGCCCGGCGTCTCGTAGCGAGCCTCGAGCTGGTTGTAGAGCCGCTCGTGGGCCTGGGTCAGCTCGCGGCCGCCGAACTCCTCGGGCCCGGTGATCCACGCCAGGCCGGCGTCGTAGCGCTTGGCCCGGAACTCCTTGGCCTTGGCCAGCTGCACCAGCTCGGCGTCGCGATCGACCTCCTCGAACAGCGAGGCGGCGTCGCGGCCCTTGCCCCACTGGAACTCCTCCTCCTCGGCCCGGGGCTCGGCGTTGGCATCGAGGAACGCCAGCACCTCGGTCTTGAACTCCTCGAGCGACACGTCAGCCACGGTGATCTCCCTGCTGTCCTTATTGACCGTTCGGTCAAGTTAGCCAGGACGATCCTGGGTAGCCACCCCCCATGGCCGGAACGAAGCGAGAGAAGCCCGAGGAGCAGGACGTCATCAAGGACAACCCCGTCGAGTACTTCGGCGCCGAGGAAGGCGAGGAGCCGGGTCCCCGGTTCATCGATGCCGGCGATGAGGAGATCGAGGACGAGCACGGCTACGGGCGGGGCACCACCGCGGCGGGCTGACCGAACCCCTCCAACCCACCACGGCGGGCTCTACGGTGCCCGCCGTGGTGGCCGCCTACCTGCTCGCGCTCTGGACGCTCCTCACCTGGGGCACCCGGATCCGCAACGCCGCCCAGGACGACGAGGCGGCGCTCGCCTACGCCGTCCCGATGCTCCTCGTCGTCATCGCGGTGGCGACGTTGGTGCAGCCGCGGCGATGGACGCGCCTCCTCGGCCTCACGGCGTCGCTGGCGTGGTTGGTGCGGGTGCCGATCATCCTCGCCGCCGACCACGGCGCCGGGTTCAAGGTCGTGCACACCGCGCTCGCCGTGATCACGTGGGTGCTGGCGGTCCTTGCCCTCCGCGCCGAAGCACGACGTCGAGCGCCAGCGTGAGGCAGCGCACGCCCCCGCCCGCCTTGAGGAACTCGCCGACGTCGGCGACCGCCACCTCGAACCCCCACGCCTCGAGCTGACGGCCGACGCGGGGCGAGCACGACGGCATCACGATGTTGCGGCCGATCACGACCGAGTTGGCGCTGAACACCGCGGCTTCGTCGGGCTCGAGGGCCAGCGGCTCGGGCACGAGCTCGGCCATGACCCGGCGCCCGTAGTCGTCCCACGCCTCCGGGACGACGAGCGCGCGGCGGTCGTCGAGGGGGCAGAACGTGATGTCGAGGTGGTAGTAGCGCTCGTCGACGAGCTCGATCGACCGCACCGGGGCTCCCGTCAGGCGCGAGAGCTCGGCGTGCGACGCGGCGTCGGTCCGGAACCGGTACGCCGACACCAGGACGTCGCCGAACGGCAGGGCCTCGCCCGCCCCCTCGTGGTCGAGGTGGTCGGGGAGCCGGTCGATCTGGTACTCCCGCTCGTCGAACCACGCCGCGAAGATCGGCGTCTCGCCCTGCCGCTCGGGGTTCCGGAAGTGCGACGGGACGAACTGCCGGCCGTTGACGATCCCGGCGTTGGCGGTGAACACCATGTCGGGCCACTCGGCGTGCGGGTCGACGAGGTCGATCTCAGCGCCGGCGTCGCGCAGGAGCGCGACCAGCCCCTCCCACTGGAGGCGGGCCCGGTCGGGGTCGACGGCCACCTCGCGGTGCATCCACGGGTTGATCTCGTAGAGGACCGTGAAGTGCTCGGGCGGGCACATCAGGTACCGCCGGCCCCACGCCAGCTCACTCAAGGGCGTTCGAGAGGTCGCGCATGAACAAGCCGACGTCGGTGACGATGCCGAGCGCCTGGTGGCTGCCGCGGTCGGCCAGCTTCGTGAGCACGGCGTGGTTGATGTCGACGCAGAACGTCTCGACACCGGCCGGGAGGATGTTGCCGGTGGCGATGCCGTGCAGGGTCGAGGCGAGCATCAGCGCGACCTCGACGCCGGCGATGTGCTCGCGCATCGCATCGGCGGCGGCGACCACGTCGAACTCGACGTCGGGGAGCGGCCCGTCGTCGCGGATCGAACCGCCGAGGACGAACGGGACGGGCTTGCGGACGCACTCGTACATCACGCCGCCCGTGATGTAGCCGCCGTTCACCGCGGCCTCGATCGAGCCCCAGCGCCGTACCTCGTTGATGACCCGCAGGTGGTTGCTGTGACCGTGCTCGACGGGGAGGCCGGCGTCGACCGACACGCCGAGGGACGTCCCGAGCACGTTCGACTCGATGTCGTGGGTGGCGAAGCCGTTGCCGGCAAAGAGGACGTCGATCCACCCGTCGCGCACGAGGCGGGCGATGTCGGGAGCGGCGCCCGTGTGGATGACCGCCGGCCCGCACACGGCCAGGATCCGACCACCTCGCGCCCGGCACGCCCGCAGCCGGTCGGCGACCTGGGCGACGAGGAGGGCCTTGGGCTTCTCCGAGGACACCTCGCTGGCCATGAACTCGAAGCTGCCCGCGGCCCTCGACTTCGACGGTGCCTGCACCCGCACGCCTTCGCCGCCCACCACCACCTGATCGCCCCGCGTCACCCGGTGCATCGGCACGGTGCGCACCACGTCGCCGGTGACGACGAGCCCGCAGTCCATCTCGGGGTTCACGACGGGGAGCCACCGCCCCTCGACCCGCACCTCGGTTGGCAGGTTGGTCGTGGAGTAGAAGCCGGCGGGCAGCACACCGTCCTGGTCGCAGGGCTCGAGCACGGCGTCGCGGTCGCCGACGCGGTTGGCCCCGTGCACCTGCAGCTCCTCGATGAGCGCGGCCAGCGCGTCGTCGTCGAGCGCGTCGACCTGCAGCACGGCGCGCGACGCGTCGGCGTTGGTGCGGCCGATCGACACGTCGAGGATCTGGTAGTCGGCCCCGGCGGCGAGGATCGTGTCGAGGATCTTCGCGAGGATCAGCGAGTCGATGATGTGGCCCTCGACCTCGATGGTCTCAGTCGCCACGGGCCGCGGCTCCCTCCGACATCGGGGTCAGCGTATAGAGGCGATATCGTCCGCCCTGCCATGGGCCAGCCGATCACCGTCGAGGAGAAGCCGTCCGCCACCCCCGGGATCGTCCGGTTCGACCTGAACCGGTCGCTCACCGGCATGGGCCACGAGCGCTACCCGGACGCCGCGTCGGTCACCGGCGAACGGGTGGTCGACGAGCTCGCCCGGCGGCTCTTCGCCACCGGCAAGGTGGCAGGGGTGCACATCTACTCCAACGTCGTCACCGTCGACCTGGCGAAGGGCATGGACAGCGCCGGCCTCGCCGACGTGATCCACGAGCTGTTCATCTACTACACGCCCGGCGTGGCGCCGCCCAGCGACGAGGAGCTCATCGCCCAAGTCGAGGGGTGAGCGAGCTCGACGGGGAGCGGACGTGACGGACTACCCGGAGCACTGGGAGACCGATGCGGTCCTCGCCGACGGCGGCACCGTGCACCTGCGTCCGATCACGCCGGCCGACGCCGACGGGCTCGTCGAGTTCCACGCCGGGCTCTCCGATCGCACGATCTACTTCCGCTTCTTCTCGCCGCGGCCCCGGCTCACCCCGCGCGAGGTGCAGCGGTTCACGACCGTCGACCACGTCGACCGGGTCGCGCTGGTCGCCCTCCTCGACGGCCGGCTCATCGCCGTCGCCCGCTACGACCGGGTGCCGGGGACGGGCGAAGCCGAGGTCGCGTTCGTCGTGGCCGACGAGCACCAGGGTCGGGGGATCGGCACGCTGCTGCTCGAGCACCTGGCGGCGGCGGCGCGCGAGCGCGGGCTGACCCGGTTCTTCGCCGAGACGCTGCCCGACAACCGTCCCATGCAAGCGGTCTTCAAGCAGGCGGGGTGGGAGGCGAAGAGCCGGTGGGACGACGGCGTGGTGCGGGTGGAGTTCCCGATCGAGCCGACGCCCGACGCCCTCGCCGCGCAGGCGGCGCGCGAGCACCTGGCCGACGCCCGATCGGTCGGCCGGCTGCTCAACCCGTCGTCCATCGCCGTCGTCGGCGCCAGCCGCGAGCCGGGGGCCCTCGGCCACGAGGTGTTCCGCAACCTGCTCGACGGCGGGTTCACCGGGCCCGTCTACCCCGTCAACCGCGACGCCGTGTCGGTGGGCAGCGTGGCGGCGTGGCCGACGCTGCTCGACGTTCCCGACGACATCGATCTCGTGGTGATCGCCACGCCGGCGCAGGAGGTGCCCGAGGTCATCGAGCACTGCGTCACCAAGCGGGTGCAGGGCATCGTCATCGTCACCGCCGGCTTCGGCGAGCGGGACGCGGAGGGCCTGGCGGCGGAGCGGGCGCTGGTGGCGCGCGCTCGGGGATCGGGCATGCGGGTGATCGGGCCCGGGTCGATGGGCGTGGTGAACACCCATCCCGACGCGTCGATGGCGGCGGTGATCGGCGGCACGCCGGTGCTGCCGGGGCGGGTCGGGATTCTGTCGCAGTCGGGCGCGCTCGGCGTCGGGCTCCTGCAGTGGGCGAGCCGGCTCGGTCTCGGCGTGTCGAGCTTCGTCGCCGTCGGCAACAAGGCCGACGTGAGCGGCAACGACATGCTGCAGCACTGGGAGGAGGACCCGGAGACTGACGTGGTGCTCCTCTACCTGGAGTCCTTCGGCAACCCCCGCAAGTTCGCGCGGGTCGCCCGCCGGGTGGCGCGGCGCAAGCCGGTGCTGGCGGTGCGAGCCGGCGCCGACCCGACCGTCGACGCGCTCTTCCGGCAGACCGGGGTGATCCGCGTCGACAGCCCGGAGCGGCTGTTCGAGGCGGCGAGCGTGCTCGCCACCCAGCCGCTGCCACGGGGGCGGCGGGTGGCGGTGGTGGCCGACGCCGGCGGACCGGCGCTCCTCGCCGCCGTGGCCGTCGAGCACGCCGGCTTCGAGGTGACCCGCACCGTCGAGGTGCCCTTCGACGCCCCCGGCGACGCGTTCGCCGCCGCCGTCGGCGCGCTGCTGGCCGACCCCGACGTCGACTCGATCGTGGTGGCGCTCACGGATCTGTCCGAGGTGAGCGAGCTCCCCTCGGGCGACAAGCCGGTGCTCGTGGCGCTGCTGGCGCCCGAGCAGCTCGACGCCGACGTGCCGACGTTCCGCTCGCCCGAGGCCGCCGCCCTCGCCCTGGCGGCGGCCGCCGCCTACAGCGAGTGGCGGGCGCGGCCCGAGGCGGAGGAGCCGGCGCGGGGGGCGAGCGGCGCGCCGGACGGCGTCGACTCCCCGGCGGCACGAGCGCTCGTCGACGGCGCCCTCGCCGAGCAGCCCGCCGGCCTCGAGCTGTCGCCCGGCGACGCGCAGCGGCTGGCGGGCGCCTTCGGGATCGGGCCCGTGGGGATGGACCTCGTCGTCGCCGTCGAGCAGGACCCGACGTTCGGTCCGGTGGTGACCCTCGCCGTGGGGGGACCGTCGGCCGCCCTCATCGACGACCGCAGCGAGAGCATCACGCCCCTCACCGCCAGCGACGCCCGCGATCTCGTGGGGTCGCTGCGTACGGCGCCGATCCTGTTCGCCGGCGTCGACGTGGCGCCCCTCGAGGACGTGCTGCTGCGGGTCAGCCGGCTGGTCGAGGACGTGCCGGAGGTGGAGTCGTTCTCCTTCGATCTCGGGAGCGGCGAGGTGGGCGCCCGCCTCGCGCCGTGGGCCCCCCGGCCCGATCTCGCCCTCCGCCGCCTGCGCTGACCCACGCCGAACACCTGTTCGATAGAGTGGCGGGGTGGCGGTTGCTGCCCTTCGCGAGCAAGGGGTCGATCTCGACGCCCTGCGGCGCGCCGCCGAGCTGGCCACGCCGGTCACCCTGGCGGGGGAGCGGGCGCTCCCCGTGCTCGGCGCCCTCGAGCCGCTGCTGCCGGCGGGCCTGCGCCGAGGGGTGACGGCCACCGCCGGCGGTGGGCCGGGGGCCACGTCGCTGGCGCTGGCCCTCGGGGCGGGGGCGAGCGCCAGCGACGTGGCCCCCGGC
>DATLFP010000188.1:0-16671 GCA_035540955.1 Acidimicrobiales bacterium
CTGCTAGAGCACGAGCCGAGCACGATCTTCCCGCACCCTGCCTCTAGAGCCATGAGGCAAGTGGTGGAGATCGCCGGTGCGTTCCTCACCCCCCATCTCGGCCGGTGGCTCGAGCCTCCGCAGGCTCGTCAGGCCGCCGACTGGGTCGTACGGATCGCGCTCTCCTATGCCATCACGCCGGTCGAAGCTCCCCGTCCAGACGATCCCTTCGGAGTACGCGCCCTGGTCGACGATCTGCTGGCACCGGCGCTGGACCGACTCTCCTCCCCTGTTGCCTCCATCCCCTGAGAAAGGACCCCCCAATCATGACCACCTACGAAGAGCTGATCGGCCGAGCAGAGCTCGACGACCTCGACGCGATCCTCGCTGTGGCCAACACGGATACCACGTCAACGATCCACTCGGTGCAGGACAACGCCCAGGCCATCTTCACCTGGGACTACGAGAAGGGGCAGCGGCCCGCACTCAACAAGCTCTATGAGAAGGCCAAGACCTCCCAGTGGAACGGCGAGACCGACCTCCCCTGGGACACCGAGATCGACCAGGAGCTCCTCGCCCAGCTGATGGCTGCCCAGTTCGGTCTCCAGCAGATGGATCTCACGCACACGCCCTTCCGGAACTGGGGCGACGCGGAGTGGACCCAGCTGGGCATCGAGAGCCAGAACTGGGCACTCTCCCAGTTCATGCACGGCGAGCAGGGCGCGCTGCTGTGCACGGCGAAGATCGTCGAGACCGTCCCGTGGATCGACGCCAAGTACTACGCAGCGACCCAGGTGGTGGACGAGGCCCGTCATGTCGAGGTGTTCGCCAAGTACCTCGACACCAAGCTCACCGATCACTATCCGGTGAACTCCCACCTGAAGCTGCTCCTCGACGACATCCTGACCGACAGCCGGTGGGACATGACCTACCTCGGGATGCAGATCATGGTCGAGGGGCTCGCCCTGGCCGCCTTCGGCTTCCTCCACCAGATGACCACCGAGCCGCTGCTGAAGAAGCTGCTCCGCTACGTGATGAGCGACGAGGCCCGCCACGTCGCGTTCGGCGTGCTCTCCCTGCAGGAGTACTACGCGCAGCTCAGCTCGGCCGAGCTCCTCGAGCGCCAGGAGTTCGCCTTCGAGGCGGCGCTGCGCATGCGGGATCGGTTCCTGCAGCAGGAGGTCTGGGAGCGGATGGGGCTCGAGGTGCGGCCCATCATGCGCATGCTCCTGTCGATCCCGCAGGAGGAGAACCAGTTCCAGTCGCTCTTGTTCTCCAAGATCGTCCCGAACTGCAAGAAGCTCGGCCTGCTCGATGCCAACGACGGTTGGCTGCGCCGCCGGTTCGAGGAGATCAACGTGATCCAGTTCGAGGACTGGGCCGACACCGGCGAGGAGTACGGCGCCTTCGACGCCGTCGCCGAGGATCGGGAGCCGGCCCGCTAAGACCGGTCGTCGTCGGGCTCGGGGACCTCCTCGGCCTGCTCGATGGCGTCGGCCTCGGGGACGTCGTCGGGGATCGACTTGGCTTCGCGCGCGGTGTCCGGCGCGGGATCGACCTCTTCCGCCTGCTCCAGCGCGTCGGCCTCCGGCACGTCACTCGGCACATCAGTCGGCACATCAGACATCGTGCATGCTCCTTCGGTGCGGTCGTTCGAGCGGCGGGTCCTCCGCGTACTCCAGGGTCTCCTACCCGGGGAGATCATGACCTACGGGGAGGTGGCCGCCGAGGCGGGGCACCCGGGAGCGGCGCGCGCCGTGGGCAGCTACCTGCGGGCGACGGCCGAGGAGGTGCCGTGGTGGCGCGTCGTGACGAGCACCGGGCGGCTCGTGCCGGGTCACGAGCAGGAGCAGGCCCGCCGCCTGCGGGCCGAGGGGATCGCCGTGAGCGCCGGACACGTCGTGGGCTTCCGGCGCCGAACGGGGCGCCGGTGATCAGGCGTGGTCCCACACTGTCTCTTCAGGTGCGGTCCCACACTGTCTTTTCAGGTGCGGTCCCACACTGTCTCTTCAGGTGCGGTCCCACACCATGGCGTGGTCGGCGCCGGCGTCGAGCAGCTCGGCCGGGCTGCGCTTGTCGATGTGGCCGATCAGCCCGTTGTACACGCCGTAGCCGCAGAGCTCACGCAGCCGGGGCGAGAACCGAGCGGCGATCTCGCGGGGGATGCCGAGCTGCTGGTTCTCCTGCTGCCGGATCCAGCCCGCGCAGTAGTTCATCGCCACGCCCACGCGGCGGGCGTCGGTCGTGTTGGCGCCGCCGCCGTGCCAGAGGCTGCCGTGCCAGATGAGGACGCTGCCCTTCGGCATCTCGGCGGCGATCGAGTCGTAGTGGCTGCCGAAGTCGGGTGACCGGTCGGCGCGGTGGGAGCCGGGGATGATGCGGGTGGCGCCGTTGGCCTCGGTGAAGTCGGTCAGCGCCCACATCGAGTTGCACACCGTCGCCACGTGCGGCTTGGCGATCGGGATCAGCTGGTCGTCGGCGTGGATGGGCTGCGCCGTCTCGCCGGGGTCGATCCCGATGGACGAGAGCGACGACACGAGGCACCCTCGGTCGAGCACCCGCTCCACGACGGGGAGCACGTTCTCGTGCACGGGGATGCGCTCGTACAGCTCGCCGTGGACCAGCAGGTTGTAGATGCGGATGGTGCGAGTGCCTTCGAAGGCGTTGCTCGCCGGCGCGACGCCCAGCTCGCGCTCGAGCCGGAGCAGGTCGTCACCGAGCGCGTCGACGAGCTCGGCGTCGATGGCGCCCTCGACGATCGTGTAGCCGTCGTCGGCGATGCGAGCGGCGTGGGCGTCGGCGGTGCGGTCGTCCATCGCCTCCGACGGTAGACCGTCAGGCCGGGATCTCGAACCACACGGCCTTGCCCGGCGGCCGAGCGTCGATGCCCCACCGGGCGGCGAACGCCTCGACGAGGACGAGCCCGCGTCCGTGCTCGTCGTCGCGTCCCGCGCCCCGCTGGGACGGGACATCGGGATGCTCGTCGGTCACCGAGATCCGGACGCCGCGGCTGACCTGGAGCACCTCGATGTGAACGGGCGGCGCGCCGTGGAGTAGGGCGTTGGTGACCAGCTCGCTGGCGAGGAGCACGGCATGGTCGGTCGCCGGCGGCTCGACCCCCAGACCGGCGAGCGCATCGGCCACGAAGCGTCGCGCGAGGCGTGGTGCCGAGTCGTCCTCGGGGAGGAACCGGCGCCCGAGGACATCGGTCGTGGCCCGTTGGGGCACCCGGGCCACGAGGATGGCGAGATCGTCGCGCGGCGCGGCGTCGACGATGCCTCGAGCCCCGAGCTCGACCCGCTCGACCAGCTCTTCGGCGTCGCAACCCGCGCTGATCGCGAGGACCTCGGCGAGGGCGTCCTCGTCGAAGTACACGGTGCCCTGGTGCTGCTCGGTGATGCCGTCGGTGTAGAGCACCAGCGCGTCGCCGTCGCCGAGCTCGGCGGTGACGTCGACGATGCCGGGCTCGCCGAGCACCCCGATCAGTCCTCCGTGGACGCCGACCTGCTCGACGGTTCCGTCGGCGCGGAGGACGTAGGGTAGGGGGTGCCCGCCGGCGGCGATGACGAGGTCGGCACCGCCCGGCTTCGGGGTGACGGTCACGAGGCAGGCGGTGCAGAAGCGGGGCTCGCCGGTATCGGCCGCGAACCGGTCGTCGCGAGCCGTCGCCAGCAGCACCTGGTTCAAGCGGTCGAGCATCGCCGCCGGCGACCGCTCGTCGAGGGCGGTGGCGCGGATCGTGGCCCGGGCGATGCCGGTGATGGCGGCGGCGTCGGCGCCCTTGCCCCGCACGTCGCCGATGACCAGCGCCCACGTGGGGGCCGGTGCGTCGACGGTCCCGAGGCGGAAGACGTCGTAGAAGTCACCGCCCACCTCCATCCCGGCAGCGGCGGGGACGAACCGCCGGGCGACGTCGATCCCGGGGATCAGCGCGGGCGACGGTGGGAGGAGGCTCGCCTGCAGCGTCATCGCCACCAGTGCGCGGTCCTGGTAGAGCTGGGCGTTGGCGATCGCCTGAGCTGCCCTCGCCGCGAGCTCCGCGGCGAGGTCGACGTCGGCGTCGGCCAGCTCGCGATCGGTGGTGTTGGACAGCGTGATCGTCCCCAGCACCCGACCCTGGAAGGCCATGGGGAGGATGGCGATGGCCCGCAGCCGGCTCAGCAGGTCGATCAGCTCGGGCCGGTCGGTGCTCGCCCGCACCGCCTCCATCGTGACCGACCGCAGGACGATCGGCTCCCCGGTCCGGACGACGGCCGCCAGCCCGGCAGGCGCGTCGAGGGGGATCGGGTTGCGCTCGGACAGCTCGCGCACGGTGGCGGTGGCCTCGGCCTGCTCGCCGACGACCGCCACCGGGCGGGCGTGGTCGCCCTCGACCAGGTGCACGGCGCACCAGTCGCTCAGCGCCGGCACCGCCAGCTCGGCCAGGCGCTGGAGGAGGGTCGTCGGATCGAGCGACTGCGAGAGGACCTTGGTCGACTCCGACAGGTACCGCAACCGGGCCGAGGTGGTCTCGGCGTCGCGCCGCGCCCGTCGCTCGGCCTCGAAGGCGACGGCCCGCTCGTAGGCGGTGGCGCACTGGGTGGCCACGGCGGTGAGGAAGGCGACGGCGTCGATGTCGAAGGCCGTGTCGGTGCCGAAGCTGATGCCGACGGCGCCGATCACGCCGGCCTCACCCCGCAGCGGGAGGGCGGCGAGCGCCATCGACTCGCCCCACACCAGGCTCGATTCGAGGTGAGGGTACGCGGCGAGGATCGACGCCCGGTCGGGGTGGAGCACGGGGGCGCCGCCGCGGATGGCGTCGGCCAACGGGACGTGCTCGGCGACCGGGAAGTCGCACCAGCGAGCGGTGATCTCCTCGGGATAGCCGACCGAGCCGGCGACGACGACGGTGTCGCCGTCGAGGAGGCAGAACGACGCCGCGCTGGCGTCGACGGCCCGCCGGATCGAGCGGACGGCGACGGCGATGACGTCGTCGACGGTGCCGGCGGTCACCAGCGCCGCCGTGAGCTCCTGCAGCCGGCTGACCCGCTCGAACAGCAGGTCGCGCTGGGCTTCGGCGGAGACCTCGCGCACGAGGATCCCGGCGCCGATGATCGTGCCGTCGGCCCCCCGCACGGGGTAGTAGCCGGCGCGCACCTGGACCCCGGCCTCGCCGAAGGGCACGTCGAGCTTCGACTCGCCGGAGGCGATGACGTCGGTCACCAGGTCGATGACCTGGGGTGGCAGGCCGGGAAGGTCGTCGAGGCGCATCCCGATGGTGTCGGCGACGGTGCGCTCGCTCAGGGTGGCAAGGGTCTCGTTGATCTCGACGAACCGCCGGTCGCGGTCGACGAAGGCCATGCCCACGGGCGCGTTCCGGACCATCGAGTCGACCTGGGCGAGCGCTCGACCCGTCTGCCGACGGGCGTCGTCGAGCCGCAGGATCAGCGTGAGGGCGATGCCGGCGACGGCGCCGACGAGGACGGCGGTCGTGAGGAAGACCCCGACCGGGCTCAAGGGGCCCTCGCCATGGGTGACGGCGGTGACCGCCGACGCCACGAGGAGCGCGAGCGCGAGGACGGACCCGACGCCGATGGTGGATCGGCGCACGCCGCGGCCCTCGAGCACTGGTCGCACGAGACCAGTGTGGTCGGGCCCGGGTCCTCGCGGACCGCGGCCGACGGCGGCTCAGACTCGCCCGTAGAGGCGGTCGCCGGCGTCGCCGAGGCCGGGGACGATGAAGGCGTCGTCGTTCAGGTGGGTGTCGAGGGCGGCGGTGACGATGGCCACGTCGGGTAGCTCGCCAAGCACCCGCTCGACGCCCTCGGGGGCGGCGATGAGGGAGATGGCGACGATCGAGGAGACGCCCCGGTCGCGCAGGAGGCGGCACGTCCAGGCCATCGATCCGCCGGTGGCGAGCATCGGGTCGAGCACGAAGGCGACGTCGGGGAGCTCGGCGGGCAGGCGGAGGCAGTACGGCTCGGGCTCGTGGGTCTCCTCGTTGCGGGCCAGGCCGATGAGGCCGACCTCGGCGGACGGGATGGCGGCGAGGACGCCGTCGAGGAGCCCGAGCCCGGCCCGGAGGATGGGCACGAGCAGCGGCGTGCGCTCGGGCAGGGTGCGAGCCGGGGCGTCGACGCCGAGCGGGGTGGCGACGGTGGTGTCCACCGTTCCGAGGCGACCGGCCGCTTCGTAGGCGAGGAAGGTCGACAGGTCGGCGGTGACGCGCCGGAACTCGGCCGACGCCGTCGTGGTCGCCCGGAGCCGGGCGACGCGGTCGGAGACGAGCGGGTGGTCGACCACGGTGAGCGCCATGGCCGGCGAGCGTAGGTGGGCGAGCGAGCCGCCCCCGATCGACCAGCGTGCCCGATCGACCAGCGTGCTCGATCGACAACAGTGCCCGATCGATCAGCGGGCTCGATCGACAAGAGTGTTTGCGTGCTCGAGGAGATCCGGTCGACGTGCGCTGCAGTGTCGGCCCAGGCGACGCAGGTGCGCATCGACGAAGCGCGCCTCGACGGCTACGCCGCGGAGCTGCGGGCGGCCGAGCGCGTGCCCGACGACGACCCGGGTCGGATGCGGCTCCGCACCGTCGAGGACACCGTGGCCTTCGTCGTCGCCCTCGACGCGGTGAACTTCGGGTCGGGCTGGTTCCCCGTGCTGCGCAAGCGGCCGGGGATGTCGGGCTACCACACGATCGCGTCGACCTTCCGCGACCGCTGCGGGCAGCACGGCGCGCCGGCTGCGGGGTGGTTGCGGGAGGTCACCACCGCCGAGGCGTGCCGGCTCTTCGACCAGGCGCCGGGGTCGCCGGCCGCCGAGCTGATGGCGCACTTCGCGATCGCCTGGAACCAGCTGGGCGCGCTGCTCGAGGACCGGTTCGACGGTTCGGCCACGAACCTCGTGGAGGCGGCCGAGCGGTCGGCGGAGCGACTGCTGCTGCTCCTGCGGGCCGCCCCGTACTTCGAGGACCGGCGCCGCTACCGCGACCTCGACGTCGCCTTCTACAAGCGGGCGCAGATCGTGAGCGCCGACCTCGATCTCGCGCTCGGCGGCACCGGGCCCGGACGGTTCGACGACCTCGACCGGCTCACGATCTTCGCTGACAACCTCGTGCCCCACGTGCTGCGGGTCGACGGGGTCCTCGAGCTCGACGGTGCGCTCGCCGCCCGCATCGACGGTGAGGAGCTGCTCGAGGAGGGGAGCGAGGCCGAGGTCGAGCTGCGGGCGGGCGCCGTGCACGCCGTCGAGCTGCTCGTCCCCCGCACCGGCATGACCGCCGCCGACCTCGACAACCTGCTCTGGAACCGGGGCCAGGGACCGCGGTACAAGGCGGTGCCGCGGCCGCGGTGCCGGACCGTGAGCTACTGACAGTGAGCGGCTGAGGCTCCGATCACGATCCGCTCAGGATCCGCGCCACGATGCCGTGCAGGAGGTCGCCGAGGGGTGCGGCGGCGTCGCGCCCGGCCGCCAGCACCTCGTGGTGGTCGATGGGCTGGGCGACGACGCCGGCGGCCGGGTTGGTCACGAGCGAGAGGCCGAGCACCTCGGCGCCGAGCTGGCGGGCGGCGATGGCCTCGAGCGCCGTGGACATCCCGACGAGGTCGGCCCCGAGGGTCCGAGCCATGCGGACCTCGGCCTTGGTCTCGTAGGAGGGTCCGAGGAACATGGCGTAGACGCCCTCCCGCAGCGGCTGTACCTCCCGGGCGAGTGCCCGCAGCCGGGCCGAGTACACGTCGGACAGGTCGACGAAGCGCGGTCCGAGATCCTCGGGGGGCACCACGCCGACGAGCGGGTTGTGCCCCGAGAGGTTGAGGTGATCGGCGAGCAGCACGGGCGTGCCGACCTCGAGGGTGGGGTCGACGCCCCCGGCGGCGTTGGTGAGGACCACCACCCGGCAGCCGGCGAGCACCGCGGCCCGCACGCCGTGCACGACCACGTCCACGCCGTGACCCTCGTAGAGGTGGGCGCGGCCGACGAGCACGAGGACCCTCCCCCCACCCACGGTGACCGAACGGATCGCTCCGCGGTGGCCGGCCACGGAGGGCTCGGGGAAGCCGGGGATCGCCGCCATCGGGATCTCGGCGTCGGTGGGACCGAGGCGGTCGGCGGCGGGGCCCCAACCGGAGCCGAGGATCACCGCCACCTCGTGTGCGCCCGGGAGCCGCTCGGCGAGGACGGTGGCTGCGTCGCGGGCCGCCTCGAAGGGATCGGACGTCGTCATCGCCGGACCCCTGATCTCTGGACCCTTGCTGTCACCCGTCTCCGGACCATTGCTGTCACCGTCTCATCGGAATGGATGGGCTCATCAGGTTCGATGGCGCCATCGGGTCGTTGGTCCCTTGTACCGTCCGAGTGCCGACCGTACCGTCGGGTACGCCCAGACAACGCCCGCGCGCTCCGCGACGGGTGCCGAACGAGGAGACGCCCTTGCGGCACAACCGCTGGTTCAGAGTCCTTGCCCTGCTGTTCCCGTTGGTCCTCATCGCCGCCGCGTGCGGTGACGACGACGACGATGGCGCCAGCGGTGGTGATGGACCGTCCGGAGACGACGGGAGCGAGATCGCCGTCGGTCTCGTCTACGACCTCGGCGGCCGCGGTGACCAGTCGTTCAACGACGCCGCCGCCGCCGGCCTCGACCAAGCCAAGACCGAGTTCGGGGTGTCGGCCCAGGAGCTCGAGCCCGACGAGGGCGGTGAGAACCGTGAGGAGCTGATGCGGCTCCTGGCCGACGAGGGCAGCAACGTCATCTTCGGCGTCGGCTTCCTCTTCACCGACTCCATCGCCGCCACGGCGCCCGACTTCCCCGACACCCGGTTCGCCCTCATCGACTCGGTCGTCGAGGCCGACAACGTGGCATCGCTGGTCTTCGCCGAGGAGCAAGGTTCCTTCCTCGTCGGCGCGGCCGCGGCGCTCACGTCGACCACCGGCCACATCGGCTTCATCGGTGGCGTCGAGATCGACCTCATCAAGAAGTTCGAGGCCGGCTACGTCGCGGGTGCCAAGCAGGTCAACCCCGACATCACCATCGACATCTCCTACATCACCCAGCCGCCTGACTTCGGCGGCTTCAACGACCCGGCCCGGGCCAAGGAGATCGCCAACGGCATGTACGGCGGCGGTGCCGACGTGATCTACCACGCAGCCGGCGGCTCCGGCGGCGGCCTGTTCGAGGCGGCCAAGGAGCAGTCGGAGAGCAGCGGCTCGCAGGTGTGGGCCATCGGCGTCGACTCCGACCAGTACAACATCGTCGACTCGTCGCTGCAGCCGTACATCCTCACGTCGATGCTCAAGAAGGTCGACGTCGCCGTCTTCGACACGATCGAGCGGGTCGTCAACGGCGAGGAGATCGGCGGGGCGGTCACGGTCTACGACCTCGAGGCCGGTGGCGTCGACTACGCCACCAGCGGCGGGTTCGTCGACGACATCGCCGATGAGCTCGAGGACCTGAAGCAGCAGATCATCGCCGGCGACATCGTGGTCCCGACCGCGCCGTAGCCGACGATGTTCGCGGAGGGGCCCGGGGTCGCAACCTCGGGCCCCTCACCGCGAACCTTGCAGACGAGGGGTACGTGGAACCACCTGCCGTAGAGCTGCGCGGGATCGCCAAGCGGTTCCCGGGCGTGATCGCCAACGACGACGTCGACCTCGTGGTCCGCACCGGAGAGGTGCATGCCATCGTCGGCGAGAACGGCGCCGGCAAGTCGACGCTCATGAAGATCCTCTACGGGATGCAGGCACCCGACGAGGGGACGATCCTCGTCGATGGCGCCGAGGTGAGCTTCCGGTCGCCCAAGGACGCCATCGCCGCCGGCATCGGCATGGTGCACCAGCACTTCATGCTGGCCGACAACCTGACCGTGCTCGAGAACGTCGTGCTCGGGCTCGAGCCGAAGCGGGGGCTCGCGCTCGACCGGGCGTCGGCCCGGGCGCGGATCGTCGAGCTCGGGGAGCGCTACGGCATGGTCATCGACCCCGACACGCTGGTCGAGCACCTCGGCGTCGGCGAGCGCCAGCGGGTGGAGATCCTGAAGGTCCTCTACCGGGGCGCCCGCATCCTCATCCTCGACGAGCCCACCGCCGTGCTCGTCCCCCAGGAGGTCGAGGAGCTGTTCGCGAGCCTGGCCGAGCTCAAGTCGCAGGGTGTGACCGTCATCTTCATCAGCCACAAGCTCGACGAGGTCCTGCAGATCGCCGACTCGATCACCGTGATCCGTGCGGGACGGACCGTCGGCACCACCGAGCCGGCCGCGACCACGGCTCGAGAGCTGGCCGAGATGATGGTGGGCAGCGAGCTGCCCAAGCCCGACACCCAGGGCTCGACGGTGACCGAGACGGTCGAGCTCGAGCTCGATGGCGTGACGTTGGAGGAGACCGGCCGGACGGTGATCGACGGCGTCTCGATGCGGGTCCGTCGGGGCGAGGTCGTGGGCATCGCCGGGGTCGAGGGCAACGGGCAGACCGAGCTCGTCGACATCATCCTCGGCCTGCAGGCACCGACGAGCGGCCGGGTGCTGCTCGGCGGCGAGGACATCACCCAGGCATCGACGCGGTGGCGGCGCAACCAGGGCGTGGGCTACATCCCCGCCGACCGTCAGCGGCACGGTCTGCTGCTGCCGTCGCCCCTGTGGGAGAACGCCATGCTCGGCCACCAGGACGTGGTGCCGTTCTCGCGGGGTCCCTGGGTCAACCGGCGTGGTGCGCGCGTCCGCACGGCGCAGATCGCCGAGGACTTCGACGTGCGCACGCCGGGCGTCGACGTGCCCGCCCACGCACTGTCGGGCGGCAACCAGCAGAAGCTGATCGTCGGCCGGGAGATGGCGGCCGAGCCGAAGCTGCTGGTGGCCGGCCATCCCACCCGCGGCATCGACGTGGGCGCCCAAGCGGCGGTGTGGACCCAGCTGCGGGAGGCGCGGAGCAAGGGCTTGGCGGTGCTGCTCGTGTCGGCCGACCTCGAGGAGCTCATCGGCCTCTCCGACACGCTGCTGGTGATGTACCGGGGCCGCATCGTGGCCGAGCTCGATCCCCAGACGGTCACCCCGCAGGAGCTCGGCTCCTACATGACGGGCGCCGCCGCGTGAACCGGGATCGGCTGCGCCGGCTCGGGTTCGCGCTCCTGGCGCCGGTGAGCGCGTTCGCGTTCGCGGTGCTGATCTCGTCGCTGGCGCTGTGGGCGAGCGGCAACGACCCCTTCACCGCGTGGCGGGAGATGCTCGCCTACGCCAACGACACGCGCCGCATGATCTCGATCGTCAACCGCGCCATCCCCTTGTACATCTCGGCGCTGGCGGTCGGGTTCGCGTTCAAGATGAACCTGTTCAACATCGGCGTCGAAGGCCAGTACCAGCTGGCGGCGCTCATGGCGGCGGCGGTCGGCGCGTCGGTCGACCTGCCGGGACCGATCCACGTGCTCCTCATCCTGGTCGTCGCCATGGGCGTCGGCGCCGGATGGGCGGGGATCGCCGGCGTGCTCAAGGCGTACCGGGGCGTGCACGAGGTGATCGCCACGATCATGCTCAACGCCATCGTGACGACGGGGCTGCTCGCGTACCTGCTCGGCAACTACCTGCGGGACCGGTCCGAGACCCAGATCCTGAAGACCCACGACCTCCCGGCGTCGGGACGGATGCCGAGCCTCAACCGGCCGCTCGCCGCGATCGGCATCGACGTCCCGCAGGGGGCGAACCTGCAGGGCTTCCTCGTCATCGCCATCCTGCTCGGCGTCGCCTTCTACGTCGTGGTGTCCCGCACCCGGTTCGGCTACGACCTGCGGGCATCGGGGGTGAACCCGTGGGCGGCGCTGGCCAGCGGCGTCCACCCGAAGGGCATGATCGTGAAGACGATGCTGATCAGCGGCGCCCTCGCCGGCCTGGTCGGCATGTCACAGCTGCTCGGGTTCTTCGGGCGCTACCACCAGGACTTCCCGACCGGGCTGGGCTTCGCCGGCATCGCGGTGGCGCTGCTGGGTCGCAACCACCCCGCGGGCATGGCCGTGAGCGCGCTCCTGTTCGGCTTCCTCAGCACGTCGGCCCAGATCCTCGATCTCCGCGACATCCCGAAGGAGATCATCGACATCCTCCAGGCCACCGTCCTGCTCTCGGTCGTCGTGTCCTACGAGCTCGTGCGCCGCCTCGTGGCGGCGTCGGAGGTGAAGGCGGCGGCGGCGGCGACCGCGGGAGCCGCCACCCAGCCGGCGGCGGCGGCGTTGTCCGAGGAGGGCGATCGATGACCACCGTCTCGGGCACCGGCACCCCGGCGGTGCACGCGGCGCGGCCGAAGCGCAAGCTGCCGCGGGCGATGATCCTCGTCGGGCTCGGCGTGATCCTCCTGTCGATCGTGCGGGTGGTCGCCGACGCCGATGACCTCACCTCGGCCGGCTCCTTCAGCGCCGCCATCCGGCTCGGGGTCCCGATCCTGCTCGCCGGGCTCGGCGGTCTCTTCGCCGAGCGATGCGGCGTGGTCAACATCGGCCTCGAGGGCATGCTCATCCTCGGCACGTGGTTCGGGGCGTGGGGAGCGGTCGAGTTCGGGGCGTGGGAGGGGGTGCTGCTCGGCATCTTCGGCGGCGCGCTCGGCGGGCTGATCCACGCGGTGGCGACCGTGACCTTCGGCGTCGATCACATCGTGTCGGGTGTCGCCATCAACATCCTCGGTGCGGGCATGGCCCGGTACCTGTCGGTGGTGTCCTGGGTGGGCAAGGGCACCGGCGGCGGGGCGACGCAGTCGCCGAAGGTGACCGTCGACATCGCCAAGGTCGACGTTCCGTTCCTCGCCGGCGGGAGCATCTTCGGCTGGGACACGCCCGATGTCCTCGGCCGCATCGCGTCGTGGCGGTGGGTGGTGATCTCCGACGTGGCCGGGCTCCTCCGGGGCCTGACCGGCAACCTCTCGCTGCTGTCGTTCGTCGCCCTGCTGCTGGTGCCGGCGAGCGTGTTGTTCCTCTGGCACACGCCCCTCGGGCTGCGGTTGCGGTCGGCGGGCGAGAACCCCTACGCCGCCGAGTCCCTCGGCGTGAACGTGTACCGGATGAAGTACCTCGGCGTGATCACCTCCGGTGCGCTGGCGGGCCTCGGCGGCGCGTTCCTCGTGCTGGAGGGTGCCGGGATCTACCGCGAGGGCCAGACCGGCGGCCGCGGCTTCATCGGCCTCGCCGCGCTCATCTTCGGCAACTGGCGGCCCACCGGCGTGGCCATGGGTGCCGGGTTGTTCGGCTTCGCCGACGCCCTACGGCTCCGGAACGAGTCGGCCGTGCACGCCCTGCTCCTGTTCGTCGCGGTCGCGGCGGCGCTGGCCGCCCTCTGGCTGCTCTTCGACCGTCGCTACCGGTACGGCGCGGTGATCGGGGCGATCGCCGTCGGGTTCGGCATCTGGTACGTCACCAGCGACACCGTTCCCCGCCAGTTCCTCTCGTTCACGCCGCACATCACGACCCTGCTGGTCCTCGCCTTCGCCACCCAGCGCCTCCGGCCCCCGGCCGCCGACGGCCTGCCGTACCGCAAGGGCGGCGGGACGTAGGTGGAGATCGACTGGGCGGCGTTGCGAGCGGCAGCCGAGGACGCCGCTCGTACCGCGTACGCGCCGTACTCGCGGTACCGCGTCGGCGCCGCCGGCCTCGTCGAGGACGGTCGCGTCGTCACCGGGTGCAACGTCGAGAACGCCTCCTACGGGCTGACCCTGTGCGCCGAGTGCGGGATGGTGTCGGACCTGCACCGCTCGGGCGGCGGCCGGCTGGTTGCGGTGTGCTGCATGGGCGGGCCGCTCGATGGCGCCCTCTCGACGGGCTCGCCGTGCGGCCGGTGCCGCCAGCTGCTGCACGAAGCGGGCGGCCCGGACCTGCTGGTGGCCACCCCCGACGGCGTCCGCCCCCTGGGCGAGCTGCTCCCCGGAGCGTTCGGCCCGGAGTGGCTGCCGTGAGCGGGGACCTCTCGGCCGTCGACGTCATCCGGGCCAAGCGCGACGGCGGCACCCTCTCCGACGAGCAGGTGCGGTGGTTCATCGACGCCTACACCAACGGCCGGGTGGCCGACGAGCAGGCCTCGGCCCTGCTCATGGCCATCGTGTGGCGGGGCATGGAGCCGGGCGAGCTGGCCACCTGGACCGACGCCATGATCCGCTCCGGCGAGCGCCTCGACCTCTCGGCGGTCGACCGGCCGACGGTCGACAAGCACTCGACGGGCGGCGTGGGCGACAAGATCTCCCTTCCCCTCGTGCCGCTCGTCGCCGCCTGCGGCGCCGCTGTTCCCCAGCTCTCGGGCCGCGGGCTCGGCCACACCGGCGGGACGCTCGACAAGCTCGAGGCGGTCGCCGGGGTGCGGGTGGCGCTCGACAACGACGAGATCGTCGAGCAGCTGCGCACCGTCGGCTGCGTCATCTGCGCGGCGAGCCCGTCGCTGGCGCCTGCCGACCGCAAGCTCTACGCGCTGCGCGACGTCACTGCCACGGTCGAGTCGATCCCGCTGATCGCGTCGTCGATCATGTCGAAGAAGATCGCCGAGGGCACCGAGTCGCTCGTGCTCGACGTGAAGTTCGGCAGCGGGGCCTTCATGAAGGAGGTGGCGATGGCACGCGAGCTGGCCGAGACGATGGTCGAGATCGGCGACCGCAACGGCGTGCGCACCACCGCCTTCCTCACCGCCATGACCTCGCCGCTCGGCCGCTCGGCCGGCAATGCCCTCGAGATCGCCGAGACCCTCGAGGTCCTCGACGGCCGCGGGCCGGCCGATGTCGCCGAGCTCACGCTCGTCCTCGCGCGTGAGATGCTCGCCCTCGCCGGCGTCGACGCCGATCCGGCCGCCGCCCTCGCCGACGGCTCGGCGCGGTCCCGGTGGGACGACATGGTCCGGGCCCAGGGTGGCGACCCCTCGGCGGCGCTGCCGGTCGCCGCCCACACCCGGGTGATCGACGCCCCCGCCGCCGGCTACCTGACCCGGCTCGACGCCATGGGCATCGGCGTCGCCGCCTGGCGGCTCGGCGCCGGCAGGGAGCGCAAGGACGACGCGGTGAGCGCCACCGCCGGGGTCACCTGGACGGCGGGCGTCGGCGACGCGGTCGAGGCCGGCGAGCCCCTGGTCGTGCTCCACGCCGACGATCCCGCTCGCCTCGATGCCGTGGAGCCCGCCGCCCGGGCCGCCTTCGAGGTCGGCCCCGAGCCGCCCGAGCCGGCGCCGCTCGTCATGGATCGGATCGGGTCGTGAGCCGGTGCTGACCGCCGAACAGCTGCGGGCGTGGGAGCGCGACGGGTTCCTCGTGCTCGAGGACTTCGTCTCGCCGGGGCGGTGCGACGAGCTCAAGGCCCGGGCGCACGAGCTGATCGCCGGGTTCGACCCCGACGAGGTCCAGTCGGTGTTCTCGACGCACGAGCAGACCCGTACCAGCGACGAGTGGTTCCTCACCTCGGGCGACACGATCCGGTTCTTCGTCGAGGAGGAGGACACGCGGACGGTCAACAAGATCGGCCACGCCCTCCACGACCTCGACCCGGTGTTCGACGGGTTCTCCCGGATGGCGGGCCTGGCCGAGATCGCCCAGGACATCGGGTTGGCCGATCCGTTGCTGCTCCAGTCGATGTACATCCTCAAGGCGCCCCACGTCGGCGGCGAGGTCACGTCCCACACCGACCACACGTTCCTGTGGACCGACCCGCCGTCGGTGGTCGGGTTCTGGTTCGCCATCGAGGAGGCGACCCTCGAGAACGGGTGCATGTGGGCGCTGCCGGGCGGGCACCGGCTGCCGGTCCGCAAGCGGTTCCGGCGGGCGAGGGCCGAAGACGTCGACGCCGGGACGGTGTTCGACACCTTCGACCCCGAGCCGTACCCGTCTTCCCTCGACGGTCGGGACGAGATCCCGCTGCCGGCGCGGAAGGGGACGCTGATCCTGCTCCACGGCCTCCTCCCGCACCGCAGCGACGCCAACCGGTCGGACCGGCCCCGCGACGCCTACACCGTGCACGTCATCGACGGGACCGCCGACTACCCGGCCGACAACTGGCTGCAGCGCGATCGAGCGCTTCCCCTGCGCGGCTTCGCTGTGCCAGGAGGCGCCGCCGCCGGCTGACCGCGCCGCTGGCTGACCGCGCCGCTGGCTGACCGCGCAGCGCCGCGGGCCGGAGCGACCGGCCGTCTCTTCAGTTGTCAAGGTTCGTGCGATGTCTGCGGGGAGGGTCGAGCGGCCGCCCGCGTCGCAGCGGCATCGATGGGTTCCCGCGCCCGTCGGCGGCCCGGCGATCGATGGCGCCGGCTGGGGTCAGCCGTCGTCGGGTGGCGGAGGACGCTCGTACTCGATGCCGCCATCGGGCCGGTGCCACTCCCAACCCCGAGCGCCTCGTTCGTACCGGTGGCCGCCGTAGGTCTTGCGGTCGTGATCGGCGGTGCACAGCCCGGCCAGCTCGTCGAGCGTGGTGCGGCGGGTCGAGGCGTACTCCTCGATGTGGTCGATCTCGGCGATCGGACGGCCGCACGAAGGCCGCACGCACCGTCCTCCGTCGCGCACGAGCACGGCGGTCTCCTGCACCGCCGATGGCTGGTGGCGGGCGTGCACGACGGTCCGGATGTCGACGCCGTCGCGGATGACGATCCGCAGCAGGGCGTCGCCGAAGATGGCTCTCGCCGTCTCCACCGGCACCGGGCCGATGCCGGCGATCTCGCACATCTCGCCGGCCGCGACCGATCCCCGCCGCAGCGACTCGAGGTTCACGATCCCGATCAGCTCGCGACG
>DATLFP010000189.1:0-5013 GCA_035540955.1 Acidimicrobiales bacterium
GAGCCGCGCCGTTGCGCGTGCGGGACGCGGAGCTCTCGACTCCGGAAGAGGTACACCCATGGCCGAGCCCGTCCTCGAACGGTCCGTGCTGGAGCGCAAGGAGCGCGACGAGCTCAAGACGATCGTCGAAGCGCTCGGGGCCAAGGCGCCGGCGCGCGCGAAGAAGGCTGACCTCGTCGACCTCATCCTGACCACGGCCGGTGTCGGCGGTGCTGCGGCCCGCGAGGAGGTGGGCAAGGAGCCGGCCAAGGCGACGCCCGACCGACCGCGCGCCAAGCCGGCGGCGTCGGGCAACGGGGAGAGCCGGCCGGCGGCGCGCCGGCGACCGGAGGCGGACGCGGCTGCGCGCGACGAGCAACCGGCGGTGGCCGCCGACCGCGATCAACCCGACGGCGAGGACCCCGATCAGGCCGACGGCGAGGACCGCGACGGCAACGCCGCCGACGACCGCCCCGACCGCCGCCCGCAGGAGCGAGGCCACCAGCAGCGGGGCGGGACCGAGAGCGAGGGGCAGCACGGTGACCGGCCGCGCTGGGAGGACGACGGCGAGCCCGGCAACCGGCGTGGCCGCCGCCGCCGGGGGCGCGACCGGGGCCAGCAGGGCCAGGACCGGCCCGACGAGCCCTTCGTGGGCGAGCCGGTCGACGTGGCCGGCCTGCTCGACCTCCGCAGCGAGGGCTACGGCTTCCTCCGGACGAAGGGCTACCTGCCGAGCCGCGACGACGTCTACGTGTCGGTCAAGCAGATCCGCCAGTTCGGCCTGCGCAGCGGCGACCACGTGAAGGGCGCCATGCGGCCGGCGAGCCGCAACGAGAAGAACCCGGCGCTGCTGCGCATCGACGAGGTCAACGGCGAGGATCCCGAGCAGGCCCGCAACCGGCCGCGCTTCGAAGATCTCACCCCGCTGTTCCCGGACGAGAAGCTCGAGCTCGAGTCGCCCGGCCAGGCCGACATGACGGCGCGCATCGTCGACCTCATCGCCCCGATCGGCAAGGGCCAGCGGGGGATGATCGTGTCGCCGCCGAAGGCGGGCAAGACCACCGTCGTCAAGCAGATCGTGAAGTCGATCGAGGCGAACAACCCCGAGATCGTGCTGATGGTGCTGCTCGTCGACGAGCGGCCCGAAGAGGTCACCG
Source organism: Acidimicrobiales bacterium (assembly GCA_035540955.1). Taxonomy (GTDB): domain Bacteria; phylum Actinomycetota; class Acidimicrobiia; order Acidimicrobiales; family CADCSY01; genus DATLFP01. The sequence continues at coordinate 1,137 of DATLFP010000189.1, forward strand.
ACATGCGGCGGTCGACCAACGGTGAGGTGATCGCGTCGACCTTCGACCGGCCCAGCGAGGAGCACACCGCCCTCGCCGAGCTGGTCATCGAGCGGGCCAAGCGGCTCGTGGAGTACGGCAAGGACGTGGTCATCGTCCTCGACGGCATCACCCGCCTGGCCCGGGCCTACAACCTGTCGGCGCCGGCGACCGGGCGGATCATGTCGGGCGGCGTCGACAGCGGTGCCCTGTACCCCCCGAAGAAGTTCTTCGGCGCCGCCCGCAACATCGAGGAGGGGGGTTCGCTCACCATCCTCGCCACCGCGCTGATCGAGACCGGCTCGAAGATGGACGAGGTCATCTTCGAGGAGTTCAAGGGCACCGGGAACATGGAGCTGCGGCTCGACCGGCGCCTCGCCGAGCGCCGGATCTACCCGGCCATCGACATCGACGCCTCCTCCACCCGGCACGAGGAGCTGCTCTTCGACCGCAAGCAGCTCCAGCAGGTCTGGCGGGTCCGCCGGGCGCTCAACGCGCTCAGCAGCGAGGGGGGCAGCAACGCCGCCGCCCTCGAGCGCCTGCTCGACGGGATGAAGCAGTTCAAGTCGAACACCGAGTTCCTCGACTCCGCTGCCAAGGCGTGAGCGCCGACCCGGCCTCGCTCATCGAGCGCTGCAGCCCGTAGAATCCACTGCCCCTCTGATCCGGAGATCGCCATGAAGTCCGACATCCATCCCGAGTACAAGACGGCCAAGGTCCACTGCTCGTGCGGCAACGAGTTCGAGACCCGCTCGACCAAGGACAACCTGCGGGTCGAGCTGTGCAACGTGTGCCACCCGTTCTTCACCGGCAAGCAGCGCCTGGTCGACACCGGCGGCCGGGTCGAGCGCTTCGAGCGCCGCTACGGGCAGCGCAAGAAGAAGGCCTAGCCGACCGTTGGATCCTGAGCAGCGGGCCCGCCTGCTGGCGGCCAAGCTGCAGGCGCTGGTCACCTCGACCGCCGGTCCCCGAGACCGGCGGTCGCTCGCGTTCCCGGGCGGGGCCGCCCTCACCGGCGCCGACGGCACCTGGGTGCTGGCCGACGCCGCGCCCGCCCGCTCGCTCGGCCCGGCGCTGGCGGTGGCGGCGAAGGGGGGCTCGATCGATCGGGTCAACGTCTTCGCCGAGCACGACACCGGCCTGCTGGCCCGCCGCGCCGCGCAGTTCGCGTCGCCCCCGGCGATCTGGCGGGTCGACGGCGCCGACGTCCAGCGAGCCGAGCCGGCGCCGCTGCCGGCGGTGGCACCGCTCCCGGCCGTCGCCGCCCCGTTCGCGGACGTCATCGCGGCGGCCGGCGCCGATCCCGTCGTCGAGCACGGGCGGCTGATCGGCGAGGTCGAGGGCCTCGAGGTGTGCCGGGTGGAGATCGGCGAGAACGGCGAGGCCCGGCTCGCGATCGGCGTCGGCCGGTTCGACCGCGAGGCCCACGACCTCCTCCGGGGCCAGGACCTCGCCGAGGTGGTCGCCCTCGTGCGCCGCCACCGGGTCGACTCCGACGAGCCCCACCCGCTCCGCCGGTGGGCGGCCGACCGGGCGCTGCGGTCGCGCCTCGTGCGCGACCCCGCGCTGGTGGGTGCCGATCACCTGGCGCCGATGGCGCCCGTCGTCGAAGCGCCCGACCTGCGGACGCCCTGGCCGGCGCCCGCCACCGGGGTCGACGATCGCGGGGAGCCGCTCGTGGTGGTGTGCTCGGTGGGCGTCGATCTCGACCTCGTCCCCGCCGCCGCCGACGCCCGCCTCCAGGACGGGCGCGACGCTCGACTCGTCCTGGCCGTCGCCGCGCGCGACGCGCACGCCATCACCGTCGCCCTCGCCGCTGCCCTCGAGCGTCCCGCCGACGTCGTCGCCGTAGCCTGAGCGGGCCATGCTCGACCGGTTGCGCGCCCTGGAAGACGAGTTCGACGATGTCGAAGCGCGCCTCGGCGACCCTTCCGTGCACAGCGATCGGGACGCATACGCCGCCCTCGCCCGCCGCCACAAGGAGCTCGATCCGGTGGTGCGCGCCAGCCGCGAGCTGCGCCGGGTCACCGAGGACCTCGCCACCGCCAAGGAGATGCTGCCGGAGACCTCGGGGGAGGACCGGGAGGTGCTGCGGGCCGAGGTGACGCAGGCCGAGGCGGCCATCGCCCGGCTCGAGGACGAGCTGAAGGTCCTCTTGCTGCCCAAGGATCCCAACGACGGCAAGAACGTGATCGTCGAGATCCGGGGTGCCGAGGGGGGCGAGGAGGCCAACCTCTTCGCCAAGGATCTGTTCGACATGTACGCCGCCTTCGCCAACCGCCGGGGCTGGAAGCTCGACGTGCTCGAGGCGACGCCGAGCGACATGGGCGGCTTCGACCAGGTGACCTTCACCCTGCGGGGGGACACCGCGTGGTCGCACATGAAGCACGAGGGCGGACCCCACCGCGTGCAGCGGGTGCCGGTGACCGAGGCCCAGGGTCGCATCCACACCTCGTCGGCCACCGTCACGGTGCTGCCCGAAGCCGAGGAGGTCGACATCCAGATCGATCCCAACGACCTGCAGATCGACGTGTACCGGTCGTCGGGCCCCGGGGGGCAGAGCGTCAACACGACCGACTCGGCGGTCCGCATCACGCACAAGCCGACCAACACGGTCGTGGCGATGCAGGACGAGAAGAGCCAGATCCAGAACCGGGCCAAGGCCATGCTCGTGCTGCGGTCGCGGCTGCTGAAGGCCGAGCAGGACCGACAGGCGGCGGAGCTGTCGGCGGCCCGCAAGGGCCAGATCGGCGGCGGCGGTCGGAGCGAGAAGATCCGCACCTACAACTTCAAGGAGAACCGGCTGACCGACCACCGCGTCGGCTACACGGCGTACAACCTCGACAAGGTGCTGGCCGGTGAGCTCGACGGCGTGGTCGACGCCCTGCTCCAGGACGAGCGGGCCTCGCAGCTCCGTGGCGACGAGTAGCACGACCTGGCGGGCCGTCCTCGTCGACGCCGTCGAGCAGGTCGGCGAGGTCGACGCCCGGCGGCTCGTCGAGCAGGCCGCCGGCTACGACGGAGCCGAGCTCGTGCTGCACCTCGACGAGACGCCGACGCAGCGGGCGATGGCGTACTTCGACGGGATGCTCGCCCGCCGGCGGGCCGGCGAGCCGCTGCAGTACGTGCTCGGTCGCTGGGGCTTCCGCACCCTCGACCTCGTGGTCGATCCCCGCGTCCTCATCCCCCGCCCCGAGACCGAAGAGGTGGCGGGCGCCGCCATCGCCGAGGCCCGCCGGCTCGGCGCCCGGGTGGTGGCCGACCTCGGCACGGGGTCGGGCGCCATCGCCCTGTCGATGGCGGTGGAGCTGCCGGGCGTCGAGGTGTGGGCGAGCGACGTGTCGGCGGACGCCCTCGAGGTGGCCCGGGCCAACCTGGCCGGGATCGGCCGGGCCGGGACCCGGGTGCGCCTCGTCCAGGGCAGCTGGTTCGACGCCCTGCCCGCCGACCTGCGCGGCCGGATCGACGTGGTCGCCGCCAACCCGCCGTACGTCCCGGCGACCGCGCAGCTGCCGCCCGACGTCGCCGATTGGGAGCCGGGCGTGGCGCTCTACGGCGGCGACGACGGCACCGTCGAGCCGTTCAAGGTGATCGACGCCGCCCCCGGCTGGCTGCGCCGGCCCGGCGCGCTGGTGATGGAGCACGGGGCGTGGATGGGCGAGGCGATGGTCGCCCGGGCCCTGGCCGCCGGCTTCGACGACGCGACCTTCCACCACGACCTGACCCACCGCGAGCGCTACCTCGTCGCCCGCCTCACCTGACCGCGCGTCAGTTCTCGGAGCCTCCAAGCCGGTACAGCCGGTCTGGATGCTCCGAGATCCTGCGTTGGGCAGGTCAGGGCGGGGGGAAGGTCCAGGGG
>DATLFP010000190.1:0-16766 GCA_035540955.1 Acidimicrobiales bacterium
GAGCTCGGGCCGGCCCAGCCCGAGGGGCCCAGCCTCGGCTCGCCCGGCCCCGACCAGGGCTATGCGCTCGTGCTCGCCCGCCGGTTCGAGGACCGTCTCGTGCTCGACGGCGTCCACCGGGAGGACGCGGTCGCCGGTTGCCTCGGCGTGGCGCTGCGGCGGGCGTCGCTGTTCGGACGGGCGCCGGTGATCCACGACCTCGACATCGCCTTCCGCGTCTGGGGCTTCCTCGGCGACGCGCCACCCGAGCTGGTCGAGCTCCGGGTCCCGCTCTTCGAGGCCGCCGCCCACCACTACTCGGACCAGCGGGCCATCGTCGATCACATCCCGGAGGCGACGTTGCGCCTCACCCACCAGGCGGTGGCCTCCCGCTTCCCCGGCGACTGGCGCGCGCTGGTCGGCCTCGACGCGCCGGGCACGCCGGCCGCCGCGTAGGTCTTCGACGCCGCGCCGATCGCCCGCCCCGGGCATCGCGGTTACCTTCGCCGCCGTGCAGACGCTCGAGATCCCCGTCGGCGCGGACACGTTCGCGGCGCGGGTGGCCGGTCCCGACGACGGCGATGTCGTGGTCCTCTTGCATGGCTTCCCGCAGACGTCGTGGTCGTGGCGTCACCAGCTCGACGCCCTGGCCGCCGCCGGGTTCCGGGCCGTCGCCCCCGACCAGCGCGGGTACTCCCCAGGGGCCCGGCCGGCCGCGGTGGACGACTACGCCATACCGCATCTCGTCGCCGACGTGCTCGGCATCGCCGACGCCGTCGGGGCCGAGCGGTTCCACCTCGTCGGCCATGACTGGGGCGCGGCGGTGGCGTGGCAGGTCGCCGGCCGGCACCCCGAGCGCGTGCGGACGCTCACGATCCTGTCGGTGCCGCATCCCGCGGCGTTCGGGCGAGCGCTGGCGGGCGAAGATGGGGCCGACCAGGCCACGCGGTCGTCCTACATCGACTTCTTCCGCAGCGACGGCGCCGCCGAGGCCTTCACCCAGAACGGCGGCGATGGCCTCCGCAACCTCTTCGCCATGACCGGCCTCACCGACGTGGAGCCGTTCGTGGAGGTCCTGCTCCAACCGAGCGCCATGCAGGCGGCGCTCAACTGGTACCGGGCGGCGTCGCTCACCGATGCCGAGTCGCTCGGCCCGATCGGCATGCCGACCTTGTTCGTGTGGAGCACGGACGACGCTGCCCTCGGGCCCGACGCCGCCCGCTGGACCGAGGAGTACGTGGCCGGCCCCTACCGGTTCGAGGTGCTCGAGGGCATCGGCCACTGGATCGCCGAGACGGCGCCCGACCGGCTCAACGCCCTCCTGCTCGAGCACCTGCGGACGGCGTGACCGAAGCCTCGGCGCCGCTGTCTCCCTATCGCCGCGTCCGGGCCGATCCCGCTGACTGGTTCGACGTCGAGGAGATCGCCCGGGGCCGCGCCTACGTGCGGCCCATCCGGCGAATGCTCCACGTCCAGACCGTGCTCACGACGACCATCGCTGTGGCGTTCGTGGTGGGCGAGGCCGGGCCCCGGCTCGTCGAGGGCCTGGACGTGTCCGGGTGGGTGCTGCAGCTGGTGGTCGTGGCCGCCGCGTTCTTCGCCGTCGACCTCGGGGTGACGGCGTGGTTCGACGGGTGGCGGGAGCTGGTGTGGGACAAGCGGTGGGACATGAGCACCCAGACGGTGCGCGGCTTCCTCGCCGACCAGGTCAAGGGCGTCGCCGTGAACGTGGGCGTGACGCTGCTGCTGCTCATCCCGCTGTGGGCGCTGATCCGGGCCACCGACTGGTGGTGGCTGTACGGGTGGCTGCTGCTCGCCGGGTTCGCGCTGCTGGCGGCCACGCTCGGACCCGTCGTGATCGCCCCGATCTTCAACAAGTACACGCCGATGGAGGACGAGGTGCTGCGTGACGTGCTGCTCGACGTCGCCCGCATCGCCGAGCTCGACGTGAACGAGGTGCTGGTGGCTGACGCGTCGCGGCGATCGCGGGCCATCAACGCCCACGTGAGCGGGCTCGGGAAGACGCGCCGGGTGGTGGTGTTCGACACGCTGCTCGACTGGGACCCCGCCCATCTCGAGCAGATCGTCGGCCACGAGCTCGGACACTGGCGGTTCAAGCACGTGCGGCGCCGGGTGCCCGTCCTCGTCGCTGCCCAGGGGCTGGCGCTGGTCGTGGCGGCGGCCGCCTTCGAGTGGGACTGGCTGCTGGAGACCGCCGGCGTGTCGGGCATCCGCGAGCCCGCCGCCCTCCCGCTGTTCCTGCTCGTGTTCCAGGTCGGGTTCCTGCTGTCGACGCTGGTGACGTCGTGGCTGTCGCGGGCCGACGAGCGGGCCGCCGACCTCTACGCCCTCGACCTGCTCGGCGACCCCGATGCCTTCACCGGCGCCTTCCGTCGTCTCGCCGAGGTCAACAACGCCGAGGTCGACCCGCCCCTCTGGAAGCGCCTGACCCACACGCACCCGCCCATCGCCGAGCGGGTGGCCATGGCCGCCGCCTGGCGATCCCGAACCTTGTCGCGCTGACCCGCCCCGGGCGGGTGTGCGCGACAAGGTTCGGGGTCTAGGACCCGAAGTAGAGGCTGGGAAGGCGTTCGGCGCGGTAGACGGTCCAGCCCGAGGGGGCGCCGTCGGGGCGGGCGGCGCCGGTGCCGACCTCGAGGTCGAGGACGATGTCGTCCTCGGAGCCGTCGGCGGCCGGCCCCTGGACCACCTCGACGATCTTGGCCAGGTAACCCCCGTCGGCCGAGCTGCCGCCCCCATGGGTGATGAGGACGTTCCCGTTGCCGAGGCGGTCGACGTCGCCCACGAACGGGGTGAAGATCGGCCGGCCGTCGTTCCAGGTGTCGCGGTGCTCCCAGATCTGGGTGACGACCCCGCGGTCGAGGTCGAGCCGGTACTGCACCGCCCGGCTGAACGGCGGCTCGCTACCACCGCCGACGACGGTCCCGGGCCGGAGGTTGCCGTTGTCGTAGAGGATCATCGTGTCGGGCCCGTCCATCTCCATGGCGTGCTGGTGGTACGGCGGCTCGCCGTCGAGCCGCAGCGTGCCGGTGACACCGAAGCTCCACAGGAGCTCGCCGGCGGGACCGTCGTCGTCGTCGTGGTAGCGGATGGCGAAGATCCCGTCGAAGTGCCGGGCGGAGACGATCAGCGCGTTCCACGGCTCGTACAGCTCCACCGCGTTGGCGTGGCTCCAGTCGCGGATGCCACCGTCGCGGTTGTAGAACCAGTTGGGGGGCGCCAGCAGCGGCCCGTCGACGCACATCTCCGTACCCGGGTGCTCCACCGGGTCGTAGACGTCGGAGAGCGGCCACTCCTGGACGATCTCGCCGTCGCGCGTCAGCTCGACCACCACGTCACCGACGAGCCGCGGCTCGGGATCGTCGGGGCACAGCCGGGCGGCGGCGGCCGGGTCGATCTCGAGCAGCTCGGTGCTGAGCGTCATCAGGTTCCCGTTCGGCAGCTCGATGACCTCGTGGTGGGCGCTGTCGGTCTCGATGGCGAGGGCGTCGTCGCTGGCGAGCCGGCGACCCTGCAGGTCTTCCACCGCGTACGTGGTCGCCACCCGCGTCGCCCACTCGTTCACGACGGCGCCGAACAGGTCGATCTCCTGGATCACCGACTCGCCGGCGGTGACCAGGAAGGTCCCGCGTGTCGTGGTCGCCACGTCGAGGAGCTGGTGGGTGAGGCGCTGGTACCAGACGACGGCGCCGGCGTTGTCGACGGCGAGCAGGTAGCCGGCATCGGGCGGCTCCTGACCCTCCGGCACCGGATCCCAGCTGAACGCGCTGAAGACGGTCACCCCCGGCTGGATCCGGTCGGGGTCGGCCTGATGGGTGGTGACGGGCGGCAGGTCGTCGGGCAGCCGTCCGGTCACCCAGTCGAGGGTCTGGGTGGTGCGGCCGGCCCGGACCGTGACCGTGTAGCTGGTCTCGGCCCGCATGCCCACCACCGGGAGCCGGTGATCGGTGGCCACGCCGGTGGCCGGGATCTCGAAGCTCCCGCCGAGGCCCTCGACGGTCGCCGTCACCGATGACGCCGGCTCCACCGTCACCTCGAGGACCGCGCTGATGGCGCTGACCGGGTGCGCCGACAGTGTCGCCTCCAGCGTGACGCCGGCGTCCGCATCGCTGGTACAGGCGGCCGCCACCGTCACGAGGAGCGCCACGAGCGCGACGCGGGTCATCCGGCACATGGCGGAGGACGGTAGCCCGACGGGCCCGTGCGGCGGTTACCGTCGGCGGGTGGCTCCTCGCCTGCGATTCGCGCCGTCGCCGACCGGCTACTTCCACGTCGGCGGTGCCCGCACGGCCCTCTACAACTGGGCGTTCGCCCGTCAGCAGGGCGGCACGCTCATCCTCCGCATCGAGGACACCGACGTCGAGCGCAACAAGGAGGAGTGGGTCGAGGGCATCTACGACGCGATGCGGTGGGTGGGCCTCACGTGGGACGAGCTCTACCGCCAGTCCGAGCGCATGGCACTGTACGAGGCCGCCGCCGCCCAGCTCGAGGCCACCGGCCACGCCTACTGGTGCGACTGCACGCGCGGCGACATCGACGCCCGGGCCAAGGAACGGGGCGGTCCGCCCGGCTACGATGGCCACTGCCGGGATCGAGGCTTGCGCGCCGGCGACGGCCGGGCTCTGCGGTTCCGCACGCCCGACGACGGCGTCACCGTCGTGCACGACATCATCCGCGGCGACGTCGAGTTCCCGAACGCGACGCTCGACGATCCCATCATCGTGCGCTCGAACGGCACGCCGATCTTCGTGCTGGCCAACGTCGTCGACGACGCCGACATGCGCATCACCCACGTCGTGCGCTCCGAGGAGCACCTCCCGACGACGCCCAAGTACATCCTGCTCTGGCACGCGCTGCGGGCGGGCGGGGGCGCGGAAGGCCGCCCGGGTGAGCTGCCGGTCTTCGCCCACTGCCCGGTGGTGGTCAACGAGCAGCGCAAGAAGCTCTCCAAGCGGCGCGACCCGGTGGCGCTCGAGCTCTACCGCGACGAGGGCTACCTGCCCGAGGTGATGGTCAACTACCTCGCCCTGATCGGGTGGTCACCACCGGACGGTCGCGAGCGGTTCACGCTCGAGGAGATGGTGCGCGACTTCCGGCTCGAGGACGTCGGGCGATCGCCGGGCTTCTTCGACGTGAAGAAGCTGCGGGCGTTCAACGGCGATGCCATCCGCGCCATGACCGTCGACGACTTCGTGGCCGCGGTCGAGCCGTTCGCCGTCCAGCTGCCGTGGGCCGACCAGTTCGATGTCGACCGGTTCCGCACCGTGGCGCCGCTCGTGCAGGAGCGCGTCGAGGTCCTCAGCGAAGCGGCGCCCATGGTCGACTTCCTCTTCCTCGACGAGCCCGTGGTCGACGAGGCCGCGTGGGCCAAGGCGATGGGCGATGAGCAGGCGGGTGCCGTGCTCGACGCCGTCGCCACGTCGTGGGAGTCCATCGAGTGGCGGGCCGACGTGATCGGCGAGGTGACGCTGGCGGCCGGGGAGCCGCTCGGGTTGAGCCGGAAGAAGGCCCAGGCCCCGGTGCGAGTCGCCATCACCGGCCGCAGCGTCGGACCTCCCCTCTGGGAGTCGCTCGAGCTCCTGGGTCGCGAGCCGGCCCTGGCGCGGCTCCGCTCGGCCCGGGCCCGTCTCTGAGGTGCGGCGCCGACTCCTCCTCCGTCGGCTCCTCCTCGGGTCGGGCGCGCTCGTCGTCGCCTACTTCGGCATCACCTTCGTGCAGGTGTGGCGCGCCTCGGTCGACCGGTCCGTGGATCCGGCGCAGGCGATCGTGGTCTTGGGCGCCGCCCAGTACGACGGGCGGCCCTCACCCGTGCTGCGGGCCCGGCTCGACCACGCCATCGAGCTCTATCGCGAGGCGGTCGCGCCGCTGATCGTCGTCACCGGAGGTCGGCGGCCCGGGGACCGGTTCACGGAGGCGTCGGCGTCGGCGTCGTACCTGATCCGAGCGGGGATCCCGGAGACGTCGCTGCGGCTGGAGTCGCAGGGGACCTCGTCGTGGGAGAGCCTGGCCGCCGCCGCCCGCTTCCTCCGCAACGAGGGCATCACCGACGTGGTGCTCGTCTCGAGCCCGTACCACGCGCTCCGCACCGAGCGCATCGCCGCCGAGGTCGGTCTCCACGGCGAGGCGTCGCCGTCGCGGGAGTCCGCCGGGTTCCTGCGCAGCCTGGGCCGGCTCGGCCGGGAGACGGTGGCCGTCGGGCTGGGCCGGATCATCGGCCACCGCCACCTCGTCGACCTCGATGTCCGGGTTCGTGACGTGAGGGGGAGTCGCTAACCTGGCGGGTCCCACCTTCGGGGGTGGTGTAATCGGCAACACAACTGGTTCTGGTCCAGTTATTCGGGGTTCGAGTCCTCGCCCCCGAGCTTCGAGGCGTACGACGGCCCCGCTGCGGCGGGGCCGTCGCCTTTCCCGCCGTCGGTCTGCCCCGGAGCGAGGAGTGCACGGCGCCGGCGGCGAATGCAGCGACGTGCGCCGGGTCCTCACCATCGTGCTGCTCGCGATCCTGGCGAGCCCGCTCGCCCCGGCGCGCGCCGAGATCGCCGGTCCGACGTTCGACGCCCACCGCGGGCCGGGACGCGACTACTGGCTGTTCACGCCATCGGGCGATCCCGCCGTCGCCCGACCGCTCGTGATCTACCTGCACGGCTGCAGCCAGACGGCCGAGGACGCGGCGCGCGGCACGCGGTGGAACGAGCTGGCCGAGCGGGAGGGGGCGCTCGTCGTCTACCCCGAGCAGTCGCCGGCGGCCAACGGCGCGCAGTGCTGGAACTGGTTCGAGCCCGACCACCAGGTGCGGGGGAACGGGGAGCCGGCGATCATCATGGCGATCGTCGCCGAGGTGATGGCCGCTCGCCGGGTCGACCTCAAGCGCGTGTACGCCATCGGCGCGTCGGCGGGGGCCGACATGGCGACCATCCTCGGCGCCACCTATCCCGATGTCCTCGCCGCCATCGCACCCTTCGCCGGGTGCGCCTACCTGACGTGTGCCGACGTGACCGGCGAGGCCGCGCGTGCCGCGATGGGCTCCCGTGAGCGCTCGATGCCGGCCATGGTGGTGCAGGGCACCGCCGACCCGCTCAACAACGTGGTGCTGGGGGAGAGCGCCGTGCGCCAGTGGCTCGGCACCAACCGCCTGGACCCCACGCCGACCTCGACCGAGGACCACGGTGACCCGAGCGCGGTCGAACCCGGATCGGGCGACCCGTGCGTCCGCAACCGGAACTTCCCGTGCGCCGGTGGGGCACTTGGGTGGTCGGCGTACCCGGCAACCGTCCATCACCATGCCGACGAGCGCGGCTGCGTGGTGGTCGATGCCTGGTATGTCCACGGCCTCAGCCACGACTACCCGAGCGGCGACCCCGAGGGGTCCTTCACCGACCCGATCGGCCCCGACCTGACGGCGGCGGCGTGGTCGTTCTTCCAGGCGCACCGGGTCGGTGCGCCGTGCGGCGAACCCGTCGCCGGCTAGGACGCTCCGACGACGGCGGCGCCGACTGCCGCCCGGCCCCGGTCGCCGAAGATGATCGAGTAGTGGTTCGTGTCGGCCACCACCTCGTCGACCAGGTTCGGCAGCGCGTCCCGCCAGGGGGCGACGGCCTCGTCCGGCAGCAGCGGCGGTTCGGCGTTGACGAGGTTGCGGGTGGCCCGCAGAAGGTGGATCGGGCAGCGAACCGCACGCAGCGCGGCGTCGAGCGCCCCGACGTTCCTGATCGTGTCGCGACCGTCGGCCCGCACCGCCGCCTCGCTCACCTTCGACCGGAGCATGGGCTCGTCGCCCTCGAGGTCGTAGCGCAGGTAGGCCTCCACGTCGGGCCCCCACGCCTCGGAGAGGGCGGGGTGGACCCGCCAGTAGTCGAAGTAGGCCTCGACCGAAGGGAACGTGAGCCGGAGCCGCTCGATGGCGGGACCGAGCAGGCCGTCGACGATGGCGTCGGGGTCGGCATCGCCCACCGGGATGGGGAGCGGCAGTCCGCCGTCGACGAGCACGACACCGGCCACGAGATCGGGGTGACCGGCGGCGAGGAGGATGGCGACGTACGCGCCCATCGACTCGCCCACGACGGTGACCGGCGTGTCGCTCACCGCCTGCAGGACCCGGGCGCAGTCCTCCGCGTGGACGGCGAGCCCGTAGGGACCCGGAAGGGCGGCGCTTCCGCCCCGTCCCCGCAGGTCGGGCGCGACGACGCTGCGGTCGGGTAGCAGCACGGGCGCCAGCGGGGCGAGGGAGATCGACGACGCGGTGATCCCGTGCAGCCCGAGCACCACCTCGCGCGCCGCGCCCCACCGCGCCACCCGCAGGCGACCGCCGTCGACGTCGACGTCGAAGAAGTCGGGCTCGGTCATGTCGGTGCTCCCTCGCTCGCTCCCGTGGCTGCTCGCGCTGTGCTGTCGGCTCGCGCGGTGTTGTCGGCTCGCGCCATGCGCACCGCCAGCTCACCGTAGGTGTCGGCCACCTCGTCGATCCCGATCTCCAGGTCGGCGGCGAACCAGGCGGCCACGCGGATGCCCATGCCGCCGATGGCGGCGACGGTCATCCAGGTGTGCGGCGGATCGAACACGCCGCGCTCGATGCCCAGCTCGACGATCTCCTGCAGGAGCTGCTCGGACTGGGCCCGCAGGGCCAGCGCCGGGGCGGCCAGCGCCGGCGGGAGGGCATGGAGCTCGTTGTTGCAGACCGTCGCCAGCACCGGGTACTCGGCGTGGAACCGGGCGTGAGCGCCGACGACGCCGCGCAGCTGCTGTTCGGGATCGCCGGCGGTGCCGAGCGCGGCGCGCCGCAGCCGGCCGTGATGTTCCTCGTGACCGATGCGCACGAGCTCGGCCAGCACGTGGTCCTTCGACTCGAAGTGGGCGTAGAGCGCCGCCGACGCCAGGCCCGCCTCGGCCGCGATGTCGCGGATGGACGTGCCGCTGAACCCATGCCGGGCGAACAGCCCGAGCGCGGCCTCGAGCACCCGCCGGGCACCGGGGCGGGCCGACCCGGCCGGCAGGTCGGGCTCGGTCGCCTGCAGTCGTGACGCGGCGTCGGCCACCCACCCCCCTTTTCGATGATCGTCCGATCAGGGTCGCCGTCCCGGCGACCCGATTTGTCCTGTGCGAGAGGGTTTCGCTGCCGAGCGCCGAACTCCTTGTCCGGCTGATCGTTCGATCAGGAGGGGGTTCCCATGCGACGTCACTGCAAGCGGGCGCTGTGGTTGGTGGTGGCCATGGCGGCCACCGCCGCGTGCTCGGCGGCGCCCCGACCGGCGACGACCGTCGACGCGGCAGCGCCGACCGTGCCGGACGCCTCGGCCGTCGGCTCCGACGCCTCGGTCGGCGTGCTCGCCACCGAGGTACCCGGCACCGACCCGACCGCCCCCTCCCTGCCGCCGGTGCCGGGCGCGCCGGCCCCCACGCTCGAGGGCTCCTCGCCGGCCGCGCCCGCGCCGGGCGCACCGCCGGCAGGGCCGGCGCCCGACGGCGGGTTCCGCTCGACCCTCTACTCGGGGGCGAACGACACCGCGGGGATCACCGACACGACGATCACGATCTGCGCCCACGCCGCGCTCACCTATGGCGCTGCCTTCAACACCGGCGCCGAGGACCTCAACGTGTACTGGACGGCGGTGAACGAGGCGGGTGGCGTCCACGGCCGCCGCGTCGAGGTGCACTACGAGAACGACGACTACAAGCCCGACATCGCCGTGCAGGCGGCCACGCGGTGCAAGGACGAGCACAACCCGTTCATCCTCCTCGGCGGCATCGGGTTCGACCAGATCCCGGCGGTCCGCACCTGGGCCGAGAACAACCGGGTGCTCTACATCCACCACACCGCCACGAGCCACGGTGCCGACTCGCTCCAGCACAGCTGGACCTTCCTCCCGACCACCGAGCGCACCGGTGAGATGTTCGGGCGGGTGGCGGCGGCCCGGTTCCGCGACAGCAGGTTCGGGATCATCAAGCGGGGCTCGGAGAACTGGGAGCCGGGAGTCCGGGGCTTCAAGGCCGTCGCGCAGTCGGTCGGGATCGACATCCGCCTGGAGCGAGAGGTGCCGCAGAACAAGGGCAGCTACATCCAGGACATCGTCGACCTGCGCAACGCGGGGGTCGACACCGTGTTCCTGTGGGTCAACGCACTCGAGGCGACGCAGTTCATCACTCAGGCCGGCTCCCAGGGCTGGAAGCCGCAGTTCCTCGTGTTCCCGTTCAACCTGACGAGCCAGACCCTCGGCAGCGCCGCCCTCGACCCGCCGCTCGTGGGCGTCTCGATGCACAACGCCTACACGATGGGTGACTACAGCGGGCCGTTCGCCGCCTACGCCGACGACATGCGCCTGTTCGAGGAGCAGTACCGCCGCTATCGGCCGAGTGCCGACATCGGCGGCATCGGCGGCGACCTGATCTTCCTCAACTGGAGCAGCCAGAAGGCGATGCACCAGATGCTGCTGGCGTGCGGTCCCGACTGCACGCGAAACCGGTTCGTCGAGGTGATGCACGGCTATCGGGCGCAACCGACCTCGAGCGCCTGCACCGTCGACTTCACCCGCCCGGGCCCCGGGAACAGCCACCGCGGGGGATGGGCGCTCTCGGTGATGGAGACCTACTCCGGGCCCGAAGGCAAGGTCAGCTGGCGCAACACCGCCACCTGCGTCGAGAGCCTCTGATGGCGGGATTGGTGGTCTGATGGATCAGGTACTCGTCATCGGCGCCGTGAACGGCACGATCTACGCGCTGTTCGCCGTCAGCGTGGCCCTCGTCTATCGGGGGACGCGGACGATCAACTTCGCTCACGGCGAGGTCGGCACGCTGTCGCTCTACATCGCGTGGTGGCTCGTGACCGACTCGGGCCTCCCGTGGATCGCCGGCGCCATCGGCGCGATCGCCGGCGCCGCGGCGATCGGCGTCGTCTTCGAGCGGTTCATCGTCCGCCCGCTCGAGCGGGCCGATCGGGCCACGGTGGCGGTCGCCACCGTCGGCCTCCTCAGCCTCCTGCTGGCCCTCCAGCTGCAGCTGTTCGGCGCCAGCCCTCGCTCCCTCGGCGGACCGATCTCGGGCCTCGGCGTGCGCATCGCCGGCGTGTACGTGTCCTGGACCCAGGTCATCGCGTTCGGCGTCGTCATCGTGGTCGCCGTCGCCGTGACCCGCGTCCTGCGACGCACCGACTTCGGCCTCGGCGTGCTCGCCGCCGCCCAGGACGCCGATGCCGCCCGGCTCATGGGCGTGCCGGTGCGCCGCGTGTCGATGTTCGTCTGGGGCGCCGGCGCCGCGCTGGCCGCCGTGGCCGCCCTCCTCGTCGTGCCCAGCGTGGGCACCTTCGCCCCCGGCTACGCCACCGAGCTCTACCTGCGGGGGATCGTCGCCGCCGTGATCGGTGGTCTGGCCAGCCCCCTCGGCGCCATCGCCGGCGGGTACGCGTTGGCGACCCTCGAGTACGGAACCCGGCGCACCTTCCTGCACTCGACGGTGCCCGGCCTCGAGTACATCGTGATCCTCGCCGTCGTCCTCGTCGTGCTCGTCGCCCGTCCGACCGGGCTCCTCGCCACCGCGAGGACGCGAGGGGCGGCGTGATGACCACGACGTCGTGGCCCCGCTTCGCCCTCGCCGCCGTCATCGCCGTCGCCCTGCCCGGCCTGGCCGGCTCGCTCGGGCTCCTCACGAACTTCCGCGCCCTCGTCGTCGGCACCGCGGTGTGCATGGCCGTCGCCGCGCTCTCGTTGAACATCGTCCTCGGCTACACCGGCTTGCTCTCGCTCGGTCACATCGCGCTCATGGGCTTCGGCGCCTTCGTGGGCGCGAAGCTCACGAGCCCCGACGAGCTGCGGCTGGCGTTCGGTCCCGCGCTCCTGCTGGCCGCCCTCGGGACCGGTGTCGTCGGCTTCCTCGTCGGTCTGCCGGCCCTGCGGCTGCGCGGGATCTACCTGGCCATCGTGACCCTCGCCTTCCAGTACGTCATGTGGCAGTCGCTGTTCCGGTCCGAGCCGTTGTCGGCCGGGTCGGGCGGCGTGAGCTTCCCCCGCCCGTGGTTCGGCACCCGCGAGCTGGCCAGCAACACGAGCTACCTGGTCGTCGTGCTGCTCGTGGCCGTCGTCGTCTGGCTCGTCGACACGAACCTCACCGAGTCGAAGCTGGGCCGCGCCCTGCAGGCCATCCGGGCCGACGAGGCGGTGGCGGCGTCGTTCGGCATCGACGTCGTGCGGATGAAGCTCCTCGCCTTCTCCCTGTCGGGCGCCATGGCCGGCGTGGCCGGCTTCCTGTACGGGCACCTGAACCGGTTCGTCGCGGCCGACTCCTTCCCGCTCCTGCAGTCGCTGCTGCTGGTGATCATGGTCGTCGTCGGTGGGATCGGGAGCCGGACGGGGATCGCCGTCGCCGCCGCCTTCTTCGGCGTCTTCCCGCTCGTGCTCGAGGGCGCCATCGGTCAGGCCGCCGCCACCAACTGGGGTGCGGTCATCGGTGCCGCCGGCCTGCTCGTGGCCGTCGCCCACAACCCCGAGGGTCTTGCCGGCGCCGTCCGCGAGCTGCGGGAGAAGCGGGCCGAGCGCAGCGCCATCCGCCTTCAAGCGGAAGCCGCCGCTGGTGCTGAGCCGGGCGTCGACACCACCGCTGACCTGTCGTTCCCGCTGCCGCCGGCCGGCGTCGGCCGCGCCACCGGCGAGGTCGTGCTCGAGGCGACCGACATCCGCGTGCGGTTCGGCGGCCTCGTCGCCGTCGACGGCGCGTCGATCACCGTGCCGCGGGGCAAGATCGTCGGGCTGATCGGTCCGAACGGCGCCGGCAAGACCACGATGTTCAACGCCATCTCCGGCGCCGTCACGGCCGAGCGAGGCCGGGTCGTGCTCCTCGGAGAGGACGTGACCAGGCTCGCCGCGCACCGCCGGGTCCAGCGGGGTCTGGGGCGGACGTTCCAGCTGGTCGGGCTGGCCCGCGACCGGTCGGTCACCGAGAACCTCCTGCTCGCCCAGCACCAGCTGGCGGGCTACTCGGTCGCCGAGGCGCTCACCGGGCTCAACCGGGCGCCCCGCGTCGAGGCCGAGCTGCGGGCGCGGGCGGCCGAGGCGCTCGCCGGACTCGGCTTCGAGCGGTTCGCCGATCTGCCGGTCCGCAAGCTCTCGGGCGGCCAGCAGCGCATCGTCGAGATCGCGTGCGCGCTGGTGACCGCACCGGAGCTGCTCATGCTCGACGAGCCCTCGGCGGGGCTGGCGCCGGCGGCCGTGGAGCGGCTGGGGGAGCGGCTGATCGAGCTGCAGGAGCGGTCGGGCGCCACCATCCTGCTCATCGAGCACAACATCCCGCTCGTGTTGGCCACCTGCGATGAGCTGACGGTGATGGCGGAGGGTCAGGTGATCGCCAGCGGCGCGCCGCGCGAGGTCGTCGCCGTCGACGAGGTGGTCGACGCCTACCTCGGCCGGGTGCCGGCGTGAGCGAGCGCGAGCTGGTGCTCGAGGGCGAGGCGCTCAACGCCGGCTTCGGGGCGAACCACGTGCTCCACGATGTCGACCTGCGCGTCGGCCGCGGTGAGCTGCACGGCATCTTCGGGCTGAACGGTGCCGGCAAGAGCGTGCTGCTGAAGGTGCTCGCCGGCCTCGTCCCGGCATGGAGCGGCACCGTCCGCCTCGACGGCGTGGACGTGACGGGCATGCCGACCGAGGAGCGGGTGGCGAAGGGGATGGGCCACGTGCCCCAAGGCCGGATGGTGTTCGCCGACCTCACCGTCGAGGAGAACCTCCGGGTCGGCGCCTACACGAGTCGCCGCCGCGACCGCGCCGGCTACGACCAACGCCTCGCCCGCGTCTACGAGCAGCTCCCGGTCCTCGCCGAGCATCGTGATGCGCTGGCCGGGTCGCTGTCGGGCGGGCAGCAGGCGGCGCTCGCCGTCGGCCGGGCCCTCGTGAACGAGCCGCGCGTCCTGCTCATCGACGAGCCCTCGGCCGGTCTCGCCCCGATCGTGGTCGAGCAGCTGTTCTCGGTGCTGCGCGACGTCGCCAGCGCGACCGGGCTCACCATGGTCCTGGTCGAGCAGAACGTGGTGTTCGGGCTCCGGCTGGTCGACACCGCCCACCTGCTGCAATCGGGGCGGATCGTCTACGAGGGCCCCGTCGCCGACCTCGACCGCGACCGACTCGCTGGTCTGCTCGGCATCGGCTCGATGCTCCATGGCACCGTGGGCTCGGTCCTCGAGTCACGCCGCCCGGCGCCACCGACCGCACGGAAGCCGGCAGCCAAGAAGAAGGCGGCGGCGGTGGCGAAGAAGCCCGCGGCCAAGAAGAAGGCGGCGGCGGTGGCGAAGAAGCCGGCGGCCAAGAAGCCCGCCACCAAGAAGCCCGCCACCAAGAAGCCCGCGGTCAAGAAGGCGACGGCGAAGAAGACGGGCGCGAAGAAGCCGGCCCGCTGACCACGGCGGCCGTCCGATCTGGTGAGGGGGCGGCTCCACGGGCGGCCGCTACACTCGACCCTCGCCACGCTCGGCCCCATCGTCTAGTGGCCTAGGACACCACCCTCTCAAGGTGGCGGCACGGGTTCGAATCCCGTTGGGGCTGCCAACAGAAACCGCCTCTGACCAGCACGTTTGTGCTCGTCGGCGGCCAGCGGCTGAACGTCACCTGTGCCGCAGGAACCATTCGGGAACCATTCGAGGCGCGCGTGGCTGTCGCAGGCCCCTCGTAAGGTCGCCGCCATGGCCGCCAAGCGCCGCGCCTACGGCACCGGAACCATCACCGACCTCGGCAACGGACGGTGGAAGCTCATCGTCTCGCTCGGCACCGACCCGCTCACCGGCGCCCGCCGCCGCCCCACGAAGGTCGTGCACGCCACGTCGCGCACCGACGCCCAGCGCCAGCTCAACTCCTGGCACGCCGAGCTCGTCGACCACCGCGTCGACCGCAGCAACGTCACCCTCGGCCAGCTGCTCGACGCCTACTTCGCCGCCCGCCCCGGCATGTCGCCCACCACCGCGGCCGAGTCCGCCCGGGCCGCCGCCCGCTACCTCCCCGAGCACCTCGCCCGCCAGCCGCTCAAGCGGATCGGCGTCTACGAGCTCGACAGCCTCTACCGCCACCTCGAGGCCGCCGGTGGCGTCTGCCGGCGCCGCAAGAACCGCTGCGACACCATCCCCTGCGAGCACGGCGGGGGAGCGCCGCTCGCCGCCGCCACCGTCATCCGGTTCCACCACGACATCCACGCCGCCCTCGAGCAGGCTCGCCGGTGGCAGTGGATCACCACCAACCCCGCCGACCTCGTCACCCTCTCCGACGTCGACGAGGCCGAGATCGACGTGGATCCCGACGAGGTCCTCCCGCTCCTCGCCCACCTGCATGACCTGCCCCGCGACACCGCCGAGACCGGCTTCGGCCGCCGCCGCGACGCCGGTGGCCGGCTCCTGCCGAAGCAGGCCGGCGACCCGTCGCCGCTGCCCGCGTTCGTCGACCTCCTCCTCGCCACCGGAGCCCGGCCCGGCGAGGTGTGCGCGTTCACCTACGGCCAGCTCGATCTCGACCGCCACGTCGGCGACGAAGCTCGGCCCCAGGTGAAGATCGACGCTTCCATCGCCCGGGGGCGGGGCGGGGCGACCCGGAAGCAGACCAAGACCAAGAAGGCGCGCCGGGTCGTGCTCGACGCCTACACCGTCGACGTGGTCCGCCGGCGCCGCACCGACTGGCTGCCCGCCGCGCTCGCCGCCGGCATCCCCCTCGACGACCTCCACGTGTTCCCGTCCTCGACCGACATCCTCAAGCCGATCCGCCCCGACGTCATCGGCCGCCTCTTCGCCCAGGCCCGGGCCGACGCCGGCGTGAGCAACGCCATCACCATGCGCAACCTCCGCCACCTCGTCGCGTCGCTGCTCGCCGAGGCCGGCGTGCACCCGACCACCATCGCCGGCCGCCTCGGCCACTCCGCCGTCGTGCTCCTCAACCGGTACGCCCACATCCTCGACCCCGGCAACGCGGCGGCCGCCGGCATCGTCAACAAGCGGCTCGGACGGTCCGGCTAGGGGCTGTCACACCTCATGTGTACAACTGGGGAGTGGCCACGATCGATCTTGCGGATCCCGCAACCCCGCCGTTGCGGGCCCGTAGGCTTGATGACGTGAGGCCACTCGTCGTGCTCGATGGGGACGACACCCTCTGGTTCGTCGAGGTTCTGTACGACCGGGCTCGGGCCAGCGTGGCCAACTACGTCACCCGGCACAATCTCAACGCGGAACGCTGGGACCGCCTTCAGCGATCGATCGACGTCCAGAACGTCGCTCGGTTCGGGCTGTCGAAGGAGCGCTTCCCGACGTCATGCATCGAAGCCTTCGAGCAGATCTCGGCGGAGTTCGGCTTCGCTGTCACCCAACAGATGCGACGCGACATCTACCGCATTGCTGCGAGCGTCTTCGAGACGCGCGCCGAGCTGGCACCGCACGCCGAGGAGGTCCTCGAGCGGCTCCATTCGTTCGCCGACCTTGTGCTGCTGACCAAGGGCGACGAAACGATCCAGCGAAAGCGCATCGCCGACAGCGGTCTGGCACACCTGTTCAGCGAGGTCTACATCGTCGAGGACAAAAGCGAGAAGTCGTTCTTCGACGTACTTCACGCCGCCGATGTCCACCCAGCCGATGCCTGGTCAGTCGGGAACAGCCTCGCATCGGATGTCAACCCCGCGCTCTGGCTTGGCATGTCTGCCATCTGGATCGACGCGCACGTGTGGGAGCATCATGCTCCCACACGTGCGCGTCGATCCAGATGGCAGACATGCCAAGCCAGAGCGCGGGGTTGACATCCGATGCGAGGCTGTTCCCGACTGAC
>DATLFP010000191.1:0-9722 GCA_035540955.1 Acidimicrobiales bacterium
GTGTTGCCGTGCAGCTGGTGCGGGAGCTCGTCGTGATCGTCACCCGGCCGCTCCCGGAACTTCCACATGGCGAAGGCGACGAGGCCGAACACGAAGAGGGCGACGAAGATGGCGATGATGAAGACCGGCTTCTGCAGGGTGTCGATCTTCTTGGCGTAGGCACCCTCGGGCTCGAGGAAGTCCTGCGGCGCGTCCTTGGCGCAGGACGTGAGCGCGAAGACGAGCAGGACGAGCGCAAGGCGGCGGGCGTTCTTCATCACTCGGCGTGCTCCTCGGCAGCGTCGTCGGCGTGCTCGATGTCGCCGTGGTGCTCGATCTCCCGCTCGCCGGCCACACCGCTCACGACGCCGGCGCCGAGCAGCGCCACCGCCGCGATGGCGAGCATCCACGACAGGGCGGAGGAGCCGATCGTGGGCCGGTAGGCGACGAGGAAGGCCAGCGCGGTGACGATGGAGGCGACCAGGATGGCCACCGCCGTCGACACGTTCGCGTCGGGCAGGGCCAGCAGCACCCGGGAGAAGGTCAGGATGATGAACCCGACGCCGAGCAGACCGAGGACCGGCACCTCGAGCGGGAACATGATGCGGTTGCGCAGCGCCCGGTTGTAGGAGGGGTCAGCGGTGGAACGCTCGGCCCAGGACTGGACCATCCACTCGGCGAAGGCGACGCCGACGATGGCGAGCCCGCCGTAGAAGAGGATCCCGCCGGCTGCGAAGCCGACGATGGTGACCCCGGCGCCCAGCGCCGCCAGCGCCGGCCACGGCGCCGGGAGGGCGTCGCGGACCACGACCGGCTCCTTCGCCCCCTCGTCACCGGGGAGGGCGGCGTCGCCGTCGCGGGTCGCCACCGACGCCGCACCCAGCAGCGCCGAACCGGCGCCGATGAAGAGCAGCGTGATCGCGCCGCCGTCGTCGCCTCGGCCGGTGGCGACGAAGTACACGCCGGCGGCGATCACCGCGAACGCCGTGATCGCGAACCAGAGCTTGCCGCCCGTCGTGATCAACCCGGGCCTCCCTCGACGAACCACAGGGCCCACCAGATCACCAGGCCCGAGGCGACGGCGAAGTGCCAGATGACCACGGCGGCGACCACCGGCTCGCTGTTGCGAGGGGAGAACTGGCCGCCGAAGACCCGGAAGGCGACGACCACCCACAGCGCGATCGCGGCGACGACCACGAGGGCGTGGGTGACGGTCACCGCATACATGTGCGTCGCGTAGGGCGAAGCGCCGGCGACCTGGCCCAGCTGGTTCCAGCAGTACGACATGCCGTTGAGGAACAGCAGTCCCAGCACCACGGTGAACGACGTCGCCATGTACGCCTGGCGCCGGTCGTCCATCTTGATGGCGGCATGCGCCCACTGCGCGAAGAACGCCGACAGCGCGAGGCCGATGTAGGTGACGAACAGCGCGACGTTCGGCAGCTCGGCGTCGTCGGCGGGCCACGGCTGGTTGCGAGCCTGGGCGATGTCGCGAGCGCTCAGGTAGCCACCCAGCACGGCGCCGATGAGCACGGTGCCGGCGGCGGTGGCCACCAGCGCGCCGACGAGCATCACGTTGCGGCGGCCCGGCACCGGCGCCGGCGCCGGCTCGACGCCGATCGGGTCGTAGGTGGTGATGCTCACGGGGCGCGCTCCACGCGCAGCACGGGCTGCTCCTCGAAGTTGTGCGCCGGTGGCGGCGACGTCGTCGTCCACTCCAGCCCGGCGGCGCCCCAGGGCGCGTCGGGGACCGGCGGGCCGCCGCGACGGCGGGTGCCGGCGGCGAGGGCGGCGCCGACGCCGACGAGCACGCCCAGCGCACCGAGCGCAGCACCGGCCACCCCGATGCCCCCCGTGACCGAGACCAGATCGGTCTCCTCGAACTCGAGTGCGCCCATCGGCAGATCGTCGGCGGCACCGGCGACGAGGTCAGGACCGGCGGTCAGGATGGCGCCCCCGAGCACGAGCGCGGCGACGGCGAAGCCGGCCGCCTCGCTGAGGTGGACGCCCCAGATCTTGGGGGCCCAGAACCACAGGGCGGCGAAGGCCGCCAGCCCGGCGCCGCCGAAGAGGACGAGCTGTGCGTGCCCCGACTCCCAGGCGGTGCCGGCGAGCTCGAGAGGCTCGATGACCTGGACCGCACCAGCGGCCGCGCCGAGGAAGAGGAGGATCGCCGACGCCATGGCCAGGACCAGCGGGGCCTTGAGCGACGGCGAGCCACCCAGGACCGTGTCGCCGAGGATGCCGAGGAGGGCCAGCGCGGGGACAACGGCGGCGAGGCCCATCGCGACGTAGAGAAGGTCGTCGAACGCGGTCGGGTCGAGGAGCCAGCCACCGATCCCGAACAAGCCGAGCAGGCCGAGCACGACCACCCCGGCGAGATGCATGCGCAGCGGACGCCCCACCATCGCCGGCACCACCTCGAGCAGCACGCCGGCGGCGATGACGACGAGCCCGTAGATCGCCGGCACGCCCCACACCCAGGCGATGTCGCCGTAGCTGCCGACATCGCCGGCGTAGCGGGCGGGGATGAGCAGCTCGATGAGGTCGGCCACCAGGATCGGCAGCTGCAGCAGGAGGAGCCCGCCGCCCACGACGGCCGACCAGGTGAACAGCGGTGCGCGCAGCAGCGTCATGCCCGGCGCTCGCATCGTGAGCGCCGTCGTGACGACGCAGGCCGCGCCCACGCTCAGCGACAGGGCGAGGGCGATGAGGCCGAGCAGGTAGAGATCGACCGAGGCGGCGGTGGTCCCGGTGATGCCGCCGTCGGCGAGGTAGGCGGCGACGAGCACGACGGCGGACACGACGTAGCCCCAGTAGGCGACAGCGGCGCCCCGCGGGAACGCGAGCTCGGGCGAGCCGACCTGGAGGGGCACGAGGTACGTGGCGAGCCCGACGAAGAACGGGACGACCACGAGCAGGGCAAGCGCCTCGCTGTGCAGCGTGAACACCTGGAAGAAGGTCCCGTCGGTCAGCAGGTCGGCACCGCTGTTGAGCCGCTCGACCGCGAGCAGCTCGCGCAGGATGGCGGCCACGAACAGGAACAGCAGCGACGTGGCCAGCCACATGCGACCGACCCGCTTGTGATCGGAGGTGGACAGCCAGCCGGCGAGCCCGGCGGGCTCCTCCGGCGCCGGCGCCGCGGCGAGGGCCACGTCGCTCTGAGGCGCGGGTCTGGTCTCGGTCATCGCCATGTGCGTGCAGGAACCTCGTCGACGATCGGCTGGCCCGGATGCCCAGCGGGCCCGAGCGGCCCCCTGAGCGGTAGGTACGGCGCGGCGGACTCTACACAGGCTCCATTCCGCCGAAGAACTTGCACGCTCACCCGATCAGCTGATCGGCCGCCATGGCGCCGAACAGCAAGGTGACGTAGGTGATCGACCAGGAGAAGAGGCGCATCGCGACCGGCGCCGTCGGGGTCCGCAGCAGCTGCACGGCGAAGACCGTGAACACGGCGCCGAGGGCCACGGCGGCGCCCGTGTAGAGGACCCCCATCCCGGCGACCGGCGCGAAGACGAGGGTCAAGGCCCACAGCACGAGGGTGTAGGCGAGGATCCGCACCGCTGTCTCCCGCAGGCTGACGACCACCGGCAGCATCGGCACCTCGGCGGCCGCGTAGTCGTCCCGGTACTTCACGGCGAGAGCCCAGAAGTGGGGCGGGGTCCACACGAAGATCACCGCGAACAGGACAAGTGGGGCCCAGTCGAGGGAGTTGCGCACCGCGGCCCAGCCCACCAGCACCGGCACGGCCCCGGCGGCCCCGCCGATGACGATGTTGCTGGTGGAGGTGCGCTTCAGCCACATCGTGTACACGAACACGTAGAAGGCGGTTGCGCTCACGGCGAGCACCGCCGAGAGCAGGTTCACCGTCCCCCAGAGGAGCGCGAACGCGGCGATCTCGAGGGCGACCGCGAAGACGAGAGCCTCGGTCGGGGCGACGACGCCGGTGACGAGCGGCCGGTTCCGAGTCCGGTGCATGACGGCGTCGATGTCCCGGTCGACGTACATGTTGACGGCGTTGGCCCCCCCGGCAGCCAGGGCCCCGCCGACCACCGTCGCCAGGATGAGCCACAGCGGCGGGAGCCCCCCCTCGGCCACGACCATGGTGGGGACCGTGGTGACGAGCAGCAGCTCGATGATCCGGGGCTTCGTGAGCGCCACGAACCCCCCGATCCGGGCGCGCGTCGACGTCCGATCGAGGGCCACCTGCACGGCACGAAGGTTATGCAGGGTGCGTGCCCGGCGCGTAACCGGACAGAGCGGCCGCCGCCGAGCCGCACTGAACCTGCGACTGCGCGTCGGGGGAGCCGCTCCACCATCCTGGGGTCGTGCGGATCTCCCCGGCGACGTACCGGCGGCTCACGCTCTTCGCCGTCCTCTCGCTGGCGCTCATCGTCGTGACCGGCGCGACGGTCCGGCTGACCGGCTCGGGACTGGGGTGCAGCGACTGGCCGAACTGCGAGCAGGGCCAGCTCACCGCCCAGCTCGACGACGCCCCGGCGATGGTCGAGTTCGTCAACCGTGCCTTCACGGGCGTGGTGTCGATCGCGGTCGCCGTCGCCGTGCTCGGGGCGCTGCGCCGGGTGCCCTACCGCCGCGACCTCACCTGGCTCGCCTGGGGCCTCGTGGTCGGCGTGATCGTGCAGATCGTCATCGGCAAGCTCGTCGTGGAGGAGGCGCTCTCCCCCAAGTTCGTGATGGCGCACTTCCTCGTGTCGATGGTGCTGCTGTGGAACGCCCTGGTCCTGCACCACCGGGCCGGCACCGACCGACCCTCGACGGCACCGCCCCTGCTGGCGTGGGTCACGCTGCTGGCGGCGTCGGTGGTGGTCTTCACCGGAACGGTCGTCACTGCCTCGGGCCCCCACGCCGGCGACGTGTCGGCCGAGCGACTCGGCTTCCACATCGAGGACGTCGCGCGCGTCCACGGCGCGTCCGTCGTGGCGTTCAGCGCGCTCGCGCTCACGCTGTGGTGGCGGACCGGCGCACGCGCGGTCACCGTCCTGGTCGTCGCCATCGCCGCCCAGGCCGCCGTCGGGTACACGCAGTACTTCACCGGGGTGCCAGCCCTGCTGGTCGGGGTGCACATCGTCGGGGCGATCGTCGTGTGGAGCGCGGCCGTGCACGTGACGCAGGCGCTCCGCCCGCCCGTACGGTTGGAGGCTGATGCGGAGCTCCTCACCCGCGCCGGTTGAGATCGATGTCCCCGACATCGAGGACGTGGTCGAACCCGACGTGCCCTGGATCGTCCTGGTGTGGAACGACCCGATCAACCTCATGTCCTACGTGACCTTCGTGTTCCAGAAGCTCTTCGGCTACAGCCGGGAGAAGGCCACCGCGCTGATGCTCGACGTGCACGAGAAGGGTCGAGCGGTCGTGGCCAGCGGGACTCGAGAGAAGTGCGAGCTCGACGTGTTCCGCCTCCACGAGCACGGACTGTGGGCCACGATGCAGAAGGACACCTGACGTGTTCGAGCGGCGCTTCGTGCGACGCGCCCGCGACGGCGGCTTCGAGGTGCGGCTGCCGGCCGACGAGCGCCGCGTGATCGCCCAGGTCCTCCCCCAGCTGAAGGCGGCGCTGCTGGGGGACGCGACCGCCGACCCGGCGTTCAAGCGCCTGTTCCCCGTGGCGTACGCGCAGGACCCCGAGCACGAGGAGGAGTACCGGGCGCTCGTCGGCGACGAGCTCCTGACCACACGGGTCGCCCAGGTCGACACGGTGCTCGAGACCATCGGCCTCGACCGGCTGACCGAGGACCAGCTGTTCGCGTGGATGGGAGCGGTGAACGATCTCCGCCTGGTCCTGGGTACACGGCTCGACGTGTCGGAGGAGACCGACCTGGCCGTGGACCCGTCGCATCCCGACGCCGGCGCCTACGGGCTCTACACCTACCTGGGCTGGCTCCTGGAGCTGCTGGTCGACGCCGCCGCGAGATGAGCCGGCGACGGTGGTTGGCGGCCGCCGTGATCGTCGTGGCGGCGGCGGGCGGGTGCGGCGCCGACGACGCTGACTGGGAACGGGCGACGTGCGAGCCCGCCCGACCGCAGCCGTCGGGCGCCCACGAGCTCGCGGTCGGGGACCGCCGAGCCCTGCTCCACGTGCCGGCGGCCTACGACGGCTCCGAGGCGTACCCCCTCGTGTTCAGCTGGCACGGCTACGGCTCCAGCGCCGACGACCACCTCGTCTACGCCGATCTCCGGCCGCAGGCGGAGGACGGGCGGTTCCTCGTCGTGGTCCCCCAGGGCGAGGGCGACCCGACCCGGTTCAACCTCACCGCCGGGATCGAGGGCGAGACCGACGACGTGGGCTTCGCCGCCGCCCTGATCGATCATGTCGCCGCCGAGTGGTGCCTCGACGAGGCCCGCGTGTACTCGACCGGGGTCTCCAACGGCGCCGGCATGAGCGCTCTGCTCGCCTGTCGCATGCCCGACCGGATCGCCGCCGTCGGCATGGTGGCGCTCGTCATCCACTTCGACGGCTGCGCCGGTCCGCCGACGCCGGCGATGGGCATGATGGGCGACGAAGACCTGGTGGTGCCGATCCAGGGCGGCGAGGTGAACTGCTGCGGCGGTTGGCCCATCGCGCCGGCGGCGGAGTCCATGCAGCGGTGGGCGGACGCCGCCGGGTGCGAGGGGCGGCGCGAGAAGCAGGTGGCCGTCGGCGTGCAGCGGACCACCTGGCACCGCTGCGACGGCGACGCGGAGGTCCAGTACCTCGAGCTGCGCCAGCACGGGCACACCTGGCCCGGCGGTCCCGACGTCTCCATGCTGGGGCCGACGAGCCAGGCCATCGACGCCGCCGAGGTCCTCTGGGACTTCTTCCGCCGGTTCTCGCTCGACGAGGGGTCGTAGCCTCGCGCCGGTGACTCGGCCGTTCCGGTTCACCTGTCCGGTGCCGGGCGACTCGGTGCTGCGCCGGCCCCGCCTCCTGGCGCTCGCCGCTCGCCGCTGGGACCACCGGGTCCTCACCGTCGTGGCGCCCGCGGGGTTCGGCAAGACCACGCTCCTCGCCCAGGCCACCGAGGAGAACGCGCTCGAGCCCCGCGGCACGGACGTCTGGCTGACGTGCGAGCCGACCGATGCCGCCGGCACGCCCTTCGGCAGTGGCGTGCTCCGCGCCCTCGGCGCGCCGTCGTCGGCGACCACCGTGTCCGCGGAGATGATCGCTGATGCGCTCTGGCACCGCGCGCCGGAGCAGATCGCCCTGATCCTCGACGACGTGCAGGAGCTGGGTACGGGTGCCCCGGGTGCGCTCCTGCTCGAGCGGCTCGTCGCGGCGCTGCCCGCCAACGCCCATCTCGTGCTCGCCAGCCGGGCCGAGCCCCCGGTGGCGCTGCGGCGGCTCGAGAGCCAGGACCAGGTGGTCCACATCGGAGAGCCCGACCTCCGGCTCGATGCCCGCGAGCTCGACTCCCTCGCCGGTGGCGAACCTGGCAGCGGAGCCCACCTCCTCCAGGCGACCAACGGCTGGCCGGCGCTCGCCGGTCTGGCCCTCGCGGGAGCGTCCCGCGGCTCCTCGGCGCCGTTGTCTCGAGACGCCATCCGCGGCTTCGCGTGGGAAGAGGTCATCGCCCACCTCGGCGACGACCGCCGCCGCGCTCTCGCCGCGGTCGTGACGGCCGGCGCCGGTGACGACGAGCTGGCGTCGGCGGCGGCCGACCGGCCGGTGCAGCTGCGCCAGCTGTTGGCGGGGTTGCCGCTCGTCGACTGGCGGGGTGACGGGTCGTGCCGCGTCCACGACCTCTGGGAGGCGGTGCTGGCCGGCGAGCTGGACGACACCGAAGCAACGGCGGTCCGGCGGCGGGCGGCCACCGTGCACCACGCCCGGGGCGAGCTCGTCCAAGCCGTCGAGCTCCTCGCGCGAGCAGGCGACCAACCGGCGGTGCAGTCGCTGCTCGTGGAGGCGACGTTGTCCAGGGAGCTCGCCGTCACCGACGACGTGCTCGCCCGCTGGGAGCGCTTCCTTCCCGCGTCACCGCCGACCCCGATCGCCGACCTGCTCGCTGGCGTGCGGCACAGCCGCCGCGACCCGGGGAGCGACCAGGGTCGCTGCCTGCTCGAGCGGGCCACGGGCGGGTTCCGGCACCGGAACGACCGCATCGGAGAGCTCGCCGGGTTGGCCCATCTGCTGTCGATGGCATGGCACCGCCAGGACGTCGCGGAGCTCGAGGTCCTGCGCGAGCACATCGCCGCCGTGCACGATGCCGGGTGCGGACCGGCGGCACCGTTCGTGCTGCTGGCACGGGCGTTGCTCGCCAGCGCGTCACGCGACTACGAGCGCGGCCTGGCCGCGATCGACGCCCTCCCGCGCGGCTCGGTGTCCCCGGCGTGGGCGGCGACGCTCCACTCGCTGCGCTCGACGATGCTGCTCATGCTCGGGCGGGCCGAGGAGGCCCTTGCCGTGGCCGGCGGGGTGCCGCTCGGTGCGCCGGCCCGCCGCACCGCCGTCACGACGAACCTGTTGGTCGCCCGCTGGTTCGCGGCGTGTCCGCTCGAGGTCGTGGCTGCCCTGCCGATCGCGGTCGACGACGCCGACAACGCCTACGACCGCTACGTCGCGGCCGCGCTCGCCGCCATCGCATGGACCTGGACCGGCAACACCTCCGATGCCGCACCGGCGATCGACGAGCTCGCCGTCAACGTCGGCACGCTGAGCGGCGCGATGCCCCGCGGGGTCGCGGCCGGCACCCGCGCCGGTCTGGCGGTGGCGAACGGCGACGACGAGGGCGCCGCCGGCCTCCTCCGTGACTTCCTCGTCGACCACCCGCTCGAGGTCGGGCCGGTCGAGCAGGCGCTCCGGCGGTTCCTCACGCTGCCGTACGTCCTGGTCCCCGAGTCGAGGGGGTTCTGGGACGAGCAGCGCTACGGCGCGGTGTGGGAGGAGCAGCGGGCCGCGGCCCGAGCGCTCGTCGACGCCCGCGCCGGCCGGCTCGACCAGGCGCCCGACGTCACACCGGAGCGGCTCATCACCGCCCTGCCGCTGCCGTGGGCCGTCGAGCTCGCCGTCGCCCTCGACGCCGGCGGGCACCGTCTCGGTCGCACCACGCTGCTCTGGCTGCTCGAGCAGGTGGGCGAGCCGGCGCGCCAGGCCGTGCGCCGCGTGGCCGGGGGCCGGGGGTCCGGGGCCGACAGCGCACGCCTGGTCCTCGCCGCCGTCCCCGTGCCCCCTCGCACCGACGTGCGCATCGAGGTCCTCGGTCCGTCACGACTCTGGCGCGGTGCGGAGCTGGTCGAGGACGGGACCTGGCGCCGGCGGATGGTGCGCCTGTTGCTCTGCCACCTGATCGCCGGGCGCGACCCGGCGCGGCCGGCGATCGCCGCCGCGCTGTGGCCCGATCTCGACGAGCAGCGCGCGAGCCAGAACCTGCGCGTGAACCTCAACCACCTCCACTCCCTCCTGGAACCGGCACGGGCCGCCGGCGACGCCACGTGGTTCGTCCAGGCCCGCGACGGCGAGCTGCAGCTGCGGGTGTGCGACGAGCTGCGGGTCGACCTGTGGGAGTTCGAGGCGCTGCTCGACGAGGCCGACGCCGCCGACCGCGCCGGCGTGCCCTCGGCGACGCTCGACGCCTCTCGCCGGGCGCTGGCGCTGTGGCGGGGCGAGCCGCTCGACGACGCCCGATTCGAGGACTGGGCCCGAGAGGCCCGCGACCGCGTGCGCGGCCGGTTCGTGCGCGCCGGCGTCCGGGCCGGCGAGCTCGCGCTCGCGGCCGGCGAACCCGACGAGGCCGAAGGCCGCGCCC
>DATLFP010000192.1:0-16198 GCA_035540955.1 Acidimicrobiales bacterium
CGGCCGAAGACATCGTGCGGCTGCGCGACGAAGCCCGGGCCGAGCGCTCCTGAGCGGCGTCGTCGACGCCCGCCGCCGGTCGGCTCAGAGCGACTCGCCGGTGAAGGCCGTCCCCCGGAGGCGGCCCTTGGTGTCGAACACGAGCCGGGCGTGCTCGGCGATGGTGGCGGCGTCGAAGTCCACGCCCTCGGAGTTGGGGATCGAGCCGATGGCGAGCACGACGTGGCTGCCCTGCACCAACCGCCCGTCGTCGCAGCGCACGGTGACGGTGTCGCCGTCGCGCTCGATGCCCGTGGCGCGGGCGCCCTTCATCAGCGTGATGCCGCGGGCGAGGAAGTCCTGCTCGAGGGCGGCGGCCACCTCGGGGTCCTTGTTGGGCAGCACGTGCTGGCGGCTCACGATCAGCGTCACGCGGCTGCCGAGCGCCGAGAACATGTGCACGAACTCGACGCCGGTCACGCCCGAGCCGACCACCACGAGGTGCTCGGGGATCTCCACCGGTGGGTAGGCGTGGCGCGTCGTCAGCACCCGCTCGCCGTCGATAGGTGCCCACTCGGGGATGCGGGGGCGGGAGCCGGTGGCCACGAGCACGGCGTCGGCCTCCAGCTCGACAACGCCGTCGGCGGTGTCAGCCACGATCTCGCGCGGGCCCTTCAGCCGACCCGTGCCGCGGAGGATCGTCACCCCCTGGCTCTGGAGCAGCGACGTGACCGACGCGTTCAGTCGCTCCTCGATCGCCTGCACCCGCTGGCGGAGCGCCTCGAAGTCGATGGCGGCGTCGAGGTGGTCGAGGCCCATCACCTGCGCCCGGCGGGCGTCGGCCAAGGCACCGCCGGTGGCGATCATCGCCTTCGACGGGATGCAGTCCCACAGGTGGGCGGCGCCGCCGACGACGTCGCGCTCGATCATCGTCACCTCGGCGCCGAGCCGGGCGGCGTGGGTGGCCGCGGTGTTGCCGGCGGGGCCGCCGCCGATGATCACGAAGCGAACGACCACGAACCCCAGGCTACGCGGCGAGTCAGAGGAGCTCGGCGAGGGCGTCCTCGACCGCGTCGGAGACGGCGCCGGGGCCGCCGAGCACGACGATGCGGGCGACGCCGAGGCGCCGCAGCTCGCCTGCCACCACTGCCGGCAGCGAGTCACGCGGGGTGAGAAGGAGCGACCCGCCGTCGACGGCCACCGCCGGGGCAGCGGCGAGCGCGTCGGGGAACTGCTCGCCGGTGGCGACGTAGGCGACGCCGGCGCCGGCCGGGAACCGCGCCTCGCTCACGGCCACGGCGGTGGCGTACCGATCGGCGCCGGCGAAGCGCCGGACCGCGCCGTCGGCGTACGCGGCCAGCTGCGCCTCGACGCCGGCGGACACCGCCGCGCTCCCGCCGAGCACGACGATCGGCACCGGCGCCAGCTCCTCGAGCGCACGCCGGGTGGCGTCGGGAAGGGCGTCTCGCGCCGTCAGCAGGAGCACGCCGCGGTCACCGGCGGCCGCCGCCCCGCCGGCCAGGGCATCGGCGAAGCCGGTCCCCGAGGCCACGTACACCACGGTGGGCGACGGCACTGTGGCCGCCACCGCCGCCGCCGTGGCGTACCGGTCCTGGCCGGCGATCCGCGTCACCGGGGCGTACTTCCCCAGCTCGGCGGCGGCCGCCGCCGACACCGCGCCGGTGCCGCCGAGCACCACGATGCGCTCGGGGTCGAGCCGGGCCAGCTCGGCGGCGGTCGCCGCCTCCACCGCGTCGCCCTGCACCAGGAGCAGCGGTCCCCCGGCGGCGGCCGCGGCCGCGCCGCCGGCGAGCGCGTCGGCGAAGTGGGTGGCGGTGGCGACGTGCACCGCCGGCACCGCGCCGGCGAAGGACGACGCGGCCACCGCGGCCGCCGTGGCGACCCGGCCGGACCCCGACCGGCGCGCCAGGTCGACGACCCGCATCTGGCCCATCATCGAGTGGTCCTCGTGCTCGAGCACATGGCAGTGGAACAGGTAGGTGCCGGTGTGGCCGGTGAAGCGGGCGGCCAGGTGCACCGTCTCGCCCGGCGCCACCCGCACCGTGTCCTTCCACCCCCGCTCGGCGGCCGGCGGGTTGGCGAGCCCCCGCTGCAGGACGCGGAACATGACCAGGTGCAGGTGGAAGGGGTGCATGAACGTGGAGTCGTTCACCAGCACCCAGCGCTCGGTCGAGCCCAGGCGGGGCCGGAACTCGATGCGGTGGTGGTCGAACGGGCGCCCGTTCAGCACCCACTCCCCGCGGGCCTCGTCGAAGCTCAGGAGCAGCTGCCGCTCGCGGGTCGGGGCCGGCAGCTCGTCGATGGTCCGCAGGGTCGCCGGCAGCGCACCGCCGCCGCTGCCGCTCCCCGCGACGTCGAAGCGCACGACCCCCTGGCCGGTGATCGCGTCCTGCAGCTCAACCTCGTCGCCGGCGTCGAAGGTCGAGAAGTCGATGACCACCTCGGCCCGCTCGGCGATGCCGAGGGTCACCGACGGGACCACGACCGGTGCCGCCAGCAGGCCGCCGTCCGACGCGATCTGCGTCATCGATCGACCGGAGAGGCGCAGCTCGTAGGGCCGCATGTTGGACGCGTTCACGATCCGGAACCGGTAGCGCACGCGGTCGACCTGCAGGCGCGGGAACGGCACGCCGTTGACCAGGAAGACGTCGCCGGTCACGCCATCCCGCCGGCGCGGGCTGCCGGGCTCCGGGTACTCGAGCGCGCCGGACGACGTGAAGCTCCGGTCCTGGAGGAGCAGGGGGACGTCATGGTCACCGGCGGGCAGGCCGAGGGACAGCTCGTGGTCGTCCTGCAGGACGTAGAGGCCGGCCAGCCCCATCCAGATGTTCTGCGCCGTCCGCATCATGGCGTGGTCGTGGTACCAGAGCGTCGAGTGCGGCTGCGCGTTCGGGTACTCGTAGACGCGGCTGCCGCCGGGAGGGATGAAGTCGTGCGGGTGGCCGTCGTGCTCGGGGGCGACGTGGCCGCCGTGCAGGTGGATGGCGCTGTCAACCGGCAGCGAGCTGGCGAAGGTGACCGACACCGGCCGACCCGACCGGGCGGCGATCGTCGGGCCCGGGAACAACCCGTCGTAGCCCCAGATCGTCGTCGACAGCCCGTCGAGGATGCTGACAGAGGCCACCCGCTGCTCGATCTGGTAGCGATCCACGCCGCCGGACGTCGAGACCGGCACCGCCACCGGAGGGACCACGAGGTCACGGGTGAACGGCGTCACCGCCGGGGACGCCGCCACCGGACGGACGCCGAGCCGCGCCAGCGCGACCGCGCCGGCACCCGCCGCGCTCAGGCCGAGGAATCGACGTCGGTCCACTTGCCACGCACCTCCGGGAGGCTTCGCCACGTTCTCGCCGGAGAGGGCAGCCCTCCGGACCGATTGGTCACCTATTGTGCGCCAGCGTCCCACCGTTCGTGGTGGCAGCTCCGCACCCGGGACGGCCCACGCCAGACGACAGGGAGACACACTGATGAGACGGATGAAGGCCGGCGGCGTCGCCGTGCTCACGTTCCTCGCAGGATCGATGTTGGCCGTCGCGCCGGCCGCGGCCGACGAGGTGGACGTGGCGGCGGCGAACTTCGAGTTCTCGCCGCGTGAGATCCAGGTGCCCGAGGGCACCACCGTGACCTGGACGAACACCGACCCCGAGCCGCACACGGTCACGGCCGACAACAGCTCGTTCTCGCTGCTGATCAACCCGGGCCAGTCCGTGTCCCGGACCTTCAACAGCCCGGGCGAGGTCCCGTACTTCTGCAAGCTCCACGGCGCGCCGGGCGGGCTCGGCATGGCCGGCACCATCTTCGTCGGCGACACCGAGCCGCCGCCGACGGTGAACCTCGCCGGCGCCGACAACGTCAGCCGCGCCATCGCCTGGAGTCAGTCGACCTTCCCCGACGGGAGCGGGTTCGCGCTGCTCGGCCGAGCCGACCTGTTCGCCGACTCGCTCGCCTCCGGCGGGGCGCAGGGCAAGCTCGACGGGCCGCTGCTCTTCACGCCGACCGGCGCGCTCGACGCCCGCACCAAGGCTGAGCTCGACCGCCTGGGCACCAGCACGGTGTACGTGCTGGGTGGCACCGCCGCCGTGTCCGACGGGGTGGTCGCCGAGCTGCGGGCCGCCGGCTACGCCGTGAGCCGGGTCGCCGGCACCGACCGACTCGCGACCGCGGTGGCGGCGGCCGAGACGTTCTATCCGGAGGCCAGGTCGGCGCTGCTGGTGCGGGCCTTCGCCGACGGCGGCGATCCCACCCGTGCGTTCGCCGACGCCCTGGGCGCCGGCGCGGTGGCCGCCGCCACCGGCCAGCCGGTCCTGTTCACCGAGACCGGCCGGCTGTCCCCCGCCACGAAGGCGTACCTGCAGAGCCGCCCCATCGACGCCGTCACGGTCGTGGGCGGGACGGCGGCCATCGCCGACGCCGTGCTCGACGAGCTCGACGGCATCGGGGTCGAGGCCGATCGGGTCGCGGGCGTCAACCGGACGCAGACGGCCGCCTACCTCGCCGAGGGAGTCGGCGACAGCGGCGAGGTCGTGCTGATCGACGGCACGAGCGCCGACTCGTGGGCCGACGGGTTCGCGGCCGCCAGCCGCCGCGCCCCGGTGCTGCTCACGTCGGGTGACGTCGT
Source organism: Acidimicrobiales bacterium (assembly GCA_035540955.1). Classification (GTDB taxonomy): domain Bacteria; phylum Actinomycetota; class Acidimicrobiia; order Acidimicrobiales; family CADCSY01; genus DATLFP01. Next base: position 4,619 of record DATLFP010000192.1, read on the forward strand.
GACCGGTGCCACCGCCCAGGTCCTCACCTTCCTGTTCGGGCACAGGCTCGTGTGCGGCGCCACGGTGTCTGCCGTCGGCTGCGCCCGGGCCGAGGTGGTGGCCGGTCTGAACACCGAGTTCCCCGAGCTCGGTGCATACATGACCGGCGAGGCGGCCGACGGTGAGGACGGGGCCGTCGGCGTGTCCGGCCTGTACGTCGGGTCGGGCGGCACGACGCTCTGCTACGACTACTTCGGCACCATCGGCGACTTCACCGCCAGCCACATCCATCGCCACGTCGACTCGTCGATCGCGGTGCCGATGAACCTCGACGTCGGCGTCGAGGACTTCTTCGGCTGCACCTACGACGTCCCGGCGGCGATCCTCGCCGACGTGGTCGCCAACCCCGGCGACTACTACGTGAACATCCACACCGCCGAGTTCCCGGCCGGGGCGATGCAGGGGACGGTGCAGAACCTGACCTTCATCGCCTTCGCCGCCATGCTCGGCGAGTCGGAGATCCCGGGGCCCGGCGACCCGAACGGCATCGGCTTCGGCGGCCTCATCACCACCGACACCCCGGGCGAGCTGTGCAGCTTCATCTTCGTGGACATGCTGGGCTCGGCCCCGACCGCCGCCCACATCCACGAGGGCGAGATCGACCAGAGCGGTCCGCCGGTGCTCACGCTCCAGACGCCGACCGAGGACGCGTTCCCCTTCGCGTGCTACGACGCCGGCGAGTCGCTCATCGCCGACATCCAGGCCGACCTCGACGGCTACTACATGAACGTGCACACCGGTCAGTTCCCCGCCGGCGCCATCCGGGGCCAGCTGTTCACGTTCTTCTGATCTGACGCCCGCACCGTTGTGCGCGCTCGTGCCGGAATCCCGGCACGGGCGCGCACAACGGATCAGCGGCTGGGCTGGTAGGTGCCGAACTCCTCGCGGAGGGCGTCGCTGACCTCGCCGAGGGTCGCCTTGGCCTTCAGGGCGTCCCGCATCGGGACCAGCAGGTTCTGGGTGCCGCGGGCCGCCGCCCGCACATCGTCGAGGCGGGCCGCCACCTCGTCGTTGTCGCGGCGGGCGCCCTGCTTGAGGGTGCGCACCTTCTCGGCCTGGGCCTGCTGGAACGCCGGGTCGATGGGGAAGACCTCGGGCTCCTCGGCCTCCTCGTCGACGTAGCGGTTGACGCCGACGATGATCTTCTCCTGGTCGTCGACCGCCTTCGTGTACTCGTAGGCGGCGGCGTCGATCTCGTCCATCTGGTAGCCGGCCTCGATGGCCGCCACCGCCCCGCCCAGGGCGTCGATCTTCTCCAGGTACTCCCAGACCCGCTTCTCGATCTCGTCGGTGAGCGACTCGACGAAGTACGAGCCGGCGAGCGGGTCGGTGGTGTCGACCACCCCGGACTCGTTCTGGATGATCTGCTGCGTGCGCAGCGCCAGCCGGGCCGCCTTCTCCGTGGGCAGGCCGATCGCCTCGTCGAAGCCGTTGGTGTGCAGGCTCTGCGTCCCCCCGAGGGCGGCGGCCAGCGCCTGCACCGTCACCCGGATCACGTTGTTCTCCGGCTGCTGGGCGGTGAGGGTCGACCCACCCGTCTGGGTGTGGAACCGCAGCATCTTGCTCTTGTCGCTGGTGGCGCCGAACCGCTCGGTCATGATCCGGCTCCAGATGCGGCGGCCGGCGCGGAACTTCGCGACCTCCTCGAAGAAGTTGTTGTGGCCGTTCCAGAAGAACGACAGGCGCGGCCCGAACTCGTCGACCGCCTGGCCCGCCTCGACCGCGGCCTCGACGTAGGCGATGGCGTTGGCGAGCGTGAACGCGATCTCCTGCACCGCCGTCGATCCCGCCTCGCGGATGTGGTAGCCGGAGATCGAGATCGTGTTCCACGTCGGGATCCGCTCGGTGCAGTACGCGATGAGGTCGGTGATGAGCCGCATCGACGGCCGCGGCGGGTAGATGTAGGTGCCGCGGGCGATGTACTCCTTGAGGATGTCGTTCTGGACGGTGCCGCCGCCGATCTTGTCGGCGGGCACGCCCTGCTCCTCGGCCACCAGCTCATAGAGGAGCAGCAGGATCGCCGCCGTCGAGTTGATCGTCATCGACGTGGTGACGGTGTCGAGCGGCATGCCGTCGAGCAGCACCCGCATGTCCTCGATCGAGTCGATGGCGACCCCGACCTTGCCGACCTCGCCCTCGGCGCGGGGCGAGTCGCTGTCGTAGCCGATCTGGGTGGGCAGGTCGAAGGCGCAGGACAGGCCGGTCGACCCGTTCGCCAGCAGGTACTTGAATCGCTGGTTGGTGGCCTCGGCGGTGCCGAAGCCCGAGTAGGGGCGAATCGTCCAGGGCCGGTCGGGCCGGACGCGGGGGTACACGCCCCGGGTGAACGGCGGCCGGCCGGGCTCGCCCAGCTGCGCGATCGGGTCCCAGCCGGCGAGGTCGTCGGGGCCGTAGACGGGCTTGATCGGGATCCCCGAGTCGGTGCTGCGCTCGTCGGCCACAACGGAATGGTGCCCTGCTCGACCCCCATGGGGCCAACCGCGGCACCGCGCGACGTCCCGACCCGTTCTGTGTCGGATCTGCGTGCCTGGGGCACGCAGATCCGACACAGAACGCAACCGGCGGTGGGTGCGGCGCCGGGTCGCCAGGCGCGGCAGAGTGCACCGGTGCAGGAGGCGACCAGGGACCGGCTGGTCAAGGCCGGACGGGCGGCGTTCGCCGTCGTGCTCATCGGCGTCCTCGTCCTCGCCGCCATCGACAACGCCGAGAAGCTGCGCGACGTCCGGCTCCAGCCCCAGCCGGGCTGGGCCCTCGCCGCCATCCCCTTCACCTTCGTGGGCGGCCTCGTGCTGCCCCTCGCGTGGCGGCACGTGCTCGTCGCCTACGGCGTCACCCTCGACCGGGCCACCGCGGTGCGGGTGTGGTGCGTCTCGCAGGCCGGGCGGTTCGTGCCCACGGGCGTGGCCCTCGTCGCCTCCCGCCTCCTGCTCGCCTCCCGGGAGGGGGTCCCCCGCTCGCTGGCCGGCGCCAGCCTCGCCGTCGAGCTCGGGCTGATCCTGATCTGGGGCGCGTTCTACACGGCGTGGCTGCCGTCGTACTGGCTGCCCGGCCCGCTGCGGGCGCTGCTGGCCACCGGCGCGGTGGCGGTGCTCGTTGCCCTGCCGTGGCTGCTGCGGGTCGTCGGCCGCTTCCTCCCCCGGTTCCCGGCCATCGCCCCCGAGTCGCTCCGGGTGCGCCACCTCTACGAGGCGATCGGGCTCTACGGGGCCAACGACCTGGTGCGCTGCGTCGGTCTGACCCTCGTGGCCGCGTCGCTGCACACGATCGATCCGTCCGACCTGTTCCGGGTGACCGCCGCGGTGAACCTCGGGTTCGTGGTCGGCATGGTGGGCATCACCCCCGCCGGCCTCGGCGTGCGGGAGGGCGTGGTCGCCGCCCTGCTCGCCCCCCGGTTCGGGCTCGGGACGGCGGCGGCCATGTCGGTCGCCTTCCGGGCGTGGGACTTCCTCTTCGAGCTGGTGTGGATCGGCATCGCCCTCACCTGGGAGCGGCGCACCCGGCGGGCCGGGGCGTCCGCCGATGCGTAGGCGCCGGCCGATCGGGAAAGATCGGGCCATGCACCGCCTCCTCGCGCTCCTGTTCGCCCTCGCGCTCACCTTCGGGCTCGCCGCCGGCTGCGGCGACGACGATGACGACGCCGGCAACGGCGACGACGACCGCACCGAGCAGACCGGCACCGGTGACGGCGACGGCGCGGCGCGGGAGGGCAACCCCGAGGTGTACGAGCGCATCGAGGGGCTCAGCGACTGCGACGAGCTCGAGCGAGAGCTGACCGCGGCGGAGACGAACGCCGAGAACCGCGCCGATGACCCCGACCGCCAGGCGATCCTCCTCAGCTACGCGGCAGCCGCCGAGGAGCGGATGGACGAGGTCGGCTGCTGAGCCGTCGATCACCCGTGCGGTGAGCGACCAACGGCGCTGCCGGTCGTACGCTCGGTGCCGATGCGCATCCTCGTCACCGGCTCCTCCGGTCAGATCGGCACCAACCTGGCGCTGCGGCTGCTCGCCGACGGCCACGAGGTGCTGGGTGTCGACAAGGCCCCCAACCCGTGGACCGACGCCATCGACACCGAGAAGGTCGACCTGGTGACGCTCGGGCGCAGCGAGCAGACGTGGTCGCCGCCGTGGTCGCCCGACTGCATCGTGCACCTGGCGGCGTGGGCCAAGGTCCACCGACTCGTCGTCGAGCCCGACAAGGCCCTCGAGAACATCGAGATGGCCTTCGCCGCCCTCGAGCTGGCGCGGGCCAGCGGGGCGCCCATCGTGTTCGGCTCGAGCCGAGAGGTGTACGGCGACATCCACCGTCACGTCACCGACGAGGCCATGGCCGACTTCGTCGTGGCCGAGAGCCCGTACTCGGCCAGCAAGATCGCCGGCGAGGCGCTCTTCTACAGCTACGCCCGGTGCTACGGGATCCGTCACCTCGTGTTCCGGTTCAGCAACGTGTACGGCCGCTTCGACAACGACCTCGACCGCATGGAGCGGGTGATCCCGCTGTTCGTGCGCGAGATCGCGAACGGGCGGCCGATCACCGCGTACGGGCGCACCAAGATGTTCGACTTCACCTACATCGACGACTGCGTGCGCGGCGTCGTCGCCGGCATCGAGGCGCTCACCCGCGGCACCGTCGAGAACCAGACCGTCAACCTCGCGTACGGCCAGGGCCAGACGCTGTTCGACCTCATCAACCTGATCGAGATGGCCGTCGACCGCGACGCCGAGGTGACGTACGCCCCGTCGCAGACGGGCGAGGTCACCCGCTACGTCGCCGACATCAGCAAGGCCCGCGAGCTCCTCGGCTACCAGCCCGAGGTGCCCCTCACCCTCGGCATCCGCCGCTACGTCGAGTGGTGCCGCGAGACCGGCTTCATCGACTGACCCCCCGGGGCCCCCACGATTTCTCGGCGCACCCAGACCGGCTGTACCGGCCTGGGTGCTCCGAGATCTTGTGGCGGGGGTCAGAGGTGGTCGAGGTCGCCCCAGCCGATGTGCCAGGGCTGGGTGGTGAGGTGGGCGGCCGACCCGGAACCGGCGTTGTCGACGAAGCCGAACCACAGGCCCTTCGGCTCGAGCCGGACGGGCAGCGTGCGCAGACCACCGGCGCGCGCCAGGCCGTGCAGCGGGCCGTCGTCGACGGCGACGGTGGCGATGCCCGACACCTCGCCCACGTTGCGGGCGACGGCCCGCACCACGCGGCGAGCGGCGTCGCCGTCGTCGGCCATGAGCTCGAGCAGGTAGGCGAACCGACCGCCGAAGTCCTCCCGCACCACGACGGCGGCGGCGCCGGCGAGCCGCTGGCCGTCGCGCGCCTCGAAGTAGCGGTACGCCGACATCGGCGAGTCGGCGTAGCGCCACTGCCACCAGGCGGCGTCGCGGATGATGCCGTTGCGGATCCCGTGGCGGGTCACGAACCGCGCCCACAGGCCGTCGAGGCCCTCGGGCGGCGCGCCGACCTCGTCACCCGCCGGGCCCCGGCCGAGGCGGAATCCGACAGCCCGTGCCGCCCGGGCGGCGACGCGCGGCACCTTGAACCGGCGCGCCATCCACCCGTCGTCGACGGCGAGCACGAGCGTGCGCAGCCGCGCCACCTCCAGCCACCCGGCGCTGCGGATCCCCTTCACCGCGATCGGGTTCGACGGGTAGGCGAGGGAGACGCGCATGCCCTTCGTGGCGCTGTGCCGGTAGAGGGCCTCGTTGAGCGGGCGCATCAGGCGGCGGCCCTGGAAGTCGGGCGACACCGCGGCGTCGACGGCGATGCCGGCGGTCGCCGCCTCGCCGTCGAGCAGGCACGGCACCGGGTAGTTGGCGTAGTGGCCGACGATGCGCCCCCCGGCGTCGTACACCCACGCCGACAGCTCGCCGAAGGGGTTGTGGTACTGCCAGTGGCGGACGGTGGGGTCGACCTTCGGGTTGTCGTCGAAGGACTCCTCCAGGCAGCGCTGGATGCCCGCCTCGTCCTCGGGCCGCGCCTCGCGCAGGACCGGCTGCTCCTCGGACGCCATCAGCTCAGCTCCCGAACCGGTCGGCGAGCGCGAACCACTCGGCGGCCGGCGCCACGAGATAGCCCTCGACGTAGCCGGCACCGACGGTGGCATACGCCGAGCGGTAGCGGTTGAGACCGAGGATCGAGCTGACGTCGAAGCCGAGGTGAGCGGTCTCGTGCGCGGCCAGCGCCGCCTCCTTCCGGGCGAACACCCTCGTGATGTCGACGTGGCGGTTGGCGGTGAGCGGCGTCCACGTCTCGTAGCCCCACAGCTCGACGTCGTCAGGCACCGGCGCCTGCCGCAGCGCGCGGTACACCGCCTGGTGGTCGGGATGGCCGTCGAGGAACCACGGCAGGAAGATCGCCTCCGGCGCGAGGTCGGCGACGAGGCCGCGCAGGTCGGCGGCGAGGGCGTCGACGTGGTCCGGGAGCGCGCCGTCGGGATGGGCGAGGAACCGGGGCGAGCGGGCGCCGAGCAGCTCGGCGGCGCGGCGCGACTCGGCCTCGCGCCGGCGGGCCGTCTCCTCGGGCGGGAACGGGGCGCCGGCGGTGGCGTCGCCGCTGGTGGCGACGGCGATGTCGACGACCGCCCCGTGGTCGGCGAGGAGGGCCATCGCCCCGCCGCAGCCCGTCGTCTCGTCGTCGGGATGGGCCGCGAGCACCAGCACCCGGCGGAAGGAGGGATCGGCGAGCAGCGGGCCGGCCCCGGCCAGGGACCGCATCGTGGTGAGCAGCGGCCACGCCGACGCCGGCACCAGCGGCTTCGCCCGCGCCACGGCCCGGACGAGCGGCCTGGGCAACCTCACGACGGGGGACGGTATCCGCCGACTACCGCAACGCGCGACGAGTCAGCGGCCGCCGATTCCCTCCTTGACGACACGGGCGGGGACGCCGACGACCTGGACACGATCGGGAACGTCCTTCGTCACCACGGCCCCGGCGCCGACGACCACATCGCTGCCAACCGACATCCGGTCGATAACGATCGATCCGATTCCGATCCATGACCGATCGCCGACGCGACATGCGCCGGCAACCATTGCGCCGGGTTGGATCGAGACGAAGTCTCCGATCTCGGTGTGATGGCCAACCATGGCCCCGCGGTTCATGAAGACGTGGCGGCCGAGAATCGAGCGAGCAGCGACGACGGCACGCACGCCGATCACGCAGCCTTCACCGATCTCGGACCGGGGCGACACCGCTGCGGTTGGATGGATCACCGTCGCGAAAGACATACCGAGTGCTGCAGCTTGGTCAGTGAAGAGACCGCGACGCGTGGTCCCCAAGCCGAATACGGCAAGATGCGAGTCTCGCAGGCCGGCGAGGTCATCGATCCAGATGACCGGCACCCCTTCAAGTGACTGGTTGCACCGACCTGGGTCGAGATTCTCAACGAACGCTTCGATTGTCCAGCCCGCTTGCTCGGCGACATCGGCTATCTCTACAGAGAGGATGTGACTGCCGAGAATGACGAGTGGCTTTTCGGTTGCGGTCACCAGCCACCGCCGATCACAGCGCACACGCGTTCGACATCCCCGTCACTCAACGCGAGATGCATAGGAAGCGACACAGCACGGCGCCAAAACCACTCGGTCGCGGGCAGGTCAGCAGACTCGAACGCGCTGTGACTGTCGATCCGTCGGTAGTGAACGCCCGCGGTGATGTCGGACGCTGCGAGCTTGTCGATCAGCGTGTCGCGCTGCTCGGCCAAGATGACGAAGAGGTGGTCGTTGCCCTTGCGATCGGCCGGCACGTCGAGCAGCCGGAGACCATCAACGCCCGCCAGTCGATCGCGATAGAGCCCTGCAATCTCTGCTCTACGGCCATTCTCGGCGTCGAGTCGCGTCAGCTGCGCAAGCGCCAACGCCGCCGGCACATCCGTCATGGCACAGCCGTGGCCGATCTCTGAGACCTCGTAGTCCCACACGGGCCCTCCCGCCGAGACGCGCTCAAACGACTCACGATCGACGCCGTGCGAACGCAGGCGGCGCGCTCTGGCCGAGTCGTCTGCGTCATCCGTGAGGAGCGCCCCCCCGGCTCCTGCCGTGAGGTTCTTGGTCGCGTGCAGCGAGAACGCATGCAAGTCGCCACCACCTCCGATGCGCCGACCCTTGTAGGTCGCGCCGACCGCGTGGGCGCAGTCCTCGATGACGCGTAGGCCCGAGCTGCTCGCGATAGCTCGGAGTTCGTCCAAGTCTGCGGGCAGCCCTGCGTAGTGGACGACCATGATCGCAGCGGTACGTTCACTGACCCTCGAGGTGACTGAGGCCGGGTCGAGATTCCCGGTGTGCACATCGATATCGGCGAAGACCGGAACTCCACCGGCGTGCACGATCGCGCCCGCCGTGGCTACGTAGGTGAGAGCGGGTGTGATCACTTCTCGTCCCTGTACCCCGGCGATCTCGAGCGCGAGCAAGAGCGCATCGGTGCCTGATGAGGTACCGACGCAATAGTTCGAGCCGCAATAACGAGCGAAGGCGCTCTCGAACTCGGCGGTGACGGGGCCGGTGCCGAGCCATCCCGATCGAAGAACTGCCCCGACGGCTTCGATGGCACTGTCCGAGACGACGGGTTTGAAGAGTGCGATCGGTTCGCTCATGCGACGAGGATCTGCTCGGCCACTGCTCGGAGGTCGGGCTCCTGATCCTCGATCAGCCGGCTCGCGTTCTCGGCGATCGCCAATCGGCGAGGTTCGTCCGCCAGGAGCTCCAAGACGGTCGCACCTAGATCCTCGAGCGGAGCGGCAAGCAGGTGGCGGCCGACCACGAAGGGCTCCAGATCCGGAACGGGAAGCTCCGATACCACCGCTGCTCCGCACGCCATGCTCAAGTGGAAGCGGATCCGCTCAAGGTGCCAGGGGAACTTGTGCACATTGACGCTCACTCGGCAACGGTTCAGGAGAGCTGCCCGCTCCTCACCGAAGTAGGCGCGATCGACTTGAACGAGACGGACGCCCGCCGCTTGAAACTGGGCCTCCAGACGCGCAATGCGATCGGCTCGGCTGTCCAGGGTGGTCCCAAGGAAGATGACATCGATGTCGCGCTCGTGATGCAGGTTCCTCCCCATCGAGGGATGGAATCTCACGGTCGCTAGCTCCGAGGAGATGCCACGAGCGGCAAGGCTCCTGACTGAGGACGCCGACGAGACCAGGACGCGGTGGATCCTTCCGGCGGAGACTGCTGACTCGAGCCAGGCCAACCGTTCGAACGCGAACGCCATCTCTCTCGGCATCGGTGACCCAACTCTGGCCATCCCCACCGCGGCGGCACGTGCCGCTCGACGAACAGCGCCGAACCGACCTGAAGGGCCGAGTAGCGATCCCGTGCGCTGATCCAGACGCCGGAGACGGCCGAGCCGTCGTCCTGCGGTCATCCCCGCAGCGCCGCCCTCCGCGATGACGTCGGGTGGCGGCAGTGGATCGAGCCCCCACAAGACGACGCGGGGTGACTTGATTCCCAACGATGCCGCGCTCGTCAAGGCTGCATCGAACTCCGGTCCGGCCCCAAGCAGAAGAACGACCCGTCCGTCGCGCACAGCGTCGTCACGGCTGTCACAGACGCCGACATCTGCCCCAAGCGTTCGCATCGAGTCGGCGAGCATCTCTCCAAGCTCTCCGAGCACACCACCGAACCGGCTGCGGACGATGACGACGTCCATCGATCATCGGCTCCGGAGCCCGAGACGTCGACGAGCTTCGACAGCCGTCGAAACGGGTCGACCCGCAAGTCGGGCTGCCTCCACGGCTACTTCGACGGCTGCAACGTTGCTCGAGGGCCTTCCGTCGATGTCGCGTGGCGCATCCTCGAGGCCAGTGCGAACGTTCCCACCCATCGCGATCGCGGCCATGACCATCGACCGTTGGAACACGCCGATACCCGCCGCAGCCCACTCACAATCCGGCAGCCGATCCACGATGTAGGCGAGATCACCGACGAACGCGGGGGTCGATCCAAGCGAGCCAAGAAGGATGTTGACGTACGGACGTTGCCGCACGAGTCCCCGGGTCTGGAGCCAGTGCAGCGTGTTCACCATTCCCAGCTCAAACACCTCGAACTCGGGACAGATGCCCTGCTCGTTCATCTCCAGCAACAGCGCCTCGATGACCTCCGGGGGATTGCTGCTGATGACGCGCGGGAAGTTGAACGAGCCCAGGGTGAGACTTGCCATGTCGGGACGCAGGGCAGGATCCAGATGTAGGACTGTCATGCGCTCCCGGATCTCTCCGCTGACTCGCCCGCTCGTCGTGCCACACACGATGAGGTCGGGCGCTCCGTCACGAATCGGCCCTATGGCCCGCTCGTAGAGATCTGCCCGGTGGACTGGCCGACCCTCCTCGTCGCGGACGTGGAGATGCACGATCGATGCACCTGCTCGTGCACACGCGATGGCGTCGGCCGCTATCTCTTCAGGTGTGAGCGGGATCGCCGGAGTATCCGCTTTGCCGGGAACCGCACCGGTCAGGGCGACATTGATGATGACAGGCTCATAGCCGCGCAGCGGCGGCGGCGCCCATGAAGCTGACGTGGTCGTGGACAGGCACCCATTCTGTCTCAAGCGGGGCCACCATCGAGACCCTGATGGATCCCTCGAGGGCGACGGAGCCGTACGCTGGCCCAACCATGCCGGATGCCCTCGACGTCTCCGTCGTCCTGCCCGTCTACAACGAGAAGGGCCACCTGCGGGACGAGATCGACCGCATCTCCGCCGCCCTCGACGCGTCGGCGTACTCCTACGAGATCATCGTCGTCGACGACGGCAGCGACGACGGCAGCGACGTGCAGATCGACGCCGCCTGCCGGGAGCGGCCGAACGTGCGGCTCATCCGCTTCGGCGAGAACCGCGGCTCGGGTTCGGCCCGCAAGGCCGGCAGCAACGCCGCGGCGGGCCGCGTGATCGTGTGGACCGACGCCGACATGACCTACCCGAACGACGAGATCCCCCAGCTGGTGAAGGAGCTCGAGGGCTTCGACCACGTGGTGGGGGCCCGCACGTCGGAGCAGGGCACGGCGAAGGCGCTTCGGGTGCCGGCCAAGTGGTTCATCCGCAAGCTGGCGTCGTACCTCGTGGAGAAGGACATCCCCGACCTCAACTCGGGGCTGCGGGCGTTCCGGGCCGACGTCGGCAAGCAGTTCCTCCACCTGCTGCCGCCCGGGTTCTCGTGCGTGACGACGCTCACGATGGCGTTCCTGTCGAACGGCTACTCGGTGAAGTACGTGCCCATCGACTACTTCGAGCGCGCCGGGCGGTCGAAGTTCCACTGGTACCGCGACACGCAGCGCTACCTGCTCCAGGTCGTGCGCATGATGCTGTCGTACAACCCGCTACGGATCTTCCTGCCGGTGGGGATGCTGCTCGGCGTCGTCGGCATCGCCAAGCTCGGCTACGACTGGGTCGACAAGGACTTCCGGCTGGCGGCCAACACCCTGCTCGTGCTGTTCGCCGCGTTCCAGGTCTTCGCCATCGGTCTGCTCGCCGACCTCGTCGTCCGGGTCACCAAGCCCGAGCACGAGGTCCAGCCGGCCGCCCACACCACCAACGGGTGACGGCCGAGGTCGAC
>DATLFP010000193.1:0-16729 GCA_035540955.1 Acidimicrobiales bacterium
GAGGTGGGCGGGGCGGGCGGGGCCGTCGTCCTCGTCAACCGGGAGCGCTTCGCCGACGGCGTCTCGGCGGCCGGTCTCGCGGCTGCCCAGGGCTGGCCGATCCTGCTGACCACCACGTCGGTCGTGCCCCAGGCATCCGTCGACGCCTGGCGGGCGGTGGGCGTGCCGAGGATCGTGCTCATGGGGGGCACGGGCGTGATCGTCGAGCGGGTGGCCGAGTGGGCCGTCGAGAGCGGCCGCTGCGCCGGCGGACCGGGCTGTGCGGTCGAGCGAGTGGCGGGCACGGATCGCTACGGCACGTCGGTGGCAGCGGCGCAGCGAGCGGTGGCGGCGGGGTCGTCGATCGCCACCATGCTGCTCGGGACCGGCACCAACTACCCCGACACCCTGGCCTCGGGACCGTTGGCGGCCCGGCTCGGGGGCGTCGCCCTCCTCGTCGACGGGAGTGGGCGGCGGGCCGACGGCGCCAGCCGGTCGTTCCTCGCCGCCCGGGCCGAGGAGGTCGACGACGTCGCCATCCTCGGGGGGCCGGCGGCGGTCACGAGCGCCGCCGACCGGGCCATCCAGGAGGCGCTGGGCCTCGGCTGACCGTTGTTGACGGTTCCGTTACGGCCTGACGGGCCGCGCGGACGCCAGCACGAATCGTCCGGTACGTTCGCCGGACGGCGCCGTTCGCAGACCGGGGGGCACGTGCGCGCGAGACGAGAGGGCTGGGGGCTGGACATGGGCATGGACCGTTGACGGCATCGGTCGATCGCGGCCGCCGCCTGCTCGGCACCCTCGGGCCCGTCCTCATCGTCTTCGGCGTGCAGCTCACGCTGTTCCCGGTCCCGGCCGGCGTGTTCCTGCACGGCGTCGTGATCGGCCTGCTCACGTCGATGGTGGCCGTCGGCATGGCCCTCATCTACCGGGCCAACCGGGTCCTGAACTTCGCCCAGGGCGACCTGGGCTACGTGCCGGCGTCGCTCGCGGTGATGATCGTCATCACCAGCGGGCTCCCGTGGCTGCTCGCCTTCGGGGCGGGTCTCGCCGCCGCCGCCGCCCTCGGCGCCGCCTGCGAGCTGCTGATCATCCGCCGGTTCTTCAAGGCGCCGCGGCTGGTGCTCACCGTCGCCACGCTGGGGCTCAGCCAGCTGCTCGCGTTCGGCGGCCTGCTCCTGCCCCGGCTCTTCGACGAGAAGGTCCGCTCGCAGCGGGTCGACCCTCCGTTCAGCTTCGTGTTCGACTTCGGCGGGCAGCGCTTCAACGCCAACCACGTGCTCGTGCTCGTGATCGCGCCGCTCGCCATGCTGCTCGTCGGCCTCTTCCTGCAGAGGACGGCGGTCGGTGTCGCCATCCGAGCCGCCGCCGACCGGTCGGAGCGGGCGTCGCTCCTCGGGGTTCCCGTGAAGGGCCTGCACACGATCGTGTGGTCGATCGCCGGCGTGCTCGCCTTCCTGGGCCTCTTCCTGCGATCGGGCGTGATCGGGCTGCCCATCGGTTCCGCCCTCTCGTTCGGCATCCTCCTGCGCGCCTTGGCCGCGCTCATGCTCGGGCGGATGACGAACCTCACGACGATCGCCCTCAGCGGGGTCGCCATCGGCGTGCTGCAGATGGGCGTCGACTGGAACGGTCTGCCGTTCTTCGACCAGCGCAGCCCGCTGCTGATCGAGCCGGTCGTCGCGCTCGTGGCCGTCGGCGCCCTGCTCATGCGGCGCAAGGACGTGAGCCGGCTGGAGACCGATCCGGCGTCGAGCTGGTCGGCCAACGACGAGGTGCGGCCGATCCCGCCCGAGCTGGCGCGGCTGCCCGAGGTGAAGGCGGTCCGATGGGGCGGGCTGTTCCTGCTCACCATCGGGTTGTTGATCCTGCCCCACTACCTGGCGACCGACATCTCGCTGAAGGTGTCCCTCGTCTTCATCTACGTGCTGGTGGCGGCATCGATCGTGGTCGTGACCGGATGGGCCGGCCAGGTGTCCCTGGCCCAGGTGGCGTTCATGGCGGTGGGCGCGGTGGCGGGAGCCAAGGCCTCGAACGAGTGGGGCTTCGATCTCTCCCTCGCGCTGCTCTTCGCCGGGTTCGTCGGGGTCGTCGCCGCCGTCATCGTCGGGCTTCCGGCCTTGCGCATGAAGGGCCTGTTCCTCGCCGTCACCACGCTCGGCTTCGGGCTCGCCACCTCGAACTGGCTCCTGAGCCCGCGGTTCTTCGACTTCGTGCCGAGGTCGCGGATCCAGCGCAACCCCCTGTTCGGCGTCATCGACCTGAACAGCCCGACCCGGATCTACTACGTGTGCCTCGGCGTCGCGGTGCTCGTGCTCATCGGGCTCCGCGGCATCCGTCACAGCCGGACCGGTCGCGTGCTCCTGGCACTCCGCGAGAACGAGCGAGCGACCCAGGCGTTCGGAGTCAGTGCCGTGCGGGCCAAGCTCACCGCGTTCGCCATCTCCGGCTTCGTGGCCGCCGTCGCCGGCGGTGTCTACGTGCATCACCAGCAGGCCTACGACACGTCGTCCTACGACCCAGGGCTGAGCATCGTGATGTTCACCGCCGCGGTGATCGGCGGTCTCGGGTCGCTCACCGGAGGCGTGCTGGGCGCGGTGTACCTCGAGGGCGGCTACTTCCTGCTGCCGGGCGCGTGGCGGTTCTTCAGCTCGTCGGTCGGCGTGCTCTTCGTGCTGCTGGTCATCCCCGGAGGTCTCGGCTCGCTCGTCTACCGCGTGCGCGATCTGTGGCTCCGCTGGGTCGCCGACCGCAACCAGATCCTGGTGCCCAGCATGGTGGCCGACCGGCGGGTCGAGGCGTCGCCACCACCGGACGCTGACGAGCCGGACGGCGAGCCGGCCCTGGCGGGGAGTGAGACGTGAGCGACACCATCGAGCCGAAGCTGGTCCCACCGGTCGCGAGCGACGGCGGTCTCGTCACGCGATGGCTGCGGGGCATCACCGGCGGCGGGCCCGTCTACCCGCTGCTGGTCCTGTTCGCCCTGAACGCCGTCGACGAGCTCGACCGCACGGCCTTCGGCATCCTGCTGCCCGAGATCCGCGAGCACTTCAACCTCGACCTCCAGGGAGCGCTGTCGCTGATCGGCCTGATCGGCGGCATCGCCCTCGTGCTCCAGGTTCCGATCGCCCACTACGCCGACCGTGCTCCGCGGGTGCGCCTCGCGCTGATCGGCGCCTCCGCCTGGGCGATGTTCTCCCTCGGCACCGGTCTCGCCTGGACGGTCTGGTTCCTCGTCGTGATGCGCTCGGGCTCGGGCATCGGCAAGGCCGTGGTCGACCCCACCCACAACTCCCTGATCGCCGACTACTACGCGCCGGAGCACCGCTCGAAGGTGTACTCCTTCCACCGTGCCGCCAACGCGGTGGGCGCCTTCGTCGGCCCGATGGCGGCGGGGTTGATCGCCTACTCCTTCGGCTGGCGGGCCCCGTTCTTCATCTTCGCCATCCCCACGATGATCGTGGTGGTCCTCGGGCTCAGGCTCAAGGATCCGAAGCGGGGCTCGCACGAGCGCCGGGCCATGGGCGCCTCCGAGGAGGCGATCAACACCGACGAGGCGCCGGCGTCGCTCAGCGAGTCGTGGCGGCTGTGCAGCAACATCGAGAGCCTCCGCCGCATCTGGTGGTCGCTCCCGTTCCTCGCCGCCTCGCTCATCGGCTTCGCCTCGCTCGCCAGCATCTTCTACGAGGAGGTGTTCGGCCTCGACGAGCGGGCCCGCGGGTTCGTCGCCGCCTCGGTCGAGCCGATCCAGCTGGTCGGCCTCATCGTCGGCGCCCGCATCGGCACGAAGCTCGTCGCCCGCGACCCCGGGTTGATGCTCCGGTGGCTGGGCAAGCTGTCGTTCTTCAACGCCGCCATGTTCGCCATCTTCGCCATGAGCCCGTGGCTGTGGCTGACCATCGTGGTGAACGGCGTCGTCACCGGCGTGCTCGCCGCCATCGGCCCCGGCATCTACGCCTCGCTCGCCATGGCCATCCCCGCCCGGTCGCGCGCCACCGGGTTCTCGATCGGTTCGCTCTGGGTGCTGCCCGGCCTCCTCATCCTCCCGATCATCGGCGGCATCGGCGATGCCTGGGGCATCCGCGTCGGGATGCTCATCATGTTGCCGATCTTCATCATCGGCGGGCTGATCATCGGCAGTGCCGGGGACGTCATCACCGAGGACATCAAGCAGGTGTGGCAGACCGCTGCCGCCCGCTCGGAGGTCGCGTACCAGCGCAGCCAGGGCCGCTCCAAGCTGCTGCTCGTCCGGGGTCTCAACGTCTCCTACGGGAACGTGCAGGTCCTGTTCAACGTCGACCTCGAGATCGACGAGGGTGAGATCGTCGCCCTCCTCGGCACGAACGGCGCCGGCAAGTCGACGCTGCTGAAGGCGATCTCAGGGATCGTCGAAGCCCACCGAGGCACGATCATCTTTGACGGCATCGAGATGACCCACACGCCGCCGGCCGAGATCGCCGGCCGGGGCGTCATGCAGGTCCCCGGCGGTGTGGGCACGTTCCCGTCACTGACCGTCGAGGAGAACCTGGAGACCGCGGGCTGGCTCGAGCGCCGCCATCGCAAGGAGCTGCGCGCCGCCATCGAGCGGGTGTACGAGCTGTTCCCGATCCTCGGCGAGCGCCGGCACCAGGCCGCTGCCAACCTCTCCGGCGGCCAGCAGCAGATGCTGGCGCTGAGCATGGCGTTCCTCTCCCGGCCTCGCCTGCTGATGATCGACGAGCTGTCGCTCGGCCTGGCGCCGGTGGTGGTCGAGCAGCTGCTGCCGATCCTGCGTGACATCAAGTCGCAGGGGACGACGATCATCCTCGTCGAGCAGTCGGTCAACGTGGCGCTCACCCTGGCCGAGACCGCCTACTTCATGGAGAAGGGTGAGATCCGGTTCTCGGGAGCGACCGCCGAGCTGCTCGACCGGCCCGACCTGCTGCGGTCGGTGTTCCTCGAAGGCGCCGGCTCGGCGGTGACCAGCACGCCGAACGGCCAGAAGTCGAAGGTGGCGCCGAAGCGAAGCCGGGAACACATCCGCGACGGCGTCGCCCTCGAGACCCATGAGCTGACCCGGGCCTTCGGCGGCATTCGGGCCGTCGACGAGGTCTCACTGCAGGTCGCGCCGGGCGAGATCGTGGGGATCATCGGGCCGAACGGTGCCGGGAAGACGACGCTGTTCGACGTCATCTCCGGGTTCACCCCGCACGACTCGGGCCGCATCATCCTCGCCGGCCACGACATCTCGTCGTTGCCGCCGCACAAGCGGGCCACGCGGGGCCTCGGCCGGTCGTTCCAGGACGCCAAGCTGTTCCCGGCGATGACCGTCGAGGAGGCGATGGCGGTCTCCCTCGAGCGCTTCGTCGAGCAACGCGATCCGATCACCGCTGCCCTCCACCTGCCGATGAGCTTCGACTCGGAGGTGCACGTGAAGATGCGGGTCGAAGAGCTCATCGAGCTGATGGGCCTCGAGGCGTTCCGGTCGAAGTTCCTCCGGGAGCTGTCGACGGGATCCCGGCGCATCGTCGACCTCGCGTGCGTCGTCGCCCACCGACCGACCGTGATCCTGTTCGACGAGCCGTCCTCGGGCATCGCCCAGCGCGAGACGGAGGCGCTGTCGCCTCTACTGCTGCGCATCCGGGAGGGCCTCGGCGCCGCGCTGCTCGTCATCGAGCACGACATGCCGCTCGTGACATCGGTGGCCGATCGGCTCGTCGCCATGGACCAGGGGAGGGTCATCGCCGAGGGTGACCCGGACGACGTGCTGATGCACCCGGCCGTCGTGGCGTCCTATCTCGGCACCAATGCCGACGTGCTGGCCCGTTCCGGGGCCCGGGCGTCGACCGACTGAACACCAACCAGGGGGGACCAGACATGCAACCAGCCAGCGACGCACCCAGCGGGGGCGGCAGCTCGAACCTTCGTCGGTGGGGGCCGATCGCGGCGATCGTCGTCGTGGTCGCGGTCATCGTCGGCGTCATCGCCATCGGCGGTGGTGGCGACGATGACGACGACACCACGGCCGGGGGTGGCACGACCCAGACCACCAGTGACAGCGGCGGCGACGGGGGCGACGACAGTGGCTTCCCGATGAGCTTCCGCCAAGCCGTCGAGGCCGGCGTCGTCGAGGACATCGACTGGGGCGAGCGGTGCGACACCGAGCGGGGACAGCTCGCCATCCCGTCGTACTACGCGGCCGAGTGCTGGGCGCCCTTCGACGGGGAGAACAGCGGCGCCAGCGAGCGAGGCGTCACCGGCGACTCGATCAAGGTCGTGGTGTACCTCGGGCCCGACAACGACCCGATCATCAACTACATCACCGACGCCATCTCCAACGACGACACCAACGAGGACGTCAAGGACACCATCACCAAGCACTTCCAGATGCTGGAGACGTACTACGAGACCTACGGGCGCTCGATCGACCTGCAGTTCTACGAGAGCTCCGGCATCGCGAGCGACGCCGCGGTCGCGCGCGCCGACGCGGTGAAGATCGCCGAGGAGATGGATCCCTTCATCGTGCTCGGGGCGCCGGCGCTGACCACGGCCTTCGGCGAGGAGCTCAACGCCCGCGGGATCATGTGCTACGGCTGCGGTGGCGGCACCCGGGAGAAGATCCTCGCCAACCGCGCCCCGCTGTACTTCGGCGGGGGGCTCGACAACGAGCAGGCCCGGATCCACAACATCGAGGCGCTGGTCAAGCAGGTGGCGGGTCGCAACGCCGAGTATGCCGGCGACCCCGCGTTCCAGACTCAGGAGCGAAAGTTCGGCTACCTGTACATCGAGACCAGCGAAGACTCCGCCATCAGCGCCGCCGCCTACCGCGACACGCTGGCCGAGCGGGGCGTCGAGCTGGCCGAGATGGTGCCCTACGTGCTCGACCCGGCCACGCTGCAGGAGACGGCGGCGAACTCGATCACCCGGCTGAAGTCGGCCGGCGTCACCACGGTGATCTTCGCCGGCGACCCCATCGCGCCTCGCGACTTCACCCAGGAGGCGACCGCCCAGAACTACCACCCCGAGTGGTTCCTGAACCTGTCGGTGCTCATCGACACCAACGTGTTCTCCCGCACCTACGACCAGGATCAGTGGGAGCACGCCTTCGGGCTCACCGCCCTGTCGACGCGGATCGACGCCGAGGTCTTCGGCGAGATCACCGGCCGCAAGATCTACGAGTGGTTCCACGGTGAGGAGCCGGCGGCCATCGACACCATCGGCGTGCTCGTGCCGGCACCCAACTGGTTCATGAACATGCTCCAGGGGACGGGTCCCAACCTCACGTATCAGACGTTCCACGACGCCGTCTTCGCCTACACCCCGGTCCGCCAGGGTGTGATCGCTCCGCACTCGACGTGGGGCGACCACGGGTTCTGGAGCCGGTTGGACGGTCCCGACTACGAGGGGATCGACAACGTCACCAAGATCTGGTGGGACCGCAACGACACCGGCGCCGACGAGATCCAGAACGAGGGCAGCGGCGTCTGGCAGTTCATCGACGGGGGCAAGCGCTACTTCGCCGACGATTGGCCCGAGGAGGACTTCGGCGCCTTCGACTCGTCACGTGCGGTCGGCATCCTCGACGCGCCTCCCGCCGACGAGACGCCCGGCACCTACGAGCCGCTCCCACCCAAGTCCTAGGGGAGCGGGAACCACAACCTGACCACAGCGCCCGGGCCCGTGCCGGCCCGGGCGCTGTGCCAGGGTGGAGCGATGGAGAACCTGACCGTCGAGCGCGACGGGCCCGTCCTGCGCGTCTGGCTCGACCGCCCCGAGAAGCGCAACCCCCTCGGCGGTCCCGCTCTCCAGGAGCTCATCGACGTGTTCACCGACGTCAACGACGACTTCGCCGTGCGGTGCGTCGTGCTCGGCGGCCGGGGGCCATCCTTCAGCGGGGGCGCCGACCGCAAGGCGGCACCGGCACCGCGATCGTCGGACCCCACGCTTCGGGAGCGGCGATGGGTGGCGCAGCTCGGCCGGCGGGCGGTGCAGGCCGTCGAGGGCTGCGAGGTGCCCACCGTGGCCCGACTGCACGGGCACGTCGTCGGTGGCGCCGCCGTGCTCGCCCTGGCGTGCGACTTCCGCATCGGCGCCGAGGACACCTCGGTGTGGATCCCCGAGGTCGATCTCGGGATCCCACTCACCTGGGGGGCGGTGCCGCTGCTGATCCGAGAGTGCGGCATGGCCCGGGCCCGGGAAGCGATCGTGGTGTGCGACCGGATCCCGGCGGCCGACGCCGAGCGCTGGGGGATCCTGCACCGGGTCGTCCCGGCGGCGTCACTCGACGCCGAGGTCGACGGCCTCGCCGCCCGGTTGGCGGCCAAGCCCGAGGCCGCCGTCGCCATGACCAAGTCGCAGCTGCGAGCCTACGGAGCGGCCTTCCGCCTCGCCGACCTCACCGAGCTCGACGGCGACCTCCTGCTCGGCGGCTCCCGCTCGGCCGAGGCCCGACGGGCCTTCGGCGGCGGCGAGCGCTGAATCATTCGACCGGGTCGCTGTCTTGTGGCACTTCCTTTCGCCCAGCGAGAGAATCCGCCACAAGTTGTCGGCCGGGCGAGGGAGAGAACGCTCAACGCCGGGTTGCCCAGACCGCGAAGAGCGGGTCGCCGGTGTGGCCGGGAGGGGTGCGGCGGGCGATCGTCGGTTCGCCGAACGCGCGTGAGCGCCGGAAGTACTCGGCGACGATGGAGCAGCGGCCTTCGTCCGTCGCGTACAGCCACGCCCGGATGGCCTTGGTCGGGAACACCCGGTTGCTGAACGTGCAGACGAACCGTCCGCCGGGGCGGAGGATGCGGGCGACGTCGCGGAACACCTCGACCGGGTGCGTGAGGTAGTCGACCGACACGCAGCAGACGACGTCATCCATCGACTCGGACTCCAAGGGCATCGACGGTGACGCGTTCAGGTCATGGACGATCCGCTCGTCGGCCTCGTTGTTGCGATCGAGCTCGTCGGCGTTCATGCCGAGCACGGTCAACCGGCGGGGCGGCGTCCGGAAGTGCGAGACCCACGAGCTCATGAGGTCGAGGACCTCGCCGCCGATGCCGAGCTCGTCGTACACGTCACTGACGGCGGCGATGGCGTCGTCGTCGATGTGGGTGACGAACCGGGGGACGGCGTAGAAGACCGTGTCCCGCTCCTCGTCGGCGCGGTCGAAGAA
Organism: Acidimicrobiales bacterium; assembly: GCA_035540955.1. GTDB lineage: Bacteria > Actinomycetota > Acidimicrobiia > Acidimicrobiales > CADCSY01 > DATLFP01. Next base: position 9,119 of record DATLFP010000193.1, read on the forward strand.
GCCGGTGGGGAAGATGGCCCGACGATACGGGCGCTGGCGGGGCGCTACCGCCGGAAGGTGAACACCGCTGCCGGATCGCTGGCCACGGGGTCGCACGCCCAGTTGTTGTCGAACTCGATCGGGAGCGATTGGACGAGCCAGGTCTGCCCGCCGTTGAACGCCTTGCGGTCGTCGCACCACGCCGGCGCGTCGGCGTCGGTCGGCGCCCCGGCGGCCCACACGGGCAAGCCCAGCTGGGCGTCACCGGTGATGCGCCGCCACATCAGGTACGTCGAGTACACGCCGCTGCGGATGCCGGCCTTCTGGAGCGTCTCCACCGCGGCTCGCACGACGACAGTGTTCAACGGCTGGTTCTGCGTCCAGTGGTTCGCCACCTCGACGTCGATCCACCACATCGGCGCCTCGACGCCGGCCTGCCGCGCCACGGCGAGGGCGTACAGCATGTTGTTGGCGCTGTGGTTGTAGAACTGGCACGGCAGATCGTGCAGCCCGCAAGCGCCGGCGGGGCCGTCCATCGCCATCGGGTCACCCTGCTTGGGCGCCGCCACGTTGACGTAGACGCCGGCGCCACTCCCGTTGGCGAGCGCCCACTGCCATTGATCGGCGAGGCAGCGGTTGGCCCGGAACGGGCGGCCGCCGGTCACGCCGATGATGCCGTAGGCGTAGCCGGGCCGCGGGTAGTCCTTGTCGCACTGCGGCCACGAGATGTCGTGACCGAACCGGCCGCGCAGCTGCGGCCGGTCCTTCTCCCCGGCGGTCGCCTTGGGGTGGGCGGCGCCGCCGGCGATCCCGACGACCCGGCCCCACACGCCACCGCCCGAGGAGCCCAGGAACGGCGCGTCGCCGAAGGAGAAGACGCCGCCGTCGGCGGCCGCCAGCCAGTAGCCCTTGCCGCTTCGGGTGGTGGCGATCCCCACGATCGGGGAGTTCAGGCGCGTGCCGCTCAGCCCGCCCCGGAACTTGGCGTCGCCGAAGGTGAAAACGCCGCCGTCGGCGCCGACCACCCAGTAGCCGTCGCCGCTGCGGGTGGCGGTGATGCCCACGACCGGCGCCTGCAGCGGCCGGCTGTTGGGGCCCCCGCGGTACTTGGCGTCGCCGAAGGTGAAGACGGCGCCGTCGGCCGTGGTGAGCCAGTAGCCGCGACCGCTCCGGGTCGGTGCGATGCCGACGACGGGCGCCGCGAGTGCTCGACCGGCGAGTGCGCCACGGAAGGAGGCATCGCCGAACGCGAAGACGCCGCCATCGGCCGACACGAGCCAGTAGCCCTTGCCGGATCGCGTCGAGGCAATCCCGGTCACCGGCGCCGCCAGCGGCTTGTCGCCCGCCGAGCCGTGGAACGGCGCCGAGCCGAACGTGAAGACCCCGCCGTCGCGTGTGGCGAGCCAGTGGCCCTCGCCGTCCGGCGACCATGCCACCCCGGCGACCCCCCCTCCCAGGGGGACGGGCGCCGAGCCGGCTGGTGCGCTGCCGAAGGGCAGCACGTCACCGCCGTCGGTCACGAGCTGGTAGCCCGGTTGACGAGGCGGGGTCGAGCGGGGCAGCGGGACCAGCGAGCGGGCCTCGGCCGGTTCAGCGTCCCGGAGCGCCGGGACCCCGAGCTCGCTCGGCAGCCCGCCGACGAGCCCGGCGGCCAGGATGGCCGCTCCCACCACGAAGCGCCGGCCGAGCCAACGCCGTCCTGCCGTCTTGTCTCCCACGCCGCCGTTCCCCGTGCTCCCCGTGCCTCCGCCTGGACCGGGACAGTGTCGGCAACGCGGCGCGGTCGGTCGAGGACCCTGCGGGCAAATGACGCGAGAGGGTCATGACGGCATGGTCAGGAATCGCGCGCCCCGTGACTGCTCGTCACGTACCGCGCTCGGAGCGGCGGCCCCAGCGGACCAGGGGGACCACCGGGAGGGCGAGCACGGCGGCGGCCCCCAGGGCGGCGCGCACCGAGCGGATCGACGCGATCCAGCCGAGGACCGGCCCGCCCCCCACCTGGCCGAGGGCGTCGGCCTGGGAGCCGAGCGAGTTGACCGTCGCCCGCGAGCTCGCCTGCAGCCCGGTGTTGACCCAGGAGGTGAACAGCGGGGTGTGCACGCCGCGGACGGCGACCACGAACCAATAGGCGAGCACCGCCGCCGTCAGGGTCGAAGCGACGGCGTAGGACGCCATCGCCACCGCGAACAGCGCGGCCGTGACGGCCAGGGCCCGGACGCCGGCGTCACCCGACCGGTCGCGGAGACGGTGGCGGACAAACGCGGTGGCGCCGATGGCGAGCACCAGTCCGACGGCTCGGAGGAGACCGAACCACGGGGTCACGCCGAGCCCCCCGACGGTCGGTAGGTCGACGCCCTGGAGCAGCTGCAGCTCCCACAGCCGGTCGAAGCCCTCGGTCGAGGCGCCGTGGAGGGCGGCCACCGCGAGCACGACGAACAGGACGGGACGCAGGCGCGTGGCGTCGCGCACCGATGCGAAGGTCGCACCGATGGCGCGCCGGAGGTCGGCCTCTCCCGTGGGGCGGTGGGTCTCGCGCATCGTGCGAGCCAGCCACAGGGCGAGGAGCAGGAACACGACTCCGCCGGCGGCGACGGGCAACCCGAGCGCGATCGAACCGAGTCCGATGCTCACGGCGATGCCGGCGAACGCTGCCATCTGGCCGTACTGGGTGGCCCGCAGGAACAGGGGCCGGGCGGCGTCCTCGCCGATCTCGTCGACGACCCAGGCGATGTTGGCGCCGCTGATGAAGGTGGCGCCGACACCCCACACCACCTGGGCCACGAGCACGACCAGGAACGACGGCACCGCGTAGAGCAGGAAGCCGGCACCGAGCAGCACGTAGCCGATCAGCACCGACGTACGGCGGCTGATGGCGTCGGCCACCACCCCCGTCGGCACCTCGAACAGCAGCACCGAGCCCTCGAGCACCGACCCGACGAGCACCAGCTGGAATGGTCCGAGCCCGACGTCGCTGATGAGGTAGATGCCCGACAGGGTGGCGATCAGCGACATGGCGAAGCCGCCCACCACCGCCATCACCAGATAGACGCGGGCGGCGTCGCCGCCGGGAGCGACGCTCAGACGTGGGTCCAGACGTCGACCTCGTGACCCGAGGGGTCGAGCTCGACGCGCGGCTCGGTGTCGAGGACCATCGTGGGCCGCGTCGTGGCATCCCACGCCGGCCAGTCGCCGAGCGCGGCGGTCGACGGGTTGCCGGTGCGGGCGAAGGTGGCCCACGCCTCGTTCATCGTGGCCGCCAGCCGCCGCATGCCGTCGTCGACGGGGCCGGTGAGGAACGCGACGCCGGTCTGATCGAGGTTGTCCCAGACGAACGGGATCTCGAGGGCGTGGCACGACCGGAGCCGGCCGTCGAAGGCGGTCGACTCCCACGAGAACAGGTAGACGTAGGTGGGGGCGTGCGGCTGGTGGGCGTCGGCGAGCCGGATGGCGGGCACCCGGAAGACGCGATCGCCGAGGGCGGCGTTCCAGATGTCGGCGGGCGTCGCCTCGGTGCGGTCCTTGCGATAGGCGTCGAGCGCCTCGGCGGCCCGCTCGTCGCCGAAGAGGCCCGTGAACCGCTTGGCCAGCGCGGTGTCGTCGAGGTCGGCGAGCCGCGGGTCCATCATCGTGAAGAGCGTCATCTCGTGGAGGTTGGTCCCGAGCAGCAGGTCGACACCGTCCGCATGCCCGTCGCGCACCGCCTGCTGGGGGCCGACCGGGAGCACGCGGCCGTCGACGCACGGCATGAAGGGCAGGCCGGCGCCCGCGATGTCGGACCGCTCGGCGTTGACCGTCTCCTGGGCGGCGAGGATGTCGGCCGCCGGCAGCTCCTGGAGGCGGTGCAGCTCGGTGTCGGCGATGCCGAGCACCTCGAGCATCCGGCGGGCGACGCGGGTGGCGCTCTCGCGGTCGTGCACGTGCCCGGCGGCACCGCTCTGGGCGATGGCCCGGCGGAACAGGCCCTTCGAGGCCGGCAGCCCGAGCTGGGTGCCGACGCTCATCCCGCCGGCGGACTCCCCGAAGATCGTGATGTTGGCCGGGTCGCCGCCGAAGCCGGCGATGTTCTCCGACACCCAGCGCAGCGCGAACGACTGGTCGAGGATCCCGAGGTTCCCGGACCCCTCCCAGTCGTCGCTCGTGTCGCCGGCCGCCTTCGCGATGTCGCCGAGGTGCAGGAAGCCGAGGGCGCCCAGCCGGTAGTTGATGGTCACGACGACCACGTCGTGGGCGGCGGCGAACCGGGTGCCGTCGTACCAGGGCGTGGACCCGCTGCCGGTGACGAAGGCGCCACCGTGGATCCAGAACAGGACGGGCCGGGCGCCGTCGTCGATGGCCGGGGTCCAGATGTTGAGGGTGAGATGGTCGTCGCCGGTGGGCGGCTTGGCGGCGCCGAGCGTGGCCTCCAGCGGGGAGGGGTTCTGCCAGGCCACGGCGCTGGCGTGGTCGCACACGCGCGGCTCGGTCCACGGGGTGCGGGTGACCGGCGGCCGGAAGCGGCGCTCACCGACCGGCGCCTCGGCGTAGGGGATGCCGCGGAACACCGTGACGCCGTCGTGCTGGAGCCCCTGGACGGGGCCGCAGGTGGTCGGGACGATCTCACCGAGTGCCATTGCGGCATCATTCCACCTGTGACTGATCATCTGCTCGTGGAGCGGCGCGACCACGTCGCCCTGCTCACCCTCAACCGGCCGGACCGCATGAACACGATCTCCGGCCCCATGCTCGACGCCCTCTCGCGGGCGCTGGTCGAGGCCGACCGCGACCAGGCCGTGCGCTGCATCGTGATCACCGGTGCCGGCCGGGCGTTCTGCGCCGGGCTCGACCTCCAGGGTGCGTCGGACGGCAACGCCTTCGGTGAGCGCGACGACGCCGCACCCCGGCCCCGTGCCGGCGAGCTCGACCCGCGCTCGACGCCGCCCACGGTGCTCCACAACGTCGACACCCCCACCATCGCCGCCGTCAACGGTGGAGCCGCCGGGTATGGGCTCGACCTCGCGCTCGGGTGCGACATCCGCATCGCCGCCGAGGGCGCCAAGCTCGCTCCGGCGTTCGTGAAGCGGGGGATCCTCCCGGAGAGCGGCGGTACGTGGTTGCTGCCCCGCATCCTCGGCTACGCGAAGGCGGCGGAGATCGCCTTCGTCGGCGACACGCTCCTGGCCAAGGAGTGCCTCGACCTCGGCCTCGTGAACCACGTCGTGCCCGACGACCGGTGCCTCGACGCCGCCCTGGAGATGGCGAACAAGATCGCCGCCAACGCGCCGCTCGCGGTGCGAGCGACGAAGCGCATGTTCCGCATGGCCGAGCGTGAGGACTTCGACGACCACGTGAACCACGTGTTCCTCCAGCTCCTCCCGCTGTTCCAGAGCAAGGACTTCGTCGAGGGCCTCACCGCCTTCCTCGAGAAGCGCCAGCCCGACTTCAAGGGCTATTGACCCTGACCGAGCCCGGTCCCTACGGCACCCTGATCGAGACGCGCCTCCGGGTCCTCACCTGGAACCTGTGGTGGCGGTTCGGTCCGTGGGAGGCGCGGGCGCCGGCGATCGAGTCGACGATCAGGGCGCTCGATCCCGACGTCGTGGCCCTGCAAGAGGTGTGGGGCGACGACAGCACCTCGCACGCCGCCGACCTCGCCGACGCCTTCGGCTACGAGCACGTGTTCGCCAACCGGTTGGAGATCGACGGCGTGCGGTTCGGGAACGCCGTGCTGTCGCGCTGGCCCATCGCCGCGTCCGAGCACTGGCCCCTCCCGGCGCCGCCTGATGCCGAGGAGCTGCGAACGCTGGTGGTGGCCGACGTCGACGGGCCCCGGGGTCCGTTCCAGGTGTGGTGCACGCACCTCAACTGGCGGTTCGACCACAGCGAGGTGCGCCAGGAGCAGGTCCGCTACCTCTGCGAGCGGATCGCCGAGCGCACCCCCCGTCGATACCCGCCGATCCTGTGCGGCGACCTGAACGCGGCGCCCGACAGCACCGAGCTCCACCTGCTCACCGGCCGGACCTCGGTGCCGGCGCGAAAGCTCGTCTTCCACGACGCGTGGGACGTGGCGGGCGAGGGCGACGGTCACACGTGGTCGAACGACAACCCGTATGCCCGTCTCGACCTCGAGCCCTCGCGCCGCATCGACTACGTGCTCGTCGGGTGGCCGAAGGCGGGCGGCGCCGGCCATGTGGTGTCCGCGTCGGTCGTCGGCACCGAGGCCGTCGACGGCGTGGTCCCCAGCGACCACTACGGCGTCCTCGCCGAGCTCCGCTACTGACTGACGGGCCCCCACCCCGGCGTTCTGGGACCGATCGGGTACCGCGTGCCGGCCGGATCGGTCCCAGAACGGCTCGGGTTCAGCGCGCGGCGACCTCGGTCGTGCAGAACGCGCAGCGGCGGGCGGCGACCGGGATCGACGACAGGCACTCGGGGCAGTTCCGCGTGGTCGATTCGACGTCGGGTTCGGTCTTGCGCCGGGCCATGAGCTTGTTCACCGGGACCACCACCGCGAAGAACAGCACCGCGGCGGTGAGCACGAACCGGATGAGGGCGTCGATCACCAGCCCGTAGGCGAACACCGATCCGCTGACCGTCATGGTGTGGTCAGCGAAGCGCGCGCTGTCGCCGGGAATGGCGAGCAGCGGGCTGATGAGGCCGTCGGTGAACGCGGCGACGACGGTGGCGAAGGCGGCGCCGATGGCCACGCCGATCGCCAGGTCGACGACGTTCCCCCGGAGGATGAACGCCTTGAAGTCCTTCACCATGGCGCCGACCGTACCGCTCGCTCTCGGAGGCCTGCCTTGTGGCGGTTCCTGTCGTGTGGCGAAAGAAACCGCCACAAGATCGTGCTCAGTCGAAGATGATGACGTCTCGGGCGATCTCGCCGGTCTTCATGGCGTCGAAGGCCGAGTTGATCTCGGTGAGCGGGAGGCGGGCCGAGATCATGTCGTCGAGGTTGAGCTTGCCCTGGAGGTACATGTCGACGTAGCGGGGCATGTCGATGCGGAACTTGTTCGACCCCATGTTGGAGCCCTGGATCCGCTTCTCCATCAGGAACTGGAAGCCGGGGACCTCGACGTTCTGCCCGATCGGGATCATGCCGATCACGGTGGCCGTGCCACCGTTCTTGAGCATCCCGAACGCCTGCTCGGCGGCGACCTTGAGGCCGATGGCCTCGAAGGCGTGGTCGACGCCGCCGCCGGTCATCTCCACCACCGTGCCGACGGCGTCGACGTCCTTGGCGTTCACGAGGTCCGTGGCGCCCATCGACTCGGCCAGCTTGAGCTTGGAGTCGACCATGTCGACGGCGATGATGCGGCCGGCGCCGGCGATGGCGGCGCCTTGGATGGCAGACAGGCCGACGCCGCCGCAGCCGATGACGGCGACGGTCTCGCCGGCGCGGACGGAGGCGGTGTTGAGGACGGCGCCGAGGCCGGTGGTGACGCCGCAACCGATGAGGGCGGCGCGGTCGAGGGGCATGTCGTCACGGATCTTCACGACCGCGCCCTCGTGCACGAGCATCTGCTCCGCGAACGACGACAGGTCGAGGAACTGGAAGACCGGCGCACCGTCCTTCGAGAGACGCTGGGGCTGGTCGAACGGGCGGCGGGTGCCGTCCTTCGTGCACAGGTTGGGCTTGCCGGCGATGCAGAA
>DATLFP010000194.1:0-20120 GCA_035540955.1 Acidimicrobiales bacterium
TTCACCCTCGTGGCCGACGCCCTCTACCCCGGGCACGCCCTCGGCCGGGAGGTGGCCGGCACCCGGCGGACGATCGAGGCGATGGACCGCGGCGAGATCGCCGGCTTCCACGCCCGCTGGTACCGGCCCGCCAACCTCGTCGTCGCCGCCGCCGGCGCGCTCGACCACGGCGAGGTGGTGGCCGCCGTCGAGCGGCGCTTCGGCCGGGTAGAAGGCGGCGAGGGGCCCGGGCGCACCGCGCCGACGCGGCACCCCCGCCCGCTGGCCGTCGTCCGCCGCCGCAGCGAGCAGGTCCACCTCGCCATCGGGACGCGGGCCCTCTCCAAGTACGACCCCGACCGGTGGGCCCTCGACGTCGCCGACCAGATCCTCGGCGGCGGGACCGCCAGCCGGCTGTTCCAGACCGTCCGGGAGCAGCGGGGCCTCGCCTACTCGGTGTACACCTCCACCGCCGAGTGGAGCGACGCCGGCGAGCTCGTCGTCTACGCCGGCACCGCGCTGGCGCGCTTCGACGAGGTGCTGCGCCTCGTGGGTGCCGAGCTGGCCCGCTTCGCCGCCGACGGCCCCACCGAGACCGAGCTCGAGGTGGCCAAGGGCTACCTCGAGGGCGCCCTCCTGCTGAGCACCGAGAGCGTGGCCGGCACGATGAGCGCCATCGGTCGCTCGATGATCAACCACGACGCGGTGATCAGCGTCGAGGAGCACGTGGCCCGGTTCCAGGCGGTCACCGTGGCCGACGTGCGGCGCGTCGTCGAGCGCATCCTCGCCGGACCCCGCTCGATCGCGGTGGTCGGCCCCGTCGCCCGACGCGACGTGGAGCGGGCGCTCACGGCCTGAGGGCAGGGGTTCGCCGGTCGGGCGCCGAAGCCCACAGGAACGCATCCGCCGGGGTCCAGTCCTGGGGAGGGACGTCGTGACCGAGACAACCGGGGACCGCCTGAGCGACAAGATCGTCGCGGGCGTGCTGCTCGCCAGCCTCGTGCTGGGGGTGGGGCTCTACCGCGTGGTGGCGCCCGACCGGACGAGCGCCGTCGCCGCCCCGCCCCGCCCGGCGCTCGCCTCGGGCGCCGCCGTCCTCGACGAGGGCAGCGACGGCCGGTCGACCCTCGGCGGCTCGGGGACGGTCGCCGCGCCGGGGAGCCCGGCGAGCGTCACCGTCGGCGGTGCCCGGTCCGGCCTCGCCGGTGGCGGCACGGGCGCCGGCGCCGTCGGGCCCCTCACCGGGTCCGGCGGCGGCACCGACCCGCTCGAGGTGCCCGACGGACCGGCCGCGCCCGGCGCCCCGTACACGCCCCCGCCGCCGGCACCGCCGTGCACCACCGACACCGCCAACGACGCGTACGACGAGGTGGCGCGGCCCCTCAGCGAGGCGCTCGGCACGCCGCTGCCGGCGGACAACCTGCGGCTGCTCACCCAGATCGCCGCCGGCTGCAGCGACGAGGCCCCGACCACGCCGCTGCTCGGTCTCGCCCTCGACCTGGCGCGGATGGTGCCGCCGACAGGGCTGCCGCCGTTCGACCTCTCCTTCCTGCCCTATGTCGAGGCGCCCACGATCCCGGCGCCGATCATCGACGCCCTCGCCCCGCTCAACGACCAGATCATGGAGGCGTGCGGGGTCGTCGGGCTCATGGGCGTGATCATGGCGGTGGTGCCCAGCACCGCCGGGCTGCCGTTCAACGGGTCCGAGCTGGCCCGGCTGATCGTGCCGGCGACCACGCTGTGCGCGCAGCTCGAGCCCGAGTACGAGTGATCGGCTGCTCGGCCGCCACCTGATCTGCAACGATCGCCCGGTGACCATCCGGGTGGGCGTCTTCGGGGCGGCGGGGCGAATGGGGCGGACGGTGTGCGAGGCGGTCGAGGACGACCCTGACCTCGTCCTCGCCGCCCGCGTCGACCTCGAGGACTCGGCCGAGGACATGGCCGACGCCGAGGTGGAGGTGGCGATCGACTTCACCGCCGCCGACGCCGCCCGCGCCAACGCCCGATGGTGCGCCGAGCACGGCGTGCACGCGGTGATCGGCACCTCGGGGCTCACCGAGGCCGACCACGACGACCTGCGGTCGTGGTTCACGACCAGCAACTGCCTGGTCGCTCCCAACTTCGCGATCGGCGCAGTGCTGATGGTGCGCTTCGCCGAGCTGGCGGCGCCGTACTTCGACAGCGCCGAGATCCTCGAGATGCACCACGACGGCAAGATCGACGCCCCGTCGGGCACCGCCGTCTACACCGCCGAGCGCATGGCGGCGGCGTCGGCCACGTGGGTGTCGGACCCCACCAAGGTCGCCAACCTCCCCGGCGCCCGCGGCGCCACCGGCGCCGGCGGCATCCCCGTCCACTCGATGCGGGTGCGGGGCATGGTCGCCAGCCAGGAGGTGGTGCTCGGCACCACCGGCCAGTGGCTCACGATCCGCCACGACACCTCCGACCGCACGTCGTTCATGCCCGGCGTGCTGCTGGCGGCGAAGCGGGTCGCCGACCACCCCGGGCTCACCGTCGGCCTCGACGCCTACCTCGGCATCTAAACCCCGAACCTTGTCGCGCTCGCCCGCCTGCGGCGGGCGAGCGCGACAACGTTCGAGGAAGTCAGGGCGCGAAGCGGGCGTCGACGAGGCGCTCGAGCACGTCGAGGGGCAGGGCGCCGTGGCGGAGCAGCTCGTCGTGGAAGTCGCGCAGGTCGAAGCCGGGGGCCTCCGCGTGGCGGCGGCGCAGGTCCTGGATCCGCAGCTCGCCGATCTTGTAGGCGAGGGCCTGGCCGGGCAGCACGATGTAGCGGTCGACCTCGGAGACGATCTCGTGCTTCGACATGGGGGAGTGCTCCTCGAAGTACGCGATCGACTGGTCGCGGCTCCACCCGAGGGCGTGCATGCCGGTGTCGGTGACGAGGCGGATGGCCCGCAGCAGCTCGGCGTCGAGCGCGCCGTAGCGCTGGTAGGGGTCGGTGTACACGCCCATCTCCGGGCCGAGGCTCTCGCAGTAGAGCCCCCACCCCTCGACGTACGCGGTGCACGACAGGCTCTGGCGCCGGAACTCGGGCAGCCCCTCCATCTCCTGCGCGATCGAGATCTGGAAGTGGTGCCCGGGCACCGCCTCGTGCAGGCAGATCGACTCCATGTTCCAGCTCGGCCGCGACGGCAGGTCGAAGGTGTTGGCGTAGAACTGCCCGGGCCGGCCCAGCTCGAGCGAGCCCTGGAGGTAGAACGCGGCCGGGGCCGACGGCGCCTGCTCGGGCGGGACGGGCACGATGCCGAACGGCATGCGGGGCATCAGCCGGAACAGGCGGGGGACGGCGGGGTCGATGCGCTTGGCGACGTCGCGGTAGAAGGCGAGCAGGGCGTCGGGCGTGTCGAAGTAGAAGCGGGGGTCGGTGCGCAGGTGCTCGGCGAACGCCGCCGTGCCGCCGGTGAAGCCGATCTCGTCCATCACCGCCGCCATCGCCTTGGTGATGCGCTCGACCTCGGCCACGCCGATCTCGTGGATCTCCTTCGGCGCCAGGTCGGTGGTCGTGTGGTAGCGGACCCGCTCGGCGTACCACTCGTCGCCGTCGGCCACGGCGGTGAGGGCGATCGACTCACGGGCCGCCGGGAGGTAGCGGTCGACGAGGTACTCGCGCAGCCGCACGAACGCCGGCAGCACCTGCTCGGCGACGATGCCGGCGGCCTCGTCGCGCACCTCGGGCGGGCAGCCGGCGAGGGGCACGAGCTCGGGGCACTCGTGGGGGTCGTCGGTGAAGTGGGCGTCGATCTGGGCGGGCACGTCGCGGAGGCAGACAGCCGGCACCGACAGGCCGGCGGCCAGCCCCCGGTCCATGAGCGCGATCGTCTGCTCGAGGAGCACGGGGATGCCCCGCAGCCGGGTGAGGTAGTCGCCCCGCTGCTCGTCGGTGTCGACCGCCATGGCCGCCAGGAGGAAGGGGATGTCGTTCTGCGGGCCCTCGAGCTGGTCGAGGGGCAACAGCTCGCCCGGGAAGCGGGCGGCGTCGACGTCGCGGCGCACGAGCGACTCGAACACCTCGGCGCTCAGCGGGTCGGCCGACCGGTCGAGGCCGGCGAGGGCGTCGAGCGGCTCGGCGGCCTCCCGCCGCCGGCGGTCGATCGCCTCGGCCGACAGGTCGGTCCACCGGTCGTGGAGCTCGTGCCACCCGACGTAGGTGGCGGTCTCCGGCGAGTCCTCCATGAGGCCCCGCCAGTGGCGGTCGAACAGGTCGGCGAGATCCGCGACGCCGCGGTACCGGTCGCTCATCGGGGCGACGCTACTGATGCCGGTGCACGGCGGCCGCCCCCGCCTGGTCGCGCGCGAGCACGATCATGCTGTCGATGTTCACGTGGCTCGGGCGGGTCACGGCGAAGGCGATGCAGTCGGCCACGTCGTCGGCGGTGAGCGGCGTGACGCCCTCGTACACGGCGGCGGCCTTGGCGGCGTCGCCGTGGAAGCGGACGAGGCTGAACTCGGTCTCGACCATCCCGGGATCGATCTCGGTCACGCGCACCGGCCGGCCCAGCAGCTCGATGCGCAGCACGCGCGTCATCGCCCGCAGCGCGAACTTGGCTGCGTTGTACCCGGCGCCGCCGGTGTAGGGCTCGTGCCCGGCGATCGAGCCGACCATCACCACGTGCCCGTCGCCGCTCGCCTCGATGGCCGGGAGCAGGGCCTTGGTCATGCGCAGCGCGCCCAGCACGTTGGCGTCGTACATCCACGACCACTCGGCCTCGTCGGCCTCGGCGACGGGGTCGCGCCCGAGCGCGCCGCCGGCGTTGTTCACGAGCACCCGGCACTCGGGGACCTCGGCGCAGAAGGCGGCGACCGACGCGGGGTCGGTGACGTCGAGGCGCACCGCTCGGGCGCCGGTGGCGGCCGCCACCGCGGCGAGCCGGTCGTCCCGGCGGGCGCCGATCACCACGTCGAAGCCCTCGGCGGCCAGCCGGGCGGCGGTCGCCGCCCCGATCCCGCTGCTCGCTCCGGTCACCACCGCCACACCCCGCGTCACCCGCCCAACCTAGGGTCCCCGAGCATGAGCACCGTGCGCAGGGAGACGATCGAGGACGGCATCGACGTGGTCACGCTCGACCGGCCGTCGAGCCTGAACTCGATGAACAACGAGCTGATCGGCGCGCTGCACGACACGCTCGATGCCATCAAGCGCGATCGCGAGTGCCGGGTCGTGATCCTCACCGGTGCGGGCCGCGGGTTCTGCGCCGGGCTCGACCTCCGCGGCTTCGGTGATCCGCCCGATGTCGGCGACGTCGGCCGGGTGCCGGCAGGGATGACCACCCAGCAGCACATCGCCGACCTCGTGCCCAAGCTCCGGTCGCTGCGCCAACCGGTGATCGCGGCGGTGAACGGGCCCGCCGCCGGTGGCGGCTTCGCCCTCGCGCTCGCGTCCGACGTCCGCATCGCCGCCGAGTCGGCCCGCTTCAACGTGGCCTTCGTGCGCATCGGCCTGTCGGGCTGCGACATCGGCGTGTCGTGGATGCTGCCCCGGCTGGTGGGCGCGTCGAAGGCGTTCGAGATGCTGCTCACCGGCCGCATCATCGACGCCGAGGAAGCCGACCGCATGGGCCTCGTGCTGAAGGTGGTGCCCGACGGTCTCGTCGTCGACGCCGCGCTCGAGACGGCGCTGCTCATCCGCCGGAACTCGCCGATCGGCGTGTGGTTCACCAAAGAGGTGATGTGGTCGAACCTGGAGATCCCGAGCCTGCAGGCCGGGATCGACATCGAGAACCGCAACCAGATCCTCGCCAGCCAGACCGACGACATGCGCGAGGCGATGGCCGCCTTCCTGGAGAAGCGCGATCCGACCTACCGGTACGGCTAATCGCGCTCGAGGTCTTCCTCGGCCTCCTCGATCTCCCGCTCGATCTCGGCGGGGGTCTCGAGGGCGCCCCGCTGGCGGGCCCGGCCCATCTGGATCGACACCACGACGAACGAGGCGACGATGAGCCACTTCTGGTTGCGGCCGATCCAGTCGACGACGTCGAGCAGGGGATCGCGGAACGCCTCGCCGGCGGCCCGGAACAGGAGCAGCCGCCCGAGGGTGCCGACGACGTTGAGGGTGGCGAAGACCCGCACCCGCATGCCGCTCGCCCCGGCCAGGATGCACATGTAGAGGTTGGGGGCGAGGAGGATGACCACCGGCGCCGCCTTGCCGAACCACCGCTCGACCCGCCGGATGAACCGGCCGCCGTCGCCCATCTTCTCGCCCGCCCAGTGGAGGGCGGCGTCGCCGTACTGGCGCCCGAGCACGTAGCCCAGCGGGTCGGTGAGGAGCAAGCGGACGAACCCGACGACGAAGAACGGCACGACGTCGACCTGCGGCGAGGCCAGCAGCAGGTACCGGTTCCGCGGGTTCAGGAACATCTGGAGCAGCGGCCGCTCGGTGACGAGCTTGGGGCCGGCGATGTCGGCGGCGGTGCCGACGAGGGCCATGACCACGATCGGCGTGATCAGCCACGGGAGCGGGATCCGCCGGCGCTCCACGAAGTCCGGGGCCCCCGACACGACTGGCGAGCGTACGCTGCGCGGGACACGACCGATCCGCAGGGGGAGACGATGAAGGGCTTGATGCAGGACACGCCGCTGGCGATGCCGCACCTGTTCAACCGCGCCGAGACGCTGTTCCCGAAGAAGGAGATCGTCACCGCCACCGGTGCCGGTCGCGAGCGGATCGCCTACGGCGACTGGGCGCGGCGCACCCGCAAGCTCGGCGGGGTGCTCGACAACCTCGGCATCAGCGCCGACGGCCGCGTCGGCACGTTCGGGTGGAACACCGCCCGCCACCTCGAGCTCTGGTACGGCGTGCCGTGCACCAACCGGGTGCTGCACACGCTGAACATCCGGCTGTTCCCCGACCAGCTCACCTACATCGTCAACCACGCCGAGGACGAGGTGATCTTCGTCGACCGCTCCCTCGCCGCCCTCCTCTTCCCGCTGCTCAAGACGTTCGAGACGGTGCGCACCATCGTCGTGATGGACGACGGCAAGGGCGACGTGCCCGACGACTCGGCCGGCATCGAGGTGCTCGACTACGAGGCGCTGCTGGCCGACGCCTCGCCCGTCGACTTCGTGGTGACCGACGAGAACGCCGCCGCGTCGATGTGCTACACGAGCGGCACCACCGGCAACCCCAAGGGCGTCGTGTACTCGCACCGCTCGATCTACCTGCACACGGTGGGGGCGATGGTGGCCGACGGCATCGGCATCCGCGAGAGCGACGTCGTGCTCCCCGTCGTCCCCATGTTCCATGCCAACGCGTGGGGCCTGGCCCATGCCGGCCCGGCCGCCGGCGCAACGATGGTCATGCCCGGACCCGACCTGTCGGGGCCGGCCATCGCCGAGCTCATCGAGTCGGAGCGGGTGACCGTGGCGGCAGGCGTCCCCACGATCTGGATGGGCGTGCTGCCCGAGCTCGAGGGGCGCGACACCTCCAGCCTCCGGGCCATCCCGTGCGGCGGGTCGGCCGTGCCCCGGGCCCTCAGCGAGGGGTACCGGGAGAAGGTCGGCCTGCCGATCATGCAGGCGTGGGGCATGACCGAGACGAGCCCGGTCTGCACCATCGGCGTGATCAAGAGCGGCCTCCAGGGGCTGAGCGACGACGAGAAGGCCGACCTGCGCATGAGCGTCGGCTACCCGCTCGTCGGCGTCGACTTCCGGGTGGTCGACCCCTCGACCGGCGAGCCGGCGGCGTGGGACAACGAGCAGACCGGCGAGCTGCAGGTCTCGGGCCCGTGGATCGCGGCGAGCTACTACAACGACCCCCGCTCGGCGGAGTCCTTCACCGACGACGGTTGGCTGAAGACCGGCGACGTGGCCCGCGTCGACCCCGACGGCTACATCTACCTCGTCGACCGCACGAAGGACCTCGTGAAGTCGGGCGGCGAGTGGATCTCCTCGGCCGAGCTCGAGAACGAGATCATGGCGCACCCCAAGGTGCAGGAGGCCGCCGTCATCGGCGTCAACCACCCGAAGTGGAGCGAGCGCCCGCTGGCCTGCGTGGTCGTCAAGCCCGGCGAGGAGCTCACCAAGGAGGAGATCCTCGCCTTCCTCGACGGGCGGGTCGCCAAGTGGTGGCTGCCCGACGACGTCGTGTTCATCGACGAGGTGCCCAAGACCTCGGTCGGCAAGTTCTCGAAGAAGACCCTGCGCGACCGCTTCGAGGACTACGTCCTGCCGACTTCGTGATGCGCGAGCGGCTGCTGGCCGCCGCCTACGACTGCATCGCCCGCTACGGCCTCGCCAAGACGACCGTCGAAGACGTCGCCCGGGAGGCGGGGCTGTCGCGGGCGAGCGTGTACCGGACCTTCCCCGGCGGGCGCGACGAGCTCATCCGGGAGGTCGTGTCGTGGCAGATCGGGGTGTTCTTCGCCGACCTCGCCCACTCGGTGGCGGCCGCCGAGGGCTTCGAGGACGTCGTGGAGGCGGCGCTGCTGCACGCCCATCGGGCGGTGGGGGAGCACGCCGTGCTCCAGAAGCTGCTGCTGACCGAGCCCGAGCGGCTGGTGCCGGCCATCTCGGTGGAGACGAGCCGGTTCGTGCCGCTCATCGCCGCGTTCGCCGAGCCCTACCTCGCCGCCGAGCGCCTGCGGCCCGGCATCGACCGGCGGGAGGCCGCCGACTACGTGGCCCGCATGGTCGTGTCGCACATCGCCTCGCCCGGCCGCTGGGACCTGGCCGACCCCGCCCAGGTCCAGGCCCTGGTCCGGACCGAGATCCTCGCCGGCATCGTCGAACCCGGCTGATCACGCCCGAACGGCGGGCGTGTGGTCGATGTCACAGTGAGACGAGGTTGTCGGTGAGACACCATTCGTCTTATTGTCTCAAGCGATGCCGGCCAGCACCGCGGTCGATCGCGGTCCCGATCTCGACGAGCGGATCGTCGACGCCGCCCTCGCCTGCTTCTCCCGGTGGGGGGTGGCCAAGACCACCCTCGACGACATCGCCCGGGAGGCCGGGTGCAGCCGGGCCAGCGTCTACCGGCAGTTCCCGGGCGGCAAGGACGTCGTGCTCGACGCCGTCGCCGGCCGCGAGCTGCGGCGGTTCTTCGACGGCCTCCGCGCCGTCCTCGACGCCGCCCCCGCCACCCTCGAGGACCTGCTCGTCGCCGGCATCACCTGCGCCAGCCGCGCCCTGCGCGACCACGGCGCCCTGCAGTACCTCCTCCTCCACGAGCCCGAGGTCGTCCTCCCGCTCGTCGCCTTCGACCGCCTCGACCACGTGCTCGACCACGCGGCCGCCTTCTGCGCGCCGTACCTCGAGCCCCACGTCGGGGAGGAGTGGGCACCCCGGGCCGGCGAATGGATCACCCGGATGGTGCTCTCGTACTCGCTCGTCCCCGCCACCTTCGACCTCACCGACGAGGCCGACGCCCGCCGGTTCGTTCGCAGCTTCGTTGCGCCCGGACTGACCGCATCCCGCACCCACTGAAGGGAACCACCCCCACCATGACCTCCACGAACGAAGAGCTCATCGGCCGCTCCGACATCAACGACCTCGAGGCCATCCTCTCGGTCACCAACAAGGACGTCGATGCCCTCGTCAGCCACGTGAAGTCGAACTACGACACGATCTTCACCTGGGACTACGAGAAGGGCGCCCGGCCCAAGCTGAACCGCCTCTACGAGAAGGCGAAGACGGCGCAGTGGAACGGCGAGACCGACCTTCCCTGGGAGACCGAGGTCGACCAGGAGCAGGTGGTCCTGGCCAACGCCGCCCAGGCCGGCGGCGTGGGTGCCGGCATGGACGTGAGCGGCACGCCGTTCGAGCGCTGGACCGACAAGGAGTGGGTCCAGCTCGGCATCGAGAGCCAGAACTGGACGCTGTCGCAGTTCATGCACGGCGAGCAGGGCGCGCTGATCTGCACCGCCCGCATCGTCGAGAACGTGCCGTGGGTCGACGCCAAGTACTACGCGGCCACCCAGGTGATGGACGAGGCCCGCCACGTCGAGGTGTTCGCCAAGTACCTCGACGACAAGCTCTCCGGCCACTATCCGATCAACGCCCACCTGAAGCTGCTCCTCGACGACATCATCCAGGACGACCGGTGGGACATGACCTACCTCGGGATGCAGATCATGGTGGAGGGCCTCGCGCTCGCCGCCTTCGGCTTCATCCACCAGCTCACCACCGAGCCGCTCCTCAAGCAGCTGCTCCGCTACGTGATGAGCGACGAGGCCCGCCACGTCGCCTTCGGTGTGCTCTCGCTGCAGGACTACTACCAGGAGCTCACCGCCGCCGAGCTGCGCGAGCGCCAGGAGTTCGCCTTCGAGGCGGCCGTGCGCATGCGCGACCGGTTCCTCCAGCAGGAGGTGTGGGACCGGATGGGCCTCAACGTGAAGGACGTCCTGCCGTTCGTCATGAACAGCCCGGAGCGGGCCGGCTTCCAGGCGATGCTCTTCTCGAAGATCGTGCCGAACTGCAAGAAGCTCGGCCTGCTCGACGCCGGCGCCACCAACGGCAAGCCGGGCTGGCTGCGGGAGAAGTTCACCGAGCTCGGCGTCATCGCCTTCGAGGGCTGGGCCGACACCGGCGAGGAGTACGAGATGTTCCAGCTCGCGGAGGGTGAGGTCGCCGCCGCGTCCTGAACCCTCGCTGAACGGCATGGGACGGCGAGTAGCCTGCGGCGGATGGCGCACCCGAGCGAGCCGGCGTTCCTCGTGCTGCACGGGCTGCGTCTGAAGGGCTTCGCCGACGACGGCGCGCTGGCCGAGCTCACCGGCATCGACGGCGACGACGTCGGCGGCATCCTCAAGGACCTCGGAGCCGACGGCCTCGTGCTGCGGCGCGACGGCCGGCTGTCGGGCTGGTCGCTGACCGCCGACGGCAAGGCCCGGCACGCCGAGTGGGTGGCGGCCGAGCTCGACGGGGTCGGCGCCCGCGACGCCGTCCACGGCGCGTACGACCGCTTCCTCCTCATCAACCACGACCTCCTCGCCGTGTGCACGGCGTGGCAGCTGCGCGACGTCGACGGCAACCAGGCCATCAACGACCACACCGATGCCGCCTACGACCAGGAGGTCATCGGCCGGCTCGTCCAGATCCACGACCGGGTGCGACCGGTCACCGCCGACCTGCGCGAGGAGCTCGACCGCTTCGCCGGCTACGGCGGCCGCCTGCGGTCGGCCCTCGAGAGGGTCGTGGGCGGCGAGCACGAGTGGTTCACCAAGCCGGTGATCGACAGCTACCACACCGTCTGGTTCGAGCTGCACGAGGACCTCCTCTGCACCCTCGGCATCGAACGCTCCGCAGAAGGACACTGAGCATGAGCACCCCGAGATTCGGGCGCGTCGTCACGGCGATGGTGACGCCGTTCGACGACGACCTCGCCCTCGACTGCGACGCCGCCGCCGCCCTGGCCCGGTGGCTCGTCGACCACGGCAGCGACGGGCTGGTCCTGGCCGGCACCACCGGTGAGGGCCCCACCCTCTCCGACGGCGAGAAGCTCGACCTGTTCCGCGCCGTGCGCGACGCCGTCACCGTCCCCGTCATCGCCGGCACCGGCACGAACGACACCGCCCACTCGGTGCACCTCACCCAGGAGGCGGTGCGCCTGGGGGTCGACGGCGTGCTCGTCGTCACGCCGTACTACAACCGGCCGAGCCCGCGGGGGCTGGCGCACCACTTCCGGGCCGTGGCCGAGGCCGCCGGCACCACCGCGGTCGTGCTCTACGACATCGAGGTCCGCAGCGGCCGCCCCATCTCCGACGACGTGCTGTTCGAGCTGGCCCGTGACGTGCCGAACATCGTGGCCGTGAAGGACGCCAGCGGGAAGATCCCCCAGGCCGCCTTCCGGTGCGCGCAGGCGCCCGCCGGGTTCGAGCTGTACAGCGGCAATGACGGCGACACCCTGGCCATGCTCGCCGGCGGCGGCGTCGGGGTGATCAGCGTCGCCTCCCACTGGGCGGGCCCGCACTTCCAGGAGCTCTGCACGACGTACCTCAAGGGCGACGTCGACGGGGCGCGGGCGGCCAACGCCCGCCTGCTCGAGAGCTACGCGTTCCAGTCGACCGACGACGCGCCCAACCCGGTGCCGGCCAAGGCGATGGCGCGGGTGCTCGGCCACCCCGTCGGCCGGTGCCGCCCGCCGATGGGTCCCGACGAACCGGCCGGCCTCGAGGATCGGGCCCGGCAGGTGCTGGGGAACCTCGGCTAGTGGCGCAGCCCTTCACGATCACCTTCCTCGGCGGGCTCGGCGAGATCGGGCGCAACTGCGCGGCCTTCGAGCAGGACGGCAAGATCGTCCTCCTCGACTGCGGGCTCATGTTCCCCGAGGAGGACATGCCCGGCATCGACCTCGTGCTGCCCGACTTCACCTGGCTGCGGGAGCGGGCCGACGACGTCGTCGCCTGCGTGCTCACCCACGGGCACGAGGACCACGCCGGCGGCCTGTCGTACCTGCTGCGGGAGCTGTCGTTCCCCATCTACAGCTCGAAGCTCACGCTGGGCCTCGCCCGCAACCGCATCGACGAGGCCGGCCTGCTCCACCGCACCGAGCTGATCCCCGTCGAGGACGGCGAGACCCGCCGGATCGGCCCGTTCGAGGTGGAGTTCATCCCCGTCACCCACTCGGTGCCCGAGGGCTTCGCCACCGCGTGGCACACCGCGCAGGGCGTCGTCCTCCACACCGGCGACTGGAAGCTCGACCTCAACCCGATCGACGGCCGCTTCACCGACCTCGGCCGCATCGGCGCCATCGAGGTCGACAAGGGCGTGCGCCTCCTCCTCGGCGACTCCACGAACGCCGAGGAGGCCGGCCACACCCGCTCGGAGCGGTCGGTGGGGGAGTCGCTGCGCCAGATCTTCGCCGCCAACCGCGACCGGCGGATCGTCATCGCCTGCTTCGCCAGCCACATCCACCGCGTCCAGCAGATCGCCGACATCGCCATCGAGCAGGGCCGCACCATCGCCACCCTCGGCCTGTCGATGAAGAAGAACATCCGCCTCGCGCGCGACATGGGCCTGCTGCGCATCCCCGACCACGCGGTGTGCGACATCGCCGACCTCGACGACGTCGCACCCGAGAAGGTGTGCGTGATCTCGACGGGTTCGCAGGGCGAGCCGATGTCGGCGCTGGCGCGGATGGCGTCGAACGACAACAAGTGGATCCGCATCGGCGCCGACGACACGATCATCCTCTCCTCGCACCCGATCCCCGGCAACGAGACGTCGGTGGGCAAAGTGATCGACGGGCTGCACCGCCTCGGCGCCGAGGTCGTCCACTCGGGCATCGCCTACGTGCACTCGACCGGGCATGCCAAGCAGGAGGAGATCAAGACGCTCCTGTCGATCGCCCGGCCCGAGTGGTTCATCCCGGTGCACGGCGAGTACCGCCACCTCGTGCACCACGCCCGCCTCGCCCGGGATTCCGGCGTGGAGGACGGCAACGTGCTCGTGTGCCTCGACGGCGACCAGATCGAGCTCACCGACGAGGGTGTGCGCAAGTCGGGCGAGGTGCCCGGCGGCTACCTCTACGTCGACGGGTCGGGGCTGGGCGACGTGAGCCACGGCGTGCTGCGGGACCGGCGGGTGCTGGCCGAGGAGGGCGTCGTGGTGGTGATCGTCACCGTCGACGTGAAGTCGGGCGAGATCATCTCCGGGCCCGAGATCATCACCCGGGGCTGGGTCTACGAGGCCGAGGCGATCGACCTGCTCGAGGAGGCCCGGGAGGCGGTGCGGGTCGCCATCCTCGCCGCCGAGGACACCGAGTTCGAGACGATCAAGCGCCACGCCCGCAAGGCCCTCGGCGAGTTCGTCAACCGCCGGACCAAGCGCCGCCCCATGATCGTCCCCGTCGTCATGGAGGCCTGACCCGCCCCCGCTCCATCCCGGTGTCCGGTGTGGCCAGTGGGGGCGCTGTTACCGTTGTTGCCACTGTGGCGAAGACGATGGCGCGCCGGAAGCCGGCCCCCAAGAAGGGCCGGAAGAAGAAGGACCCCGACCAGACCGCCCTCGAGCGGGCCCTGTGGGCGCTCGTCTCCCGGGCCGACACCTGGGGCGTGGCGCTCGTCGTGGCCGGGCTCCTCGGCGGGCTCGGCATCTGGTTCGACCTCACCGGCGCGCTCGGTCGCACCATGGACGACGCCACCGGCGCGCTCGTCGGCGTCGCCCGCTTCGGGGTGCCCGTCGCCCTCGTGTGGGTGGGCGCCCTCCTGATCCACGACTCCCACGAGCGCGACACCCACGAGGCCCGCCGGTCGGGCGTGGGCTTCGGGCTGCTCCTCGTGGCTGGCACCGGCTACGCCCATCTGGCCGACGAGGCCGGCGGCGGCATCGGTCGCGTCGTCGCCGGGCCGCTCGAGGCCGCGGCCGCGGTGTGGGGCGCCGCCATCGTCCTCGCCGTCGTCGGCCTCGCCGGGGTGCTCGTGCTCACCGAGACGACGGTGTCGGCCGCCGCCCACCGCACCATCGACCTCGTGCGGCCGATCCTCGGCGCCTTCGGGCGCGGCGTCCGGTGGCTGACGACCGTCGGCGGGCGCGGCGACCACGACCGTCACGGCGCCGACGGCGACGAGCCCGACCCGACCGCGGTCGACGCGCTCGACGCCATGCCCGACCCGCTGCCCGAGCCGGTGGTCGTGCTGCCCGAGGCCGACATCGAGATCGACGTCGAGGCCGACCCCGACGACACGGTGCTCCACGTGCCCGACGACGGCGAGGAGACCGAGCAGCTCGGCATGCCGCTCGGCCCCGCCGCCGAGGCGCCGGCGTGGAAGCTGCCCCCGCTGTCGCTGCTCAAGCGCAGCGAGGCCCTGTCGGTCGACCAGCGGGCCGTCCAGGAGGCGGGGCGGACGCTGGAGGCGGCGCTCGCCGCCCACGGCGTCGACACCCGGCTCGTCGGCGCCACCGTCGGGCCCACCGTCACGCGGTTCGAGCTCGAGCTGGGCGCCGGGGTGAAGGTGAACCGGGTCACGTCGCTCTCCAAGGACATCGCCTACGCCATGGCGTCACCCGACGTGCGCATCCTCGCCCCCATCCCCGGCCGCTCGGCGATCGGCGTCGAGGTGCCCAACGTCGACCGCCAGATCGTCGCCGTGGGCGACATCCTCGCCAGCGACGAGGCCAAGCGGGCGACCCACCCGTGCGAGGTCGCCCTCGGGCGCGACATCGCCGGCCGCTCGGTGATGGCCAACCTCGCGCAGATGCCGCACATCCTCATCGCCGGCGCCACCGGGGCCGGCAAGTCGAGCTGCATCAACACCCTCATCACCTCGCTGCTCATGCGCACGACGCCCGAGCAGGTGCGGCTCATCCTCGTCGACCCGAAGCGGGTCGAGCTGGGCCAGTACAACGGCCTGCCCCACCTGCTCACGCCGGTCGTCGTGAACCCGAAGAAGGCGGCGAACGCGCTGTCGTGGGCGGTGAAGGAGATGGAGCGCCGCTACGACCTGCTCTCCGAGGTCGGCGTGCGCGACATCACCGGCTACAACGCGATGTACGACCGCGGCGAGCTGACCGACGTCGAACCGGCGCGACTCGACGAGCAGCCCAAGGAGTACACGCGGCTCCCGTTCATCGTGATCGTGGTCGACGAGCTCAACGACCTGATGATGGTGGCGGCCCGCGATGTCGAGGAGTCGATCTGCCGCATCGCGCAGATGGCGCGCGCCGTCGGCATCCACCTGGTGATCGCCACGCAGCGGCCGTCGGTCAACGTCATCACCGGCGTGATCAAGGCCAACATCCCGGCCCGGCTGGCCTTCGCGGTGTCGACGATGGCCGACTCCCGCGTCATCCTCGACCAGGGCGGCGCCGAGCGGCTGGTGGGCAAGGGCGACATGCTCCTGCTGGGCCCGGCGTCGTCGCACCCCCGGCGCATCCAGGGCTCCTGGGTCGGCGAGGACGAGGTGCGCAAGATCGTCGGGCACTGGCGCCGCCAGTCGAACGTGGTGCGCTACGACGAGTCGCTCGGCGACGACGGCGACATCGCCGGACCGGACAGTGGCGGCGACGCCGGCGACGCGGGTGACGACGACGACCTCATGATGCAGGCGATGGAGCTGATCGTCACCTCACAGCTCGGCTCGACATCGATGCTGCAGCGCAAGCTGCGGGTCGGCTTCGCCCGGGCCGGGCGGCTCATGGACCTGCTCGAGCAGCGCGGCGTCGTCGGTCCCTCGACGGGCTCGAAGGCCCGCGACGTGCTCATGACGCCCGAGGAGCTCGAGCTCGTCCGGGCGTCCCGGTCGAGCTGATCGCTTCTACGCGAGAACGGTCGAGAGGCCCAGCAGGTCGGCGAAGTTGCCGCTGTAGAAGCGGTCCTTGGCGGGCTCGGGCACGCCGGCCATCGACTCCTCGAACCGGGCCAGCGGGTCGCGGCCGCCCTCGGGGTGGGGGTAGTCGGAGGAGAACAGGAACAGGTCGTCGCCGCACTGCTCGATCATCCAGCCCACCGGCTCGGTGGGGAACGGGGTGAAGCGCAGCTGCCGGTGGACGTACTCGCTCGCCTTGAGCGGGAGCGACTGCAGCGTCGGCTCGGTGCGCTTGAAGGTGCCCTGCGCGATGTCGAGGCGTCGCAGCCACGGCACGACCCACATGGCGCCGAGCTCGATCACCCCGCCCCGCAGGTTCGGGTGGTCCTCGAAGGTCCCGTCGAGGATCAGCGACGACAGGAACGCCTCGGGCGACTGGTGCAGGACCATGTAGTCCTTGGCCCGGATGTTCTCGCCGCCTCCGAGGAAGTCGCTCACCGGCCGGCCGTTGTTGTGGAACTGGCGGCGCAGACCCCGCCGGTCGCCGCCGATGTGGAGCAGGAACGGCACGTCGCGCTCCTCGAGGGTCCGCCAGAACGGTGCCCAGTCGGGGTGGGTGGGCGACATCTCCTTCGGTGGCGCGCTCGGGATCATCACCGCGCCGTTGCCGGCGTCGATCGCCTCGTTGGTGAGCCGCACGGTGGTGGCGACGTCGAGCCAGCTGATCGACGCCACGCCGATGAGGCGATCGTCCTCCGCGCAGAAGTCGGCCATGGCGCGGTTGAGGGCGCGGGTGCCGCCGACCATCAGCTCGGCGTCGTCACCGGCGAACTGGCCGGCGGCGAAGGTCGGGAACACGAGCTGCTTGTGGAACCCGAGGAGGTCGAGGGCGTGGCTGCGCTCGTCGCGGTCGAAGGCGCCGAGGGCACCCCAGCCCTTCGGCTCCATGACGTTGCCCTCGTAGCTGGTGCCCGACGGCTGCGCCCGCCGGGCGGCGGCGTCGGCGACCGCCTTGCTGGCGAGCTTGCCGGCACCGCCGAGGTAGAGCGGCCGGATCCGGTCCCGGACGTCGGGATCGGCGTACTGCGGGAGCCAGTCGTCGATCTCCATCACGTGGCTGTCGGCGTCGTAGTACGTGCGACCCTCGGCGTACGGCATGGCGACATTGTTGACGATGTCGTCAATGGCGCTCAACTGCTAGGAACCGGACATGGAGAACGCACGGGTGCTGGCCGAGGGCCTCCGCTTCCCCGAGGGGCCGGTGGCGATGGACGACGGCTCGGTGATCGTCACCGAGCTCATCGGCAAGAAGATCACGCGGGTGGGCCCGGACGGCACAAAGTCCACCGTGGCCGAGACGGGCGGGTCGCCCAACGGCCTCGCCGTGGGCCCCGACGGCGCGCTGTACTGCACGAACTCGGGCGGGTTCGCGTTCCAGGAGCAGGGGCCGTTCCTGATCCCGGTCGGTCCGAACGGCGAGTCACAGCCCGAGGACTACATCGGGGGACGCATCCAGCGCATCGACATCGCGTCCGGCGAGGTCACCGACCTCTACACCGAGTGCGACGGGCACCCGCTGAAGGGCCCGAACGACATCGTGTTCGACTCGACCGGCGGGTTCTGGTTCACCGACCTCGGCAAGTCCCGCCCCCGGGACATGGACAAGGGCGGCCTCTACTACGCCCGGCCCGACGGCTCGTCGATCCGCGAGGTCATCTTCCCGCTCGAGACGCCGAACGGCGTGGGCCTGTCACCGGACGAGTCGGTCGTCTACGTGGCCGAGACCAACACCGGCCGGCTGTGGGCGCTCGACCTGACGGGGCCGGGGCAGGCCGCCGGGCCGCAGCGCCTCGTCGCCGGCGTGGGTGGGCACCAGTTCTTCGACTCGCTCGGCGTCGACGCCGAGGGGAACGTGTGCGTGGCGACGATCATCAACGGGGGCATCACCATCATCAAGCCGACCGGCGAGTTCTCCCACGTGGCCCCGCCGATGGAGATGTTCGACCCGATCGTGACCAACATCTGCTGGGGCGGCGCCGACCTGAAGACCGCCTACATCACCACCTCCGCCACCCAGCGCCTGATCGCCTGCGACTGGCCCACCCCCGGCAAGCGCCTCGCCTTCACCGCGTAAGGTTCGCGCCACCTCGCTTCCCCCGATCGCAAACTGCGCAGCCCAACCGGGGTGATCGCCGCCGTTCTGGCCCGGATCACCCCGGTAACGCTGCTGAGGGGGCACCGACGGAGCTCGACCGAGAGCGTGCGCGGGTGCTGGCGTCGTCATCGGCGGCGCGCGGCGGCCTGGCGGGGGTGCTGCTCGGCCTCGACAGCGTGGTGCTCGACGGGATGCCCGTCCGACGTGGCCGCCGTGTCGATCACGGCGAGAGGGTGATCGGCGGCGTCCGCTGCGTGTCGGCGCTGCGGGCGCTCGTCGACCTCGCCGCGCAGCTCGACGACGACACCTGGGAGCAGGTCCTCGAGTCGGCCCTGCGGAAGCGACTCGTGGCGCTGGGGTCGTTCGACGATCCGCCCCGGCACGTGCCCGGCGTGCGGCGGATCCGGCGCGTCCTGACGTCACGGGGCGACGGGCCGCCGACGGAGTCGCTGCTCGAGACGCTGATGGTGCAGCTGGCCCGCACCGTGCCCGGTCTCCCGCCCCCTGTCCGCCAGCTGGTCGTGACGTGGCCAGATGGCACGTTCGTCGCCCGGGTCGACCTGTGCTGGCCGGACCTCAGGCTCTTCATCGAGCTCGACGGCCAGCACCACGAGGGGCAGCCGGTCTACGACGCACGGCGGCAGACGGCAGTCGTCGCCGCCACCGGCTGGCTGGTGGGCCGCTTCACCTGGCGCGAGGTGGTTCGCACACCACGCTCCAGCGCTCGGCGGCTCGCCGCTCTCGTCGACCAGGCGCGGATGCGCTCGTTGCGCGGGGGAAGCGCCGAAGCGAGCGCCTAGAGGCGGTAGAGGGCGGCGGCGTTGTCGTGGAGGATCTTGCGGAGGAGGTCCTCGGGGAGGCCCGAGAGGTTCTGCTCCACCACGTTGCGGGCCGAGTCGGTGTAGGAGACCGGCCCCGGGGCGATGCAGGTCGGGTGGGGGAAGTCGGTCTCGAACATCACGTTGTCGGGATAGAGGTCGACGAGGCGGGTGAGGCTCTCGTGCTCGAACCAGAACGACCCGTAGATCTGGCGGCGGAAGTACTCGCTCGGCTTCAGCCGGTGCGGGTTGGCGTGGGCGGCGCCGGTGTTGAGCCACTGCCAGTCCATCGTCTCGAGCAGGTACGGCAGGTAGCCGAAGCCCGACTCGACCGAGACGAACTTGAGCTCGGGGAAGCGGTCGAGGATGCCGCTCACGATCAGCTCGACGATGGTCTCGGCGTTGCCCATGAGCCCGAGCGTCGTGAACTTCACGAGCGACACCTGCGGCCCGTCGGCGCCGGTGTCGTTGGCCGCCGCCGTCATCATCTGGTCGATGGCGCCCGCCTGCTTCGCGGCGTCACCCTTCGACTTGCGGTTGGCGGGGATCGACCCGAACCCCACGTGGAAGTTGATCGACAGGCCGGCGTCCTGGGCGGCCGCCCAGATCGGGTCCCAGTGGCGGTCGCGCAGGCGGGGGAAGCCGCCCTTCTTCGGCTCGCCGGCGAACAGGATCCCCTTGTGGCCGTTGGCGGCCGCCCGCTCGATCTCGGCCACCGACGCGTCGACGTCCCAGAACGGCAGCGCCATCACCGGGATGAACCGTCCGGGGGCGGCGTCGGCCCACTCGGCCAGGAAGTCGTTGTAGGCCTGCACGCACGCGACCTTGAAGGCCGGGTCGGGCAGCTGCATGAGGTTCTGCAGGAAGAACCCGAGGATGTTCGGGTAGAGCACCTGGGCGGCGATGCCGAACTCGTCGAGCTTGCGGGCCCGGGCCACCGGGTCGTACATCGACGGGTCGACCTCGTCC
>DATLFP010000195.1:0-14418 GCA_035540955.1 Acidimicrobiales bacterium
CCATGCCCCCGCCGGCACCCCCCAGCCCGTCCCCGGCGTCCCCGCTGTCGGCGGCCACGCCGAGGGTGGCGAGGTTGCTCGACTCGTCCGGCGGCGGCGGGTCCTCGTCGGTGGGGGGGACGGGCGCGAACTCGAGGGTGGTCGAGGGGTTCGACTGCGGCAGGTTGAGCGAGGAGGGCAGCACCAGCACCGCGATGGCGATGCTGATGAACAGCGCGACCATCGGGGGCCACTTCTGAGCGAACGTTCGGTGGGCGTCGCCGCCGGTTGCCGCGCCGCCGAGGTCGATCGCTGCCAAAGCCGGTTCCTCTTCCTCTCGCCGGGGTCCGGAGGGGGTTTTCGGTGCCGGCCGCCTCGATCCTCTCCTGAGCGCCGCACTCCGATGCTCACCAAAGGCGGCGACGGTGCAGGAGATGCCGCCCGGTGGGCGAACACGGAGTGGGGCCACGACCCAGGTGGCCAGCCAGGAGGAGCACCCACGTGAGCCCGAGAACCCCGCGCACCAAGCTGCAGTCGGCCACGGACGCGCCGTCGCGCCGCCGCTCGACGTCTTCGGGGTCGATGGACCCGAAGACCTACAAGAAGGTCTTCGACTCGATCGTGGACAACGTCGAGACCGTCATCAAGGGCAAGGACGATGTCGTCCGACTCGCCCTGGTCGCGGTCATGTGCGAGGGCCACATCCTCTTCGAGGACCTGCCGGGGACCGGCAAGTCGATGCTCGCCCGAGCCCTCGGCCAGTCGATCAGCGCGAGCGACTCCCGGATCCAGTGCACGCCCGACATGCTTCCGGGCGACATCACCGGCTCGTCGATCCTCGACCAGCGCAAGGGGACCTTCGAGTTCCGTCCCGGGCCGGTCTTCGCCAACATCCT
This sequence comes from Acidimicrobiales bacterium, assembly GCA_035540955.1. Lineage (GTDB taxonomy): Bacteria > Actinomycetota > Acidimicrobiia > Acidimicrobiales > CADCSY01 > DATLFP01. The sequence goes on from DATLFP010000195.1 coordinate 876, forward strand.
CCTCGCCGACGAGATCAACCGGGCGACACCGAAGACGCAGTCCGCCCTCCTCGAGGCGATGGCCGAGCGGAAGGTCACCGCCGACGGCACCACCTACAAGCTGCCGCGGCCGTTCCTCGTGCTCGCCACCCAGAACCCGATCGAGCAGGCCGGGACCTTCCCCCTGCCCGAAGCGCAGCTCGACCGCTTCCTCTTCAAGCTCTCGATGGGCTACATGGACCGTGCCGCCGAGTTCACCGTGATGTTCGACAACGCCATGCAGCTCGCCATCGAGGACCTCGGCGCGGTGGTCGAGCAGGACACCGTCCAGTCGATGATCGAGTACGCCTCCAACGTCGAGGTGTCCGACGAGGTCGGCTACTACATCGTCGACCTCGTCCAGGCGACCCGCGAGGATCCCAGCATCGCCGCCGGCGGCAGCCCGCGCGCCACCATCGCCCTCCTGCGCGCGTCCCGGGTGCTGGCCGCGAGCGATGGGCGCACCCACGTGTTCCCCGATGACGTGCGAGCCGTGCTGCGGCCCGTGCTCGCCCATCGCGTGATCCTGAACCCCGACGCCGTGCTCCGGGGCGACGGGGTCGATGCGGTGCTCGAGCGGGTGACCAGCAAGGTGAAGCCGCCGATGTCCGGCAGCCGTGATCGCGAGTCGCTGGCTTCCGTGGTGGGTGCCAGCGCGTGACGGTCCTCGACCGTCTCCCTGCTCGGAGAACGGACGTCGGCGCTTCCCGCGGCTGGCGTGCCCGCGTCGACCGGCTGACCGACGGCCTCTCGTCGACCGCGCTGCGACGGCGACTCGAGGCGGTGCAGCGCCGGACCGGCGTCACCCGAGCTGGCCAGATCGCGGTCGTCGCCGTCGTGCTGATCTGGCTCGTGGCCCGCATCGTGGCGGGGACGGCCATGTACGTCTTCGCCTACGGCACGCTGCTCCTCGTCGTGGCGAGCTACCTGCTCGCCCCCCGCCGTCTCCGGCTGCAGGCGACGAGGACCGGCCTGTTCCCGCGCACGCAGGAGGGTGACCGGCTCGAGGTCGAGCTGACCGTCGATGCCCAGCGAGGGGTGTCGACCTTCATCCTCGAGGAGCGCGTGCCCGAGCGCCTCGGCGCGAAGGTCCGCGTACCGATCACGCGCCTGGCGAAGGGTTCGACCTACGTACACCACTACGGCCTCCGGTGTACGAGGCGTGGGGTCTACGAGGTCGGCCCTCTCGTCGCCATCGCCAGCGATCCTCTCGGTCTCGCCCAGCGCGAGACCGTCGTCGCCGAGCCCTTCGAGCTGCTCGTGCACCCGCGCGTGGAGCTCGTCAGCGACCGCCCGCTCACTCGCCAGTTCGAGGATCCCCCCATCCGCCCGCCGGTGTCGAAGCCCTGGCCGTCCGGGCTCGAGTTCTACGGCATGCGCGAGTACGTACCCGGCGACGACCTGCGCCGCATCGTGTGGCGAGCGTCGGCTCGCACGGGGACGATCATGGTGCGCGAGGCCGAGCAGGGCATCACCGACCACATCACCGTCCTCCTCGACACAGACCGCGGGAGCCACAGCCGCGACGGCGAGGTGTCGGAGTCCTTCGAGATGGCCGTGCGGGCGTGCGCGTCGCTCGCCGTGCGCCATCTGCGCGAGGGATACGAGGTCCGCTGTGAAGCCAACGGTGGCCCGCTGATCCGGCCGCTGCGGGGCACGACGAGCCAGCTGCAGCTCCTCGATGCGCTGGCCCGGGTCGAGATGGAGCGCGAGCCGCTCTCGAAGGCCATCATGCGGCTGGTCACCGCCCCCCAGCGCGACGCCCACAACATCCTCGTCACCCCCCGCCTCGGCGCCCAGGAGGCAGGCCAGCTGCGGCTGCTCCTGAACACCGGTGTGTCCGTCCTCGTGGTGGCCCTGCTGTGGGACGAGGCCAGCGAGCACACGCCGGCGCTCGCGGCGTCGCTCGGCTGCCAGGTCGTCGGCGTCAAGCCCGATCAGGACCTCGCCAGCGCCCTGTATCACGACATCGGAGCGGGCAACCGCTGATGGCCGCGCCCACGACGGACCATCCCCGCTCGGAGCTGGAGGAGCTGGAGGAGGCAGCCCGCGCCCACCTCGATGACGGCGGCCTCGACGTCGACGACACCGTCGAGCTCGACGACCAGGTCGTCGAACGGCCGCCGCTGCGCCTGGCGTTCGCGATCGCCTTCCCCACCGTCGCCTCCGGGATCCTCGTCGGGGGCGTCTTCCTCGGCGCCGCCGCCGGTGCGTACGCGGTCGCCGGCGGCCTGCTCGGCATCGGTCTCGCCCTCCTCGCCGTCCGGATCCGCCGGCCGGTCGTCACCAACACGGTGATCGTCGCCGGCCTCGCTGGCATCGGGCTGGGCTTCCTCCTCCTCACCGCGCCCGGCCGCTTCGGGGAGCTCGGGTCGGTGGTCCGTCAGGCGATCGCCGATGGCGACGTGCTCCGGCCACCCGTCCCGTTCGCCACCGGCTGGCGGGTCATCCTCGGGTGGCTCATGGGCACGGTCGGGTTCGCGGCGGCCTGGGTCGCGCTCGCCTTCAAGCGCCCATCGCTGGGTCTCCTCCTGCCCTTGCCGGTCGGCGCCATCGCCGCCATCAGCATCCCCGAGAGCCAGCAGCTCGCGAGCGGCCTCGTCGCCCTCGTGCTCTTCGCCGTCGGCCTCGGGCTGCTGGCCAGCGTCCAGGCCTTCAGCGACGATGACGAGCGGCCGCCGGCGGGTTACGAGGTGCGACGGGCACTCCGGGCCCTGCCCCTGATCGCGGTGATCACCGCCGCGCTCTACGGCATCGCCCAGAACGACCTGCTGTTCCCGCCGCCGCTCGTCGACCCCGCCCAGGAGGCGCAGAGGCCGCGGGTGATCCCGCCGTCGGAGGTGCCCGACCGCGTGCTCTTCAGCGTGGAGGCGCGGATCCGGGGTCCGTGGCGCACGGGCAGCCTCGATGTGTACGACGGCCGCGACTGGCGGCTCGCTCCGTTCGCGGAGTCGTCGCTCAACGAGGTGCCGCGCTCGGGCATCGTCGACGCCGAGCTCGAACCCGGGGTTCGGGCGACCTTCGAGATCGCCGGCCTCGGTGGCGCGGTGCTGCCGGGCCTTCCGAACACCGTCGGCATCGTCGCCGAGGGCCCGCAGCTGTCCTACGACGATCGGAACGGGAACATCCGGGTGAGCAACGGGTCGGTCCGCCCCGGCCTCGAGTACACGGTCACGGCTGCGGCGGTGCCCGCCGTGGCCGACCTGCGAGCCGTCGACGAGCCCATTCCCTCCTCCCTTCGGCAGTTCACCGAGATCCCGCCGGCGCCGCCGGGGATCCAAGACCTGCTCGACCAGGCGAACGCCGACTACAGCAACCAGTGGGACCGGCTCGACTTCGTCCGGAACCTCGTGCTCGACGAGGTCACTGCTTCGGGGCCGGGAGCGCCGATCAGCATCACCCCCGAGCGGGTGCAGGACCTGCTCATCGGGAGCAAGAAGGGTTCGCCCTACGAGATCGTCGCCGCCCAGGCGATGCTCGCTCGCTGGCTCGGCATCCCGTCGAGGATCGGCTACGGCTTCGACGGCGGGCAGGAGGTCGAGTCCGGCCTCATCGAGGTCCGCCCCCGCAACGGCGCGTCGTTCCTCGAGGTCTGGTTCCCGGGCTACAAGTGGCTCCCGGTCGTCGGCACCCCCAAGAAGGCCGAGCCCACGGTCGGCAGCACCGAGGACACGCAGACCAACCCGAACATCCTCCCGAGCGACGAGATCCAGGCGCAGGTGTACCTGCCGGTGGTCGTGGCGCCGAAGAGTCCGTTCGCCGAGAACCTCCAGCGAGCGGTGCTCGGATCGTTGATCCTCGGGCTCCTGCTGCTCGTCGTCTATGTCACCTGGCCCGCCGCGTGGAAGGCCATCATCCGGTCCCGCCGCCGCACCAAGGCGCTGGCCCACGGCCCGGCGGCCCGTGTGGCGCTCGCGTACAGCGAGTGGCGCGACTACGCCACCGACCTGGGCTACCAGCATGCGAACGACACCCCGCTGATGTTCCTCGATCGCTTCGCCCCCGACGCCGAGCACACCGAGCTGGCATGGCTCGTGACGCGCGGCCTGTGGGGTGACCTCCAAGGCGAGCTGACGGCGCGCCAGGCGACGGCAGCCGAGGAGATCTCCCGCGCCCTCCGCAAGCGGCTGGCCGAGGTCCATCCCGGCACCGTCCGGGCGGTGGCGGCGGTGTCACGGCTCTCCCTGCGCTCGCCGTACTCGACCGACCCGCTCTTCGAGCGCCCGGCGCGCGCTCGCCGCCGCCCGCGGGTGCGGCGCCGCACGGAGGAGGGACTGCCCGATGCGACCCCGGCGTAGGAGCTGGTTGCCGCTCGTGGTTGCGCTGGCGGCCGCCACCGGGTGCGCCCGGGTGGGCGATGCCGGCGTGGCCGTTCGCGCCCTGAGCGTCGATGTCATCTTCGGCGTGCCGCCCGAGATCACCGTGGCCGCGCCACCGAGTGTCCCCGCCGGCCCGCTCTTCACCCCCGACTTCACCTTCGACCCGCCGCCGGCGACCGTTGCCCCGGCACCGGTGGTGGCCGTCGAGGACTGCCCGGTCGCGCGCGTGACCGACGCGGCCGAGCTCGAGGCGCCGTTGAGCGTCACCGACGAGCGGCCCCGCGTCGGCGAGTACCGCTGGCGTCGCGCCGGAACGATCGAGGCCGATGGCGCCACCCGGAGCTTCGAGGGGTTCGAGCAGCGACAGATCCTCTCGTGGGAGGAGCGGGAGCAGATCAACCCGACCAACCGCGAGCCGGCGTTCGGCTACTCGACACTGCAGCCGAGCATCGACGACCCGAGCGTGCTCGTGAAGATGGACTGGAACTTCGACGACTCACCGTCCCAGCGGGTCAACCCGCCGGCCGCCGCGCAGGGCGCCAGCGACGACCTTCGCCCGCAGAGCGTCGGGAACGACGGCCTCGGGCTCGAGCGCATCACCCGGTACCAGGTGCAGCCCGACGGGTCGCTCGAGCAGATCGGGCTGCCCTTCCAACCGAGGCGTCCGGTGACCTACCTGGCCCACCCGATCACCCTCAACGACACGATGCGCTCGGTCGGCGTCGATCCGCTGACGTTGGCCACGATGGTGCTGGTCCACAAGCCGGTCGACAAGGTCCAGGTCGACGCGTGCGGCGACAAGGTCGACGCCTACGTCGTCGAGGCGACGATGACCTTCACGCAGGGCGGCCAGTCGGTCACCAGCGAGCTCCGGTACGGCGTGGCCACGCAATACGGCGCGGTTCTCGTGTTCGAGGAGATGGAGACGGCCACCGCGGTCGGCACGATCAAGGCGTCCTTCGGCCTCGCCCAGCTCGACCCCTCGCCGCTCCTGCGGGACCCGACGGCGGAGTCGTCGACATGATCGCCCTCGTCGACAGCGCGCTCCCGCCGGGTTCGAAGCGACGGACGTTCGCGCTCGCCGCGGCCATCACGCTCGTGACGCTCCTGTGCACGCAGCTGCTCTTCGACGGCCCCCGGGGTCGCGGGACGCCGGGGTCGGTGCTGTTCCGCGGGTTCGTCGTCGGCATGATCAACTCGCTCGTCGCCGTCGGGATCGTCCTCGTGTACCGCACGAGTCGCATCATCAACTTCGCCCAGGCGAGTCTCGGCGTCGGCGGCGCCCTCCTCTGCTACCGGCTCATCCAGTTCACGCCGCTGCCGTTCCTCGCTGCCTTTGTCATCGGCGTGCTGGCGGCCGGGCTTCTCGGCATGTTCGTCGAGCTGGTGATCCTCCGGCGCTTCGCGAACAGTCCCCGGCTGGTTCTGATGGTGGCGACGCTGGGGGTGGCATTCTTCATCGCCGGACCCCTCGCCATCCGGGCCGTCGAGGCGCTGCCCTTCATTCCCGACACGCGCGAGCTGAGCCTGGCGGAGCAGCAGGAGCTGCAGGACCCGAAGCTCCCGTTCGAGGGCTTCGAGTTCACCATCGGCGACCAACTCATCGCCCCCTTCGGGTTCGCCGAGATCTTCACCATTGAGGTGGCCGTCATGGCCCTCCTCGCCATGGCCGCCTTCTTCCGGTACACGAGGGCGGGCGTCGCGGTGCGAGCGGTCGCGACCAACCCCGAGCGGGCGAACCTCCTCGGCATCAGCGTCTCGACGGTCAACCTCCTCGTGTGGGGGATCACCGGGATGCTGTCGGGCGCCACCCTGATCCTCTTCGGCGTACTGGAAGGCCCCGACGCGGTCTTCGCCGGGGCCTTCGTTCCCGAGGTCATCGTGATCGGGATGGTGGCGGCCGTGCTCGCCCGGATGCAGAGCATCCCCGCAGCCGCGTTCTGGGCCGTGCTCCTCACGACGGTGCGGGTCGCCTGGGCGTCGACGTTCGTCGATCGACCGCTCCTGATCGATGCCGTCTTCTTCGTCGTCCTGCTGATCGGCCTGCTGCTGCAGCGGGACCGTCTCCTGCGCAGCGAGGCCCGCGGAGCCTCGGCGTGGCAGGCGGTGCGCGAGCAGCGCCCGATCCCCCGCGAGCTCGACGTGATCCCCGTCGTCGCCGTCCTCCGGCGGAGCGGGGTGGCCGTCGCCCTCGCGGCTGCGATCGCGGTGCCCTTCTTCGCATCGGTCGGCTTCACCAACACCCTCAGCGTCGTCTGCATCCAGGCGATCGCCGTGCTGTCCCTCGTCGTCCTGACCGGCTGGGCGGGACAGGTGAGCCTGGCGCAGTGGTCGTTGGTCGGGGTGGGCGCCGTCACCACCGGCGTGCTCACGGCCGACGTCGGTCTGCCGTTCTGGCTCGTCCTGGTCATCGCGCCGGTGGTCGCCGCCCTGGTGGCGCTGGTGATCGGACTGCCCGCGCTGCGCGTCCAGGGGCTCTACCTCGCCATCCTCACCACGGCGTTCGCGTTCGCGTTCGCGGCGCTCATCCTCGACCAGAGCGTTCGTGACTGGCTGATCCCTGAGGCGGTCGAGCGACCGACGCTGTTCCTGCTCGACTTCGAGGACTGGCGGAGCATGTACTACCTGACGGTCGTCGCTCTGGTCGGCACGATCGTCATCGTGCGCAACCTCCGGCGGAGCCGGTTGGGCCGTCTGCTCATCGGTCTGCGCGAGAACGAGGCGAACCTGCAGTCCTTCGGCGTCAGCGTGGTCCGCGCCAAGCTCACCGCCTTCGCCATCAGCGGCGCCATCACGGGTTTCGCGGGCGCTCTCTACGCCGTCCAGCAGCGGGCCGTCTCACCCGAGCAGTTCGCCGGGTTCGAGAACGTGCAGCTCTTCCTGATGGCCGTGCTCGGCGGCCTCGGCTCGGTCGTCGGTCCCCTGCTGGGCGCCGGCTACTTCGCCATGACCGACCGGTTCGTGACCAACGTCGTCTTCCACGCCATGATGCAGCAGTTCGGCTTCCTGCTCGTGCTGCTGCTGTTGCCGGGCGGCCTCATCTCCGGGGTGGCGATGATGCGCGACGCCGTGCTCCGGATCGTGGCGCAGCGCCGCCAGCTCGTCGTGCCGAGCCTGTTCGCCGACTTCGACCCCGACGCGATCGAGCGCAAGCTGATCCCCCTGGGGGAACCGGCGCCGAACGCCGGACTGGCCGCGCTGCCCGCCGACGAGCGCTGGTCCCAGGGCTCGGAGCTGTATCCGAACCCGGAGACGTCGTTCCGGTGGCGACCGGGTGACACCACGCCGGCGGGGGCATCGCGATGAGCTTGGACGAGCGCCACGAGATCACCGAGGAGGAGATCCCCGCCGACGCCCGCGCCGTCGGCGAGTCACTCGAGTTCCTGTCCGGCTCGCCACCGGTGGGGGAGGAGGGTGGGCTCCGCGGCGTCCTGAAGCGGGCCGCCGACTACCGGTCGATCTCGAAGACACCGTACGGCGCCGGCCCGGTCCTGATCCTCGGCGGCATGTCGTTCTTCGGCATCATCGGCGGCCGGATCTTCGGTGTCGCCGGTCCCGACATCATCCGTGACCTCGAGATCAGCATCGGCTCCTACATCGACGCCGCACCCTTCATCGGCCTCGTGCTCGTGCTCGCGGCCATCGGCATCGCCTACTTCGCCGACCGCCACCGGCGCGTGCCGATGGTGGCCATCGGCTCGATCCTCGGCGGCATCTTCAACTTCTTCACTTCGCGCGCGAACAGCTTCGCCGGCTTGGTGACACCGCAGGTCCTCGACAGCGCCGCCGGGCGGCTGTCGGGCGTTCCCCAGATCTCGCTGCTGGCTGACTACTACCCGCCCGAGCACCGCGGGAAGGTGTTCGCCGCCCTCGGCACCATGCGCAACGTGGCACTCGTCGCCGCACCGATCGGCGCCGGGTTGCTCATCGACACCATCGGTTGGCGGGCGGCGGTGCTCCTCGCGGGACCGCCGGCCGTGCTGCTCGGCATCCTCGCGCTGTTCCGTCTGAAGGAGCCCGTGCGGGGCTACATGGAGCGCAAGGCCCTGGGAGCGAGCGAGGAGGAGGCCCTCCGCGAGGAGGATCCCGTGTCCTTCGGCGAGGGGTGGCGCTCCATCTGGGCGATCCGCACCATCCGGCGGTTCTTCATCGCCGGTGCGGTCTCGGCCATCGGCTTCGAGGTGCAGAGCCTGCTCCTGCTGTTCTTCTTCCGCGAGGAGTACGGCCTCCGAGCCACCGAGCTCGGCGTCATCGGCACGATCAGTGCCGTCTTCCTCCTGTTCGGCGGCTACCTCGGCGGCGGTCTCGTCGACACCTTCACCCGGCGCCGTCCCTCACGGGTCCTGACGATCATCGGCCTCTTCCAGATCGTCGGCGCCGTGGGTTCCCTCGGTATCGCCATGGCGCCGCCGATCGCCCTGGTCGTGGCCTTCAACTGCATCGCCAGCTTCGGCGCCGGCCTCATCGGACCGTCCGTGAGCGTCGTGTACGTGCAGGTCCTCCCGGCCAACAACCGCACCCTCGGCACGGCGCTCCAGGGGCTGCAGGACGTGCCCGCATTCATCTTCGGCGTGCCGGTCGCCGGCGCGCTCGTCGCCACGTCGGGCTTCCAGGGCGGGCTGCTCTTCGCCGTCCCATGGATGTTCGCCGGCGCGCTCGTCGCACTCACGGCCGCCGGCCTCTTCGAGCTCGACATGCGCAGCGCCCTGGCCGCCAACCTGGCGTCCGAGGAGTGGCGGCAGGCCAAGGAGCGGGGGACCGGCAAGCTCCTGGTGTGCCGCGACGTCGACGTGGAGTACGACGGCGTCCAAGTGCTGTTCGGCGTCGACTTCGACGTAGAGGAGAACGAGATCATCGCCCTCCTCGGCACCAACGGCGCCGGCAAGTCGACGCTGCTGCGCGCGATCAGCGGCACGCAGGAGGCGTCGAGCGGCGCCATCGTCGTCGACGGGCGGGACATCACCCACATGCCGCCGCACGAGATCGCCACGAGGGGCGTCGTGCAGATGCCCGGCGGCAAGAGCGTGTTCACCGAGCTCACGGTGCAGGAGAACCTCCTGCTCGGCACCTGGCTGGAGGACGACCCCGAAGCGCGGGCCGAGGGGCTGCGCGAGGTGTTCGAGATCTTCCCCGTCCTTCGGGAGCGCGCCGACCAGCCAGCCGGTGCCCTGTCGGGTGGCGAACAGCAGATGCTCGGGCTGGCCCAAGCCTTCCTGCAGCGGCCGAAGCTCCTCCTGATCGATGAGCTGTCCCTCGGCCTCTCGCCGGCCGTGGTCGGCCAGCTCCTCGAGGTCGTCCGCGAGATCCACGCCCGAGGCGTCACCATCGTCGTCGTCGAGCAGTCGGTGAACGTGGCGCTGACCATCGCCGACCGGGCGATCTTCATGGAGAAGGGCGAGGTGAAGTTCTACGGACCCACCGCCGACCTGCTCGCCCGCCCCGACATCCTGAGGGCCGTCTACGTGAAGGGCACGGGCGCGCTCACCGACTCGGCGCCCGCGTCCGCGCAGCGGTCGGCACGCGCCCAGCACCTCATGGACCTCGAGACGGCACGGCCCGTGCTCGAGGTCCGCGACGTCGTTCGCCGGTTCGGCGGCATCGTCGCCGTCGACGGTGTATCGCTCTCGCTCCGAGAAGGTGAGTCTCTGGGGATCGTCGGTCCGAACGGCTCGGGCAAGACGACGCTCTTCGAGCTCATCGGCGGCTACTTGCCGCTCGACGGAGGGTCGATCCACCTCGACGGCGTCGACATCTCGACGATGCGTCCCGAGGAGCGGGCCCGGCTCGGTCTGGTGCGCCGGTTCCAGGACGCCCGGGCCTTCCCGTCCCTCACCGTCTTCGAGACGATCCTGGTCGCCCTCGAGCAGCGCCTCGAGGTCAAGAGCGCGGTCGTGGCCGCGCTGGCGCTCCCGCAGGCCCGGGCCTCGGAGCGGCGGGCGCGGGCGCGCGCCGACCGCCTCGTCGATCTCCTCGAGCTCGGTGCCTATCGCGACAAGTTCGTGAGCGAGCTGTCCACTGGCCTCCGGCGCATCGTCGACCTCGCCTGCGTGCTCGCGGCCGAACCGAAGGTGCTGCTCCTCGACGAGCCGTCGTCGGGTATCGCGCAGGCCGAGGCCGAGGCGCTCGGACCGCTGTTGCGCCGCATCAAGACCGAGACCGGGTGCAGCATGCTCGTGATCGAGCACGACATGCCCCTCATCACCTCGGTGGCCGACGACCTGCTCGCGCTCGAACGGGGCCGGGTCGTCGTGCAGGGCCCGCCCGAGGTCGTGCTGAACGATCAGCGGGTCATCGAGTCCTACCTCGGCGGCTCCGAGGAAGCAGTCAAGCGTTCAGGAGCGATCACGTGACCCGCACCATCCGCATCGTCGTCGGCATCGCCCTCGCCGCATCGGTCGCGCTCACCGGCTGCAGCGACGACACCTCCGTGGGCCAGGGGGTCGACACCGACTTCGAGGAGCAGCTCAACGAGCAGCTCGGGGCGACCACGACCACCACGACCGCCGAGGCGACAGGCGGCGATGTTGCTGCGGCGACCACGACCACGGCGCCCGCGGCCCAGGCGACGACATCGACGACGATCGCGGGCTTCGAGATCGTCATCGACGGCACCGGCTTCAATCCCGTGTACAGCCGTGTGCTCCCGGGCACGGTCATCACCTTCCGCAACGGTGACTCGCAGCCCCGCTCGGCCGTCGGTGACACCGGCGAGTTCGAGACGGGCGAGATCGCCCCCGGAGCATCGGCGACCTACACGGCGCCGGCGTCGGGGGTCGTGAACTTCAGCGATGGCACCCGCCCCTTCGTCACGGGCACGATCGAGGTCGTCGCGTGAGACGCTGTCTTCTCGCGGTCGCCGTCACGCTCCTGGCGTCGTGCGGCGCCGACACCGCCTCGGTCGGCTCGCCCGTTGCGGGCGACGCCATCACCTTGATCTCCAGCTCGGTGCTGCCCAGCACCGTGCTCGACCTCGAGGTCACACCAGAGGATGTGGCCGATCAGGTCGCGACCGAGAGCCGGGCGTTCGTGGACGAGATCGGGCTGTTCGGCCTCCGGGCCGGCGACCTGCTGAAGGCGACGCTGCAGGTCTCGCGGTTCAACGACGACGCCGATCTCGATCGGGCCGCATTCCGCAACCGGATCCTGCGAGAAATCGGTCAGCGGGTGCCGGAGGAGCTTCGGCTCGGCGCGGACCGAGTCCACGTGACCACCGGCAACCGGCAGACGATCGCGATCTGGTTCCGGGGCGACCACATGATGATCCTCTCGGTGCGCAGCGACTACGACCAACCCCGCCGCCTGCTGCGCGAGCTGCTCGAGCTGGACCCGAGCCGATGACCCGCCGTCGGCTCCCCCTGGCGCTCGCGGTTCTGGCGTCGCTCCTCGCGGCGTGCGGTGGGCCGGACGACACCGCTGAGGAGCGGCTGCGTGATGCGCTGAACCGGACCGAGCGGCTGGCGCGGACCTTCGTGTACGTCGAGGAGGCAGGCGGCACCACGAGCGAGGTCGTGGGCCTCGTCGAGGACGACTTCCGGTCGAAGGCCCGGCTCAGCATCGACGGGTCACCGGTGTTCGACCAGGTCCAGAGCGACGATGTGCTGGCCGTGCGCTTCGTCGATCCCGACCTGCTCCCGGCGATGATCGAGGATCGAGCAGCCGCGTCGGACGAAGACGGGGTCGATCCCGTCGAAGCCCTCCGGAGCCGCCGGTGGGTCCTCGACCTCACGGGCGCACCCCCGCTCAGCGCCACGGATGCCATCGAGCGATCCCTGGGCGACGACCAGATCCTCGACGCGCTCGACGCCTTCCGGTACGTCCGCGGCGCCATCGGCGGGGCTCGGCGGGTGATCAAGTTCAACCCCGACTCCCTCGACTACAAGCCGTCGGAGGACCCCTTCCCGCACCCCGAGGACGGCGTGATCCGGTACGACCTCGAGCGTCCGTCGCTGCCGAGAGCAAGCGCGTTCGGCGGCACCAACACCGCGCCGCCCCTGCCCGGGATCATCCATCTCCGGAAGATGTCGGTCTACGTCGAGGACGGCCTCGTGATCCGCGTGCTCGAGCAGATCGACCCGGCCGAGCGCCTCAGCGACATCATCGACGGCGCCGTGAACTACCTGCGCGACGTCAACGCCAGCAACGACGCGGTCGCCCGCGTGCGGGCGCTGAAGCAGGCGCCCGCCGACCAGGCTTCAGAGGCGGTGATCGCCGGCGTGAACCTCTTCCGGGAGCGGCAGGGGGAGGACCCGATCCGCTTGCGCACCCTGCGCCTCGAGTTCCCTCGGCTGGGGGGCGTCATCAGCGTCGAGCTGCCCGGCGACTTCGTCGCCGCCGGGCTCGAGGTGCTCAAGCACCGCGGTGCCGACGTCGCCGCGCTCGAGGAGAGCGACGACGATGTCGCGGCGGCCGACCGCTGAGGCGGTGGTCTCAGCGGCGCGCCTCGATGCGGATCGTGATCCGGACGCGGCCGTCGTCGGCGTCGGTGCCCGCCTCGGCGCGGATGGCGATGCGGGCGTCGTCCGTCGTCAGCGTGAAGGCGCCGCTGGCGGTGTCGGCGCCAAGCCGGTGATCGATGAGGCCGGCGGCCGCCAGCGCGGCGGCCACGTCTTGCCCGGCCGCGCCGGGGTTCACCGCCGGACCCAGGTAGACGCGCTCGACGACCGGGCACGTGGGTCGGCACCACGAGTGCCCGCTCCTGGACGTGCGGAGCTCGTCGGCGAACGGCAGCTCGACCCGGTCGAGCTCGGCGGTGATCCGTCCTGTGCTCCAGGGCGCCCTCGCGGCGAGCACCGGCGTGAGAACGGTGGCGGCGATGGCGAGGCTCGCCGTCCAGATGCCGCGCGAGGCGACGTCGCGGTAGGCCAGCCACGCAACCGCGCCGGTGACCAGGGCAAGGGTGCCGGCCACGAGCAGCTCACCGGCCTGGTAGCCGGCCACGCCGAGGAGATCGAGGGCGAGCGCGGTTGCTCCGAGGGCGCCGATGGGCATCAACGCCCGCATGGTGCGCGCCGCGAGCGCGCGCCGGGGTTCCATCCGGCTTGAATACACCACCGACCAGGGGGAGACACATGATCGACCAGGACGTGCTGGAGCGGGTGCTGGGGCGGGCGCTCCGGGACGGCGGTGACTTCGCCGAGGTGTTCGCCGAGGACCGGGTGGCGTCGAGCGCGATGCTCGACGACGGGCGCATCGAGGAGCTGAGCTCG
>DATLFP010000196.1:0-11657 GCA_035540955.1 Acidimicrobiales bacterium
CCGATGGGCATGCCGTTGCCCATCGCCTTCGCCATGGTGACGACGTCGGGACGGATCCCGGCGTGCTCGAAGCCGAACCACTCGCCGGTCCGCCCGAAGCCGGTCTGCACCTCGTCGATCATGAGGAGCATCCCCCGCTCGTCGCACAGCGCCCGGGCGCCCTGGAGGAACGCCGGGGTGGCGGGGTTGACACCACCTTCGCCCTGGAGGGGTTCGAGCAGGATGGCCGCCACCGAGGGATCGATCGCCCGCTCGAGCTCGTCGAGGTCGTTCCAGGTGACGTGCCGGAAGCCCTCGGGAAGCGGCTGGAAGGGCTCGTGCTTGGCCGGCTGCCCGGTGGCAGCGAGGGTGGCCAGCGTTCGGCCGTGGAACGAGCCGAGGGCGCTGACGACGACGTGACGACCGCGCCCCCCGAACTTCCGGGCCAGCTTCAGCGCGCACTCGTTGGCCTCGGCGCCGCTGTTGGTGAAGAACAGCTGGCCGCCGCCGCCGAGCAGGCCGTCGATGGTCCTCGCCACCTCGGCGCCGACCGTGGTGCCGAACAGGTTCGACACGTGCACGAGCGTCCGGGCCTGCTCGGCGATCGCCGTCGCCACGACCGGATGGGCGTGACCGAGCGAGGTGACCGCCAGGCCACCGAGGAAGTCCAGGTACCGGTTCCCGTCGTCATCCCACAGCTCGGTTCCCCGGCCCCGCACGAAGGTCACCGGCGGCTCGCCGAACACCCCCATCAGCGCCGAGCGGTCCACGGCCGCGCTCATGAGCTCGTCACCATGGTCCCAACCCCTTCGTCGGTGAAGATCTCGAGCAGCAAGGCATGGGCGACGCGGCCGTCGAGGATGTGGGCGTGGCCCACTCCCCCCTTCACGGCCACGATGCTCGACGCCACCTTCGGGATCATCCCGGCAGTGACGGTGCCATCGGCCACGAGCGCCTGCAGGTCGCCGGCGGTGATCGAGGAGATCCGGCTGGCCGGATCGTCGACATCGCGCCGGATGCCGTCGATGTCGGTGAGGTACACGAGCTTGGCCGCGCCGAGCGCTTCGGCGATGGCCCCTGCTGCGGTGTCGGCGTTGATGTTGTAGGACTGACCACCCTCGTCGACGCCGATGGTCGCCACCACCGGGACGAGGTCCTGCGCCAGCAGGCGGTCGAGCACGCCGGTCCCGACCTCGTGCACATCACCGACGTACCCCAGCTCGGGATGGGCCTGGGTGACCTGGAGGAGGGAGCCGTCCTCGCCGCTGACGCCGACGGCGATGGGCCCGTGGGTGTTCACCGCGCTGACGATGTCGCGGTTCACCTTGCCGACGAGCACCATGCGCACCACGTCGAGCGTGTCGGCGTCGGTCACCCGCAGGCCGTCGACGAACTTGGACTCCATCCCGAGCTTCGTGAGCATCGACGCGATCTGCGGGCCGCCGCCGTGGACGACCACGACCTTGATGCCGACGCTGTGGAGCAGCGCGACGTCCTCGGCGAACCGCGCGAGGTCGCCCTGCTCACCATCCTCCATGGCGTTGCCGCCGTACTTGACGACCACGGTCTGCCCGCGGAACCGCCGGATGTACGGGAGGGCCTCGGCCAGCACGCGGGACTTCTCGTGGGCGTCCATCACGATGTCCTCATGTTCTCGTCGATGTAGGCGTGGGTCAGGTCGTTGGTGAGGATCACGGCCTCGCCCTCGCCGATCCCGAGATCGCAGGTCACGACGATGGTCGGAGCGGCCATCACCGCCTGCAGGGCGGTGGCGTCGTGCATGGCCGCCACGCCCTTGCGGCAGACGGTGATGTCGCCGTAGCCGACCGAGACGCGGTCGGGGTCGAAGGCGACGTTCGCGACGCCGAGCTCCGCCACGACACGGCCCCAGTAGGGGTCCTCGCCGTACCAGGAGCACTTGCAGAGGTTGCTCTCGGCCACCTGGCGCGCCGCAGCACGGGCGTCATCGTTGGATGCCGCGCCCACCACCCGCACCTCGACGACCTTCGTGGCGCCCTCGGCGTCACCGCACATCTGGCGCGCCAGATCGGCGCAGGCATCGGCGACGGCCGCCGCCAGCGCGTCCTCGGGCACCGCGCCGGCCCGCCCGCTGGCGAGCAGGATGACCGTGTCGTTCGTCGACTGGCAGCCATCGACCGACATCGCGTTGAACGAGTCGGCCACCCCGGCCCGCAGGATCCGGTGGAGCGTCTCGGGATCGGCGTCGGCGTCGGTGGTGAGCACCGCCAGCATCGTCGCCATGTCGGGGGCGAGCATGGCCGCCCCCTTGGCCATGCCGCCCACGAGGAAGCCCTCGCCGGACACGAGCGTCTCCTTGCGAACCGTGTCGGTGGTCATGATCGCCTGCGCCGCGTTGTTGCCACCGTCGGGGCGCAGCGACGCCACGAGGCGGGGGATGCCGGACTCGATGGGGTCCATCGGGAGCGGGATGCCGATGAGACCGGTCGAGCACACGAGGACGCTCTCGGCCCGGCAGCCGAGGTGCTCCGCCGCCAGCTCGGTCATCCGCTCGGCGTCGCGCCGACCGGGTTCGCCGGTGGCCGCATTGGCGTTGCCGCTGTTCAGCACCACGGCGCAGGCGTGACCGCCGGTGGCCTCGAGATGGGCCCGTGACACCTGCACCGGCGCGGCGGTCGCGAGGCTGGCAGTGAACACCGCGGCCGCGCTCACCGGATGGCTGTCCTCGGTCGCCACCATCGACAGGTCGGGGTTCCCCGACGGCTTGATGCCGGCCGCGATGCCCGCGGCGACGAACCCCGTGGGCCCAGTAACAGTCATGGGAGGAGTCCCACCCGGGGAAGGCCGAGGGTCTCCTCGATGCCGAACGCGAGGTTCAGGCACTGCAGGGCCTGGCCCGAGGTGCCCTTGACGAGGTTGTCGATGGCGGCGATGACCACCACCCAGCCGGTCCGCTCGTCGTACCGGGCGGTGACGTGGCAGGTGTTGGCGCCCATCGTCGCCTTGGTCGACGGTGGATCGTCGGTGACCACCACGAACGGCTCGCCGTCGTAGGTCTCGCGCAGCACGTCCAGGACGGCCGCCGTCGAGGTGGCGCCAGTGGGCCGGGCGTAGCAGGTGGCGAGGATCCCCCGGTTCATCGGTGCGAGGTGGGGCGTGAACAGCACCTGTGCCCCTCCGAGCTCTTGTTCCATCTCGGGCGTGTGCCGGTGGTTGAGCAGCCCGTAGGCGCTGAAGTCCTCGTCCACGTTGCAGAACGGGAACTTGTCGCGGCCCGCCCCCGACACCCCCGTCGCGGCGTCGACCACGATGCCGGTCGGCTCCACGAGCCCCTCCTTCACGAACGGATGGAGGGCGAGCACCGCCACCGTCGGGTAGCAGCCGGGCACGGCGACCGCGGTGGCGCCGGCGAGCTCGGTCCGGTGCAGCTCGGGGAGCCCGTAGACGAAGTCGTCGAGCTGCTCGGGCGCCGGGTGCTCGGCGCCGTACCACGCCGGATAGAGGGCGGGATCCCGCAGCCGGAAGTCGGCGCCGAGGTCGAGGACGACCTTGGTGCGGGTCCGGGCTTCGGGCACGAGCGCACCGCTGGCCCCGTGGGGCAGGGCGAACACCACGGCGTCGACGTCGTCGCTCATGTCCGGCGAGTAGCGCTCGAAGGTGCGGGCGCCCACCACGGCCGCCAGGTTCGGGTAGAGCCCGGCGATCGGCGCGCCCGCCTGGCTGTCGCCCGTGGCCCACGCCACGTCCACCTCGGGATGGCCCGACGCCAGCCGCAGCAGCTCGGCACCGGCGAACCCCGACGCGCCCACGATCCCGATGCTCGGCATCCGATGATCATACACCGCTTTGCATGTTCATGCGAGAAGGATCGGCGCCGGATCCCGTCGAATCGCCCCTCCGAGCGCGAACGGGGGAAGCGTGGGGGGTCACGGCTTCATCGACGACCAGCGGGTCAGACAGGCGGCCGGCGCGCTCGCGGCCGTGCTCGCGTTCTACTTCGTCCTCCAGCGGTTCTGGCCGTCGCCGCTCGGAGTGCTCGTCCAGGGCCTCGTCATCGGCGGCCTCACGGCGCTGCTCGCCTTCGGCATCGCGCTGATCTACCGGGCCAACCGGATCGTGAACTTCGCCGGCGGCGACCTCGGCGCCCTCCCCGCGTCCCTGGCGGTGCTGCTGATCGTCGGTCCCGGCGTCCCCTACTTCCTCGCCCTGCCCATCGGACTCGCGGCCGCCATCGTCCTCGGCGCCGTCATCGACTTCCTCGTCATCCGGCGGTTCTTCACCGCCCCCCGCCTGGTGCTCACCGTCGTCACCATCGCCGTCTCGCTCCTGCTGGGGTTCTTCTCGCTCATCCTCCCGGCTGCGTTCGACATCCGCACGCCGCCTCAGAGCTTCCCCTCGCCGTTCGACGTCCGGTTCTCGATCGGCCGGACCGTCTTCAGCGGCAACGACGTCATCGCCATGGTCGCCGTCGTGGCGCTCATCGGCGGCCTCGGCGCCTTCTTCCGGTACACGAACATCGGCATCGCCGTGCGAGCCACCGCCGAGGGCGCAGAGCGCGCCTCGCTGCTCGGTGTGCCCGTCAAGCGGATCGGCACGATCGTCTGGATCATCGCCACTGTGCTGGCCACCACCGCGGTGTTCCTCCGGGCCGGCGTGGTCGGCCTGCCCTTCGGCCAGCTGGTCGGTCCCGCCCTTCTCGTGCGGGCGCTGGCGGCCGCCGTCGTCGGCCGGATGGAGCGCTTCCCGGTGATCTTCGTCGCGTCCCTCGCACTCGGGGTCCTCGAGAGCTCGATCATCTTCTCGACGGGCCGGGCCACCCTCGTCGATCCCATCCTGTTCGTCGTCATCGTCACCGCGCTGCTCCTCCAACGGCGGGGCACGGTCGCCCGCACCGACGAGCGCTCCTCGTGGCAGTCGGCCAACGACGTGCGACCGATCCCGAAGGAGCTGCGGTCGGTTCCCGAGGTGCGCTGGGGCGTCGCCGGTGTGCGGGCCGGCTTGCTCCTGTTCGCCGTCGCGCTACCGGTTCTGCTCTCCGAAGCGCAGATCAGCCTCGTGGCCGTGATCCTGATGACGGCGATGGTCGGCCTGTCGCTGGTCGTGCTGACCGGGTGGGCCGGTCAGGTGAGCCTCGGCCAGGTCGCCTTCTTCGGCATCGGCGCCGCCGTCGGCGCCCACGTCACGACCGCGCTCGGGTGGGATCTCTCGGTGGCGTTCGTCGTCGCCGGTGCCGCCGGCGCCGGCGCGGCGATGGTGATCGGTGTCCCGGCATTGCGCATCCGCGGCCTCTACCTGGCGGTGATCACCCTCGCCTTCGCCCTCGCCACCTCCGCGTACCTGCTCAACCCCGAGTTCATCCACTGGCTCCCGCAGGGCCGGTTCGACCGCCCGTTCCTGTTCGGGCGGATCGCGCTCGACACCGAGTCCCGCTTCTACTACCTCGTCCTGGCGGCGCTGCTGCTCACGCTGGCCGCCATGCGCGGCCTCCGCAACAGTCGCACCGGCCGCGTCCTGTTCGCCGTGCGGGAGAACGAGCGGGCGGCGCAGGCCTTCGGCGTGAACGCCGTCGCCGCCAAGCTGACGGCCTTCGCCTTCTCCGGGTTCATCGCCGCCTCGGCGGGCTCGCTCTACGTCCACCACCAGCAGGGCCTGGCGACGCAGTCCTTCGGCGTGGCCCGCAGCATCCAGGTCTTCGTCGAGGTCGTCCTCGGCGGGCTCGGCTCTCCCGCCGGCGCCATCATCGGCGTGGTCTTCATCGAGGGCCTCACCTACTTCCGCAGCGTCTTCCCCGAGACGATCCGCGCCTTCCTCGGCCTCCTCACCAGCTCGCTCGGTGTGATCGTCGTGCTGATGGTGCTCCCCGGGGGCCTGAGCCAGGGTCTCTACGGCGTGCGCGACCGCCTGCTCCGGTTGGTGGCCGACCGTCGGGGGATCATGGTCCCGAGCCTGTTCGCCGACGGCCGGGTCGAGGCACCTTCGACCGAGGAGACCGTGGACGAGGCGGTGCTGCTGCTCGGCGACGACCTCCACGCCGCCGACGGGCACGCTGCACTCCGGAGCGCCGACGACACCGAGGTCATCGAGCTCGCCGCGGACGCCGAGGTCGATCTCGCCGACGAGGCGCCCCGCCGCCGTCGCCGTGAGCCGCTGCGCGCTGGGAGGACGTCGTGATCAGAGACCAACTCGACCGCGTCACCGGCGGGGCGGCCGCCTTCCCGCTGCTCATCCTGTTCGCGCTGAACGCCGTCGACGAGCTCGACCGCGCCGCGTTCGGGATCCTCGTCCCCGAGATCCGAGATCACTTCGGCCTCGACAACCAAGGCATCCTCGGTGTGATCGCCCTCGTCTCGGTGATCGCCCTCGGTGGTCAGGTCCTCATCGGCTACTACGCCGATCGGGGGTCGCGAGTCCGCATCGCGCTCGGTGGTGCCACCGCGTGGGGGCTCTTCACGCTGGCCACCGGTCTCGCCCCGGCGATCGCGCTCCTCATCGTCGCCCGGTCCGGCACCGCCCTCGGACGGGCGGTGAACGACCCGACCCACAACTCCCTCCTCGCCGACTTCTACCCGCCGGAGGCGCGGGTCCGGGTCTATGGCTTCCATCGCTTCGCCAACCCGCTCGGGCTGTTCCTCGGACCGCTGCTCGGCGGGGGGCTGGCGGCCCTGTTCGGCACGTGGCGCGCCCCCTTCCTGATCTTCTGGATCCCGACGCTCCTGCTCGTGATCGTCGCTGCCATCCGCCTGAGGGACCCGGTACGGGGCAATCAGGAGCGGCGGGTCATGGGCGCCACCGAGGAGGCCATCGCCACCGAGGAGGCGTCTCCCTCCCTCGGTGAGGCGTGGCGCATCTGCTACCAGGTCAAGACGCTGCGACGGATCTGGTACTCGCTGCCGTTCCTCTCCGGCGCGTTCTACGGCCTCGTGTCTGTGTTCGCGATCTTCTACGAAGAGGTCTTCGATCTCAGCGAGGTGCAGCGCGGCACGTTGTTCGCGTTCATCGAGATCGCCTCCATGGCCGGGATCCTCATCGGTGTCCCCATCGCCGCCAAGCTGTCGGTACGGCATCCCGGACTGGTCCTCCGCTTCATCGCGGTCGCCGGGATCGCCGTGGCCGCCGGCCTCGTGGGCTTCGCCATCGCCCCCAACCTCGGGATCGCCATCGCCATGCACGTGCTGATCACCGCACCGCTGGCCGTGCTCACGCCGGGGATCTACAGCGTGCTCTCTCTCGCCATCCCGCCCCGAGCCCGCGCCCTCGGCTTCGCCATCGGATCCCTGTACGTCCTCCCCGGCCTGATCGTCCTGCCCCTCATCGGCGGCCTGGCCGACGACGTCGGCGTGCGGCCCGCGATCATGTTCCTGGTCCCGGTCTTCATGATCGGTGCGGCGGTGATCGCATCGGCCGGCAGCTTCGTCGAGGCCGACATCCACAAGGTGCGCACGTCCACGGTCGCCCAGGCCGAGGTGCGCGCCGCCCGGGAGCGGGGCGAGGCGAAGCTGTTGCTGGTCAAGAACCTCGACGTCTCCTACGACACCGTCCAGGTCCTCTTCAACGTCGACTTCGAGGTCGACGAAGGCGAGATCGTCGCGCTGCTCGGCACCAACGGGGCCGGCAAGTCCACCCTCCTCAAAGCCATCTCAGGCATCGTCGAGGCCGGTGCCGGCGCCGTCGTGTTCGACGGCCGCGACATGACCTACGCCACCCCCCACGAGATCGCGGCGCGGGGCGTCGTCCAGGTACCGGGCGGCAAGGGCGTGTTCCCGAGCCTCACCGTGGCCGAGAACCTGAAGATCGCCGGGTGGCTGTACCAGCGGGACGACGCCTACCTGAAGGCGGCAACCGAACGCGTCCTCGAGTTCTTCCCGGTGCTACGAGAGCGCTGGGACCAGCCCGCCGGCAACCTGTCGGGCGGCGAGCAGCAGATGGTCACGCTCGCCCAGGCGTTCATCGCCAAGCCGCGCCTGCTCATGATCGACGAGCTCTCGCTCGGGCTGGCCCCCATCATCGTCGAGCAGCTGCTCGAGATCGTCCGCGCCATCCGCGACCAGGGAACCACCATCATCCTCGTCGAGCAGTCGGTGAACGTCGCCCTCACGGTGGCGCACACCGCGTACTTCATGGAGAAGGGCGAGATCCGGTTCAACGGCCCCACGTCCGAGCTCCTGGAGCGCCCCGATGTGCTGCGCTCGGTGTTCCTCGAGGGCGCCGGTGCCGCGATCGGCGCGTCGTCGCCCGGCCCGAAGCGGCGAGCGAGACCGTCGCCACGACGCCAGCCAGACCAGGACCGACCGATCCTCGAGGCCATCGGGGTCACCAAGGCCTACGGCGGCATCACCGCGGTCGGTGACGTGTCATTCCGCCTCGGCCGGGGCGAGATCCTCGGCATCATCGGGCCGAACGGCGCCGGGAAGACGACCCTGTTCGACCTCATCTCCGGCTACGTCGCCGCCGACTCGGGTCGCGTGGTCCTCGACGGCTTCGACGTCACCGACCTGCCGCCCGACGCCCGGGCGCGGCTCGGTCTCGGGCGGTCGTTCCAGGACGCCCGGCTCTTCCCGGCCATGACCGTGCGCGACACGATTGCGCTCGCGCTCGAGCGACACGTCGAGGTGCGTGACCCGATCGCGGCCGCCCTCAACCTCCCCCTGGTTGGAGACTCCGAGCGGAAGGTCATGGCGCGCGTCGAGGAGCTCATCGAGATGATGGGCGTCGGTGCGTTCGCCGACAAGTTCGTCGCCTAGCTGTCGACCGGGAGCCGTCGCGTCGTCGACCTCGCCTGCGTCCTCGCCCACGAGCCGGACGTCCTGCTCTTCGACGAGCCGTCCTCGGGCATCGCCCAGCGCGAGACCGAGGCGCTCGGCCCGCTCCTGCTCCGCATCCGCGACACCACCAACGCCAGCCTCGTGGTGATCGAGCACGACATGCCGCTCATCACCGCCATCTCTGACCGCATGCTCGCTCTCGACCTCGGTCGAACCGTGGTCGACGGCTCACCCGACGACGTGGTGAACGACCCGCGCGTCGTCGCCAGCTATCTCGGAACCTCCGACGACGTCATCCACCGCTCCGGTACAGCGAGGAGAAAGAAGCGATGAGCAAGATCGACGAGGTCACCATCGGTGACCTCAAGCACACGTTCATCCGGTACCGACCGTTCATCGCGGTGGTCGCATCGATCGCCGCGCTGATGCTGCTTCTTCCCGGAGAGGGCGGCGGCGGAGGTGTCGGCGTGCAGGCGAACGAGGCCGGCACCGCCTTCGGACGCGACAGCGTCGACGCGGTCGGCGCCGACGCGGGCTCCGGCGCGCTGGGCGACCCGGACGCGGCCAGCGGTGGCGGAGCGACCTCGGTGACCGCGGGTGGGGTGCCGTCGGCAGGCGGACCGGGGGGTGGTGCCACCAGCGCGGGCAGCGCCACGACGGGCGGCAACCCCTCGGCCGCCGGTGGCGGCACGGGCACGGCGTCCGGACCGGCCGGCGGGATGGTCGACAACTGCGACCCCGCCACCGGGCGCATCATGGTGCCGTCGCGATCGGCGGTCACCTGCCTGCCCAAGTTCACCGGCGACAATGGTGGGAGCACGCACCAGGGCGTGACCGCCGACACCATCCGGGTCGCCTGGTACTCCGTGCAAGAGGACGCCGCCACCGACGCGGTCCTCACCGCCGCCAACGCCAACGACAGCGACGAGCAGGTCGAGGCCCAGATCCACGACTGGATCGACTACTACGAGTCGCATCACCAGATGTACGGCCGCAAGGTCGAGCTGCACATGGTGACCGCCTCGGGCCCGGCGACCGACAACGCCGCCGGGAAGGCCGACGCCCTGAAGATCGCCACCGAGATCAAGGCGTTCGCCGCCCTCAACGCGCCGAACAACGCCTTCGTCGACGAGCTCGTCGCCCGGGGCGTGATGTGCATGTGCACGGTGTCGCAGCCGGTCGAGAACTACCTGCGATGGGCACCGTACGTGTGGACCACCCTGATGGCATCGACCCAGGGCTACATCCACCGGGCCGAGTACATCGGCAAGCGCCTCGCCGGCGGCAACGCCCAGTGGGCCGGGAGCCCGGCCTTCCAGGCCCAGGAGCGCAAGTTCGGCATCATCTACTACGACACCGACGACAAGTCGTACAAGCCCGGGCTCGACTTCTTCGTCCAGCACCTGCGCGACGAGTACGGCGTGACCCCGGCCGTCGTCGCCGAGTACCACGGCTACCCGGAGACCGCCCGCAGCCAGGAGGAGGCGCGACCGCTGATCCAGAAGCTCGTGCAGGCCGGCGTCACGAGCGTGGTGTGCGTGTGCGACCCGTTCGGCCCGATCTTCTTCACCTCCGAGGCGACGCGCCAGGCGTACCTGCCGGAGTGGATCATCACCGGGTCGGCCCTGACCGACACGTCGTTCTTCGCCCGCCTCTACGACCAGCAGCAGTGGTCGAGCGCGTTCGGCATCTCGTTCCTCACGGCTCGGCTGCCCGAGGAGCTCAGCGACTCGTACCGCCTCCACACCTGGCACCACGGCCGCGAGCCCTCGGCCCCGGCCGGCTACGGCATCATCCGCGGGCCGATGGACCTGCTGTACCAAGGCATCCACTACGCCGGGCCGAACCTCAACCCCGGTTCGTTCCGGGACGGGATGTTCGCGTCCCCGCCATCGGGCGAGAACAGCCTCACCGGCGTGCAGCAGTCCTTCGGCGAGAAGGGCTACTGGCCATGGCCGGACTACGTCGCCTTCGACGACGTCACCGAGATCTGGTGGGATCGCGACGCCACCGGTGAGGACGAGATCGGATCCTTCGGCCGTGGTCTGTACCGCTACGTCGACGGCGGGAAGCGCTACCTGCCGACGCAGCATCCCAACCGCCCGCCCAAGGCGTTCGACACCGCCGGCACGGTGCTCATCTACGAGGAGCCTCCGGAGCAGGACCGCTGGCCCGAGTACCCGCCGCCCGAACGCGGCTGATGGTGCCGCCCTCGTCGGCTACCAGGGGTCGCCGACGGGGGTGAGCGTGCCACCGGGCACCTCGTGCAGGCTGCGGGCCACCGCGAGGAGCACGTCGACGACAACCGTCCCGCTCACCCGGATGAAGCGACCCCCCGGCTGGACGACCGTGATCTCGGCTCCCACCGCGGTGTGACGGAGCGCGCCCCGACCGACCGCACCGGCGTCGACCCGCGTCGAGCTCCGGTCCTCACCGATGACGTCGACGCCCTGGAGCGTGCCGCCCCGGTCGACCACGATCACGTCGAGGCCGTCGGTGAGCACGTCGGTGGTCGTGGCGACCCGCCGGCCACGAAGCGTGGCGTCGGTGAACGCGTCCGGTTGCGGCGGCACCACCGCGTAGCGGCCGCGCCACGGCAGCGGCCGCTCCTCCCCCAGCTCCCAGAACTCGCCCGGGGTGCGACTGTCCTCGGTCAGCCCCTGCACGGCGCCTCCGCCGTCGAGGACGGGCACCGTCCGCTCCGGGACCACGAAGTCGCGGGGATCGAGGTCGAGCCCGACCTCCACCTCGATCGCGACGCGACGGCGGTCGGGGGCCCGCTCTTCGAGCACGAGTCCGTCGGCGTCCACGCAGACCTCCACCGCGTCACCCGCGATCAGCTCCACGAGGCGGATCGGCTGCCCCGTCTCGTACACCTGGCACCGGCGGCCGGCGATCGTCCGCTGTCCCGCCCGGCGGAGCACCTCGGTGCCGACC
>DATLFP010000197.1:0-27496 GCA_035540955.1 Acidimicrobiales bacterium
TTCACGATCATCGCGGGGCCGACGTCACTCATCAGCAGCGCGGTCGCCGCGGAGGGCGAAGCCAGCCGCGGGATCGGCACACCACCAGGCACCGGCACCATCCGCTACCGAGACGAGGTCTTCGCCGCCACGACATGGCAGACGGACATCGTCTACGGGCGAGCGACTGGCTTCTCTGGCGACACGGAAGACCTGGTGATGGATGTTGTCGAGCCGACGGGCGACACGGTGACGCAGCGGCCGCTCGTGATCTGGGCCCACGGCGGCGGGTTCTTCGGCGGCTCGCGTCGCACCAACGACAACCTGTTGGAGCCGTGGGCGAAGCGCGGATTCGTCGTCGCATCGATCGACTACCGGCTCATCCCCGCGCCCGGTTGCGAGGGCGGTCCGTTGCCGACCTGCTTGACGGGCATCGCCAACGGCGTGGATGACATGCAGACGGCGATCCGGTACTTCCGCGCCAACGCATCCACGTACGGGATCGACCCGACCCGGGTCGCCGTCGCCGGCTTCTCGGCCGGAGCGGTCATGTCCCTCGGTGTCGCGTTCAGCTCCGAGGAGGAGCCTGACGCCGCCGTCGGTGCCGCCATCGTCGTCGCCGGCCGAACCGTCAACCAGGCGGTCACGCCCGGTGACGCACCGACACTGCTGTTCCATGGCACGGAGGACGCCACGATCCCGTTCGCGTCCGCCGCATCCACCCTCGTCCAAGCCTGGAACGCAGGGCTGCGGTCCATCCTCGTGACCATCGACGGCGGCACCCACGCCATCGGCACCACTCATCGAGAGCTGATCCTCCGGGACTCGGTGAACTTCCTCTGGTCGCAGCTGAACCTCACCGGGGCTGCTCGTTGAGGGAGTGTCCGACGAACGGTGCAGCTGGCCAAGGGTTGGTCGGACACTCGACCTCTAGAGGAGATCGGCGAGCAGGCCGGCTGCTCGGGACGCTCCGTCGGTGGCGACGGGCCGGTAGTCCAGAACGCGGTCCAGCTCCTCGTCGATCGCGGTGGTGAGGGTGGCGGGATCGAGCTCGTCGTAGGCGAGGCATCGTCCAGCGCCGTAGTTCGCGAGGCGGTGGCGGACGTGGAAGTTCTGCTCGAAGTGGTTGCGCAGCGGTACGTAGATGAACGGTCGCCGGTTCGCGGTGAGCTCCATGCAGGTGGTGAGGCCGCCCTGCACGACCGCGATGTCGCACGCCGCAAGGTGACGGTGGAGCTGCGGGACGAACGGGTGGATCGTCGTGCCCTCGGGCTGGGGCAGCCGGTCCGGATCGATGCGCGGACCGGCGACGACGACGAAGGACAGGTCCGGGAGGGATCGTCGCACGGTCGGGACGGCGTCGAGGATGCGCCGCAGCAACGACTCGCCGACGCCGGTCCCGCCCACCGTCACGATGCAGATGCGTTCGTCGGGCCGGTAGCCGAGCTCGTCTCGGAGCGCGCCGCGATCACCGAGGTCGGTCGGGTCGAAGCCGGTGATGTAGCCGGAGAAGTCGAACTCACGCTCGGTCCAGTCGCGTATGCCCGGGAGCCCCGGCCCGAACGTGTCGGGGACCACGTCGCCGGGATCGCCCACGAAGATCGACCGGTCGCGCAGCCTTCGATGTCGGGCTCGTTGCTCGATCATCTCCGCGTTGTAGTCGGCCGTGAGCGTGGCCTCGGCCTTGCCCCCGTCAGGCATGGGGAGCCAGCCCACGAAATCGGTCATCCATGCGAACGCGAAGCGCTTGAGCTCCGGGTTCTCGTGGAGGAAGTAGTCGACGTCCCACGCTTCGTCCCCGACGACCAGGTCGAAGTGCTCGGCCTCGACGATGTCGTGGAACACCATGAAGTTGTTCACCAGGATCTCGTCCATCCTGCGGATGGCCTGGAAGGCATGCAGATCGTGCTCGGCGCACTCGTCGTCGATGTGGGCGGACTCGCTGGCCAGCCAGGCGGATCCCGGGTGGACGCGCTCGCCCGCGGCGTCGAGCATCGCCGTGACGGGCTGCTGGGCCAGCCAGTCGATTTGCACATCGGGATGGTGCCGACGGAGGGCGTTCGTGATGGCCAGGTCGCGTCGCGCGTGGCCCAGACCGATGGGTGAGGAGATGTAGAGCACGCGCTTCGGGCGGTTGGGTGCCCGGGTCCACGCGGAGGATGGAGCGCTCTCTGAGGGGGCGGTGCGCTCGACGAAGCGCTTGATCAGGCGGTTGGTGAGCACCGGGTCGCGCGCCGGTATCCCGTGCCCGCCACCTTCGACGGTGAGGAGCGACCCGCCGGTCAGCGCCGCGAGGCGCTCGCCCTCGGCGTGGGGGCGGATGCGGTCGTCGCTTCCGTGGACGACCGTCACGGGGCACTGGACCTGACTGCAGCGCTTTTCGATCTCCGTCTCGACCGCAGCCGATCGGGCAGTGCCTTCGACGGTCGCCACGAGTGTCTCGGGAGCGGTCTCCTTGCCCCACTCGATGCAGTCCTCGATCTGCTTGGTCGAGTGCGGCTCACTGAACATCTGGCTGAAGAAGAACTGGAGGAAGTCGTCGTAGCCGCCGCTGAGCCAGTGGTTGCGGCTGAACTTGGCCCAACCCTCGGGTGCCTCGACCTCCGCCAGCCACGCCATCTGCTCCCGGCGGGGACTGGGGATGTCGAGACCGGTCGCCGGTCCGATCAGGAAGAGCCCGTCGACGCGCTCGGGGTGACGGGCAGCCACGATGACGCTCCACATCGCTCCCATGGAGAGAGCGACCAGGGTGGCGCGGTCGGTGCCGGTGGCGTCCATCACGGCGATGATGTCGTCGGCGTACTCGCCGTCGAGGTAGGCGTGGCCGCCGCCGGGACGGTCCGACCGACCGTTGCCTCGGCCGTCGAGCGTGATGACGCGGAAGGAGCGTGCCAGATAGGGCACCTGCGCCTTCCAGATGCGTGAGTGCACGATCGACCACGTCGGCGCGAGCAGCACCGTGGGCATGTTGCCGTCTCCGTGGACCTCGTAGGCGATCCGCACACCGGCGCGTTCGATGACGTCACTGTGATCAGGTTCCCGAGCTCGCATCAGCTCGCTGCCTCCTCGTACTGACGGATGACCACGCCGATCCGGCGGAGCGCTGTGCGGATGGGGAGGACGTCACGGTCGAAGCCAAGGAGGATCAGCGCCTCGGAGCCCATGAAGATGTTGCCGATCAGGGTCGCCATCTCGCGGGGCGTGAACGGGCCGAGCGGTCCAAACCGCGTCTCGGCTTCGGTCACGACCTCGGTGAGCAGGTCGTACCAGCTGCTCAGCAGGGCGCGCACCGCCTCGGCGATCTGCTCGTTGGACCACCCCTCGGCGATCATCTCCTGGAGGACTCGCACGAAGCCCGAGTCGAGGTCGTCTTCGAGGAAGTCGCACGCCTGCTCGTAGCGCGCCCACAGCGGTTGGTCGCTGGCGTACATCAGCGTCTGGCGCTCGACCCGGCGCCGGTTCTCCTCCTCGAGCAGGGCCAGCAACAGCCCCTGCTTCGAACCGAAGTAGTAGTGGAGCTGGCTGAGCGGGACACCGGCGGCGTCGGCCACCTTCCGTGTCGACAGGCCGCGGTGGCCGTCCACGAGCAGCCGCCGCCGGGCCGCCTCGAGGATTGATCCCCGGGTGCCGGCAGCCGCTTCGATCCCGCTCATCCCATCGCCTCCATCGGTCGACCGACCGGGTCGACTCTCGCATGCGATTGCCTTGACAGCAAGGAAAATGAGCGCGAAGGTACTGCCAGTCGGTCGACCGACCGATTGGGTCAGCTCCACTCGTGGGGCGGAGACGGGGGCATGCGGTGGACGAGCAGCAGGCGCCGACAGCGGTTGCGCCTCGGCCGCGTCTCGCAGCCGCCGCCACGTTCCTGGAGGGACTGGCCGCGCAGGATTACGCCCGCCTCGGGGAAGCCCTCGCCCCCGCGGTCCACGTCCGAGCGCTGCTTCCGGGCGGGCCGAGAGAGTGGACCGGCGCGGCCGCGGTCGCCGACCGGTTCGCCCGGTGGTTCGGCGACACCGAGCAGCACGAGCTCAAGGAACGCGGCGCCGAAGCGGTCCACGGACGCATCCACCTCCGGTGGAGGATCCGACTGCAGGCCGAACGCCTCGGAGCCGGCTGGTTCGTCGTCGAGCAGCTCGCCTACGCCGACGCCGACGAGAACGACCAGATCGCTGGTCTCGATCTGCTCTGCACCGGATACCTGGCGGAGCGACGCGATGGTTGAGACCCACCAGGCCTGGGGCAGCTGGTCTCCCGAGGTCCGCGACGATCCCTTCGGTCACTTCGAAGCGGCTCGTTCGCGCTGCCCGGTCCAGAAGGTGCGCCTCGCCGACGGTCACGACGCCTGGGTGATCCTCGGCTACGACGCCGCCCGTCGAGCCCTCAAGGACGCCCGCATCTCGAAGGACATGCTGGCGGCGGTCGACGGTGACGCCGACGTGGTCGCAGAGGGCCTTCCCGGCCCCGCGTTCTCGCGCCACATGCTCAACGTCGATCCTCCCGACCACACCCGCCTTCGCCGCCTCGTCGCTCGCGCCTTCGTCCCGTCGCGGGTCGCAGCGCTCGAGCCGGCCATCCGGGCCGCGGCCGGCGACCTGGCGGACCGGATGGCGGCGCGCGGCGCCGACGCCGTCGTCGATCTCGTCGCCGAGTACGCGCAGCCGTTGCCGTTCCAGGTGATCGGCGACCTCCTCGGCGTGCCACGAGCGGACCGTCTCCGGCTCCACGAGTGCTTCCAGGTCTTGCTGAGCGCGTGGACTGGCGACCCTCCCGCCGACATCGTCGCCGCCTCCGACGCGATCGTCGCGTACCTCGGCGACCTGGTCGACGCCAAGCGACGTGACCCGGCAGAGGATCTGGTGAGCGTCCTGGTCACCGCCGGCGACGACGAACAGCTCACCAGGCAAGAGCTGCTGTCGAGCCTGTTCCAGCTGATCGTCGCCGGTCACGACACCACGACGAGCCTGATCGGCAACGGCTTCGTCGCCCTCCTCGACCATCCCGATCAGCTCCGGCTCGTCGTGGCCGACCTCGGCCGACTGCCGGCGGCGATCGACGAGCTGATGCGGTTCAGTGCGCCGGTCCCGCACGCGACCTTCCGGATGACGAACGATCCCGTGACGGTCGAGGGGGTCGAGATCCCCGCGGGCGAGCAGGTCCTGGTCTGCCTGGCGGCAGCCAACCGCGACCCCGACCGCTATCCCGACCCAGACGTCCTCGACATCACCCGCGACGACGGGCCCCACCTCGGCTTCGGGCACGGCATCCACCACTGCCTCGGCGCGCCCCTCGCTCGGCTGGAAGCCCGGATCGCGTTCGAAACGATCCTCGGACGCCATCCGGCGCTCCGACTGGCTGGCGATCGGGGGGCCCTGGCGTGGACGCACGGCGATGGGCTCGTGCTGCGCGGGCTGGCGGCGCTGCCCGTGATCCTCGGGCCCGATTGCCGCACCCACTGATCCTGACCCTCATCCCCACACGAACCCAATACAAGGAGATGCCGATGGCCATCACCGACACCCCGATCGACAACGGCGTGAACGTCGAGGCGTTGCTCGGCGCCCGCGAGGCGCTCACCGCCGCACCCGAGGCAGCCCAGTTCCAGTGGCGGGCATCCTGTACCTGGCGAAAGGGCACCCACAGCCACTCGACCGTCGAGGGCTTCACCGGCCTCGGCGCCGAGCAGCAGCACCGCACGAGCTACGGCTTCGACATCGACCACCCCGAGTGCTTTGCCTCCGAGGATCATGGCGCCACGCCCGTCGAGCTCGTGCTCGTCGGCCTGGTGGGGTGCCTCACCGCCGGCGTCGCCTCGGTGGCGCAGCACCGCGGCATCCAGCTCCGATCGGTGAAGGCGACCATCGAGGGGGACATGAACGTCCTTGGAATCCTCGGCGCCGACCCCGAGGTCCGCAACGGCTTCGAGTCGATCACCGTCCGCTACGAGATCGACGCTGACGCCACTCGCGAAGACCTCGAGGCTGTCGTCGCCCAGTCCCAGAAGCGCTCGGCGGTCTACGACATCGTCACCAACCCGACCACCGTCGTCGTCGAGATCGCCTGAAAACCTCCCGCCCGCACGGGTGGGACCTGAGATGCAGACCACTGCCGTCATCATCGGAGCCGGCCACGCCGGCCTGGCCATGAGTCGTCGCCTCACCGAGCGCTCGATCGACCACGTGGTCCTCGAGCGCGGTGAGCTGGCGAACTCGTGGCGCACGGAGCGCTGGCCGACGCTGAGGCTGCTGACCCCAAACTGGCAGACCCGGCTCCCTGACCTCCGCTATGAGGGTCGCGAGCCTGATGGCTTCATGGCCGTCACCGAGGTGATCGACTTCATCACGGAGTACGCCGGCATCGTTGACGCCCCGGTGCGCACCGGAACCACCGTGCACTCGGTTCGAGCCGGCGGCGCAGGCTTCGAGGTCCAGACCGAGCACGAGCTCTGGCGCGCCAGGTCCGTGGTGCTTGCCACGGGAGCGTGCAACCGTGCCGCCATCCCTGCCGTCGCCGGCGGCGTCCCGTCGACGGTCGCTCAGGTCACTCCCATGACGTACCGCGGCGCGGACGAGCTGCCGGAGGGCGGCGTCCTGGTGGTCGGCGCTTCGGCCACCGGGTGCCAGCTCGCCGAGGAAATCCGTCAGTCCGGCCGGCCGGTGACCATCTCCGTCGGGGAGCATGTGCGCATGCCTCGCACCTACCGCGGGCGTGACATCTTCTGGTGGATGGATCGTGCGGGCATCCTCGATGAGCGGCACGACGAGGTCGATGACCTCACGCGCGCCAGGCACGTCCCCTCGCCCCAGCTGGTGGGTACGCCGGAACGATCGACCCTCGACCTCAACCGGCTCCGCGCCGAGGGAGTGCGGATCGTCGGCCGGCTCGGTCGCGTCGTCGACGGTGTGGCCCAACTCTCGGGCTCGCTCGCCAACGTCTGCGCACTCGCGGATCTGAAGATGAATCGCCTCCTGACGCGGCTCGACGAGTGGGCGACGGCGACGGGCGTCGACGTGGACGTGGAGCGGGCCGAGCGCCGCGACCCCACGCTCGTCGACCGCAGACCGGCGCTCCACCTCGATCTCCGCGGTGGTGAGATCCGCACGATCCTCTGGGCAACCGGGTACCGGCCGGACTACTCCTGGCTCGACATCCCCGTCCTCGACCGATCGGGACACGTGCGTCACGAGGGAGGCGTGGTCACCGACGCGCCCGGGCTCTATCTCCTCGGTACGCCGTTCCTCCGGCGCCGATCGTCGACCTTCATCCACGGCGCTGGGGCCGACACCGACGAGCTCGGCACGCACCTCCGCGACTTCCTTGGGGGCGCCACGTCGACTCGCAGCTGCGTGCGGTGAGGGCAGAGCGAGGCGACTCGCGGCGCCTCGGCCGACGCCGATGCCCTCGAGGCCCTCATCGCGGGTGTGGTGGCGCTCGGCTATCGCTTCGTCGGCCTCGACGCTCTGGCAGCACCGGCGCGCTGAAGGCGAAGGATCCGCTTTGTGCGGTTCAGGAAGACTTGTCACGTGCCGATGTCCCCGGGGGTGACCGACGCCTTCACGCTGGGCCCGAGGGCCGTGGCCCGGGTCGCCGCCGCCATGTGGATCAGCTGCGGCGGCCTGGTCGGGGTCGCCATCCCACTCGTCGCCGCCGGTGATGACTCCCACCGCGGGGCCATGGTGGCCATCGGCGGGGCCGCGGTCCTCTTCGGCGCCCTGGTCTGGCACCTGCCGTGGGACCGGTGGTCGCCGAGCACGACGCTCGTCCTGGTGCCGGCGGCGTTCACGGCGATCGCCCTCTACAACACGGCGGCCGTCAACCCGTGGTCCTACGACGTCTTCTTCCTGATCGCCTTCGCCTGGATCGGCCTGGCCCACCGTCCCGGCACCGCCACGCTGTGCACGCCGCTGCTGCTCGCCGCGTATCTGCTCCCGCTCCTCCGATGGGACCATCCGGGCGACGGCGTGGCGTCGCTCGTCTACGTCGCGCCGGCGTCGGTCCTCCTAGGTGAAGCCGTGTCGCTGGTGGCCACTCGACTGCGCACCGCGGAGGTCGATCGGGCTCGGTCGGAGGCCCGCTACTCCGCCCTGGTTCGGTCCTCGGCGGAGTTCGTCGTCGTGCTCGACGACGACGGCGCGGTCGAGTTCGCCGGTGGCGCCGTCGCGGAGATCCTCGGGGTCGACCCGGATGACTTCGTCGGGACCGCGTCGGCGGCGGTCGTTCACGAAGACGACCTTCCCCTCGTGGAGTCACCTTCGATGCGATCGCCGCCGGGGCGGCGCTCGAGGGTCCGATCCTGTTCCGGTGTCGCCACGCGGACGGGACGATGCGATGGGTGGAGGGCACGATCAAGAACCTGCGTGACGACCCGAGTGTGGGTGGGATCGTGGTCAACGGTCGCGACATCACGCCCCGCATCGAGGCCGAGGAGCGGCTGGCGCACCTGGCTCGGCACGATCCGCTCACCGAGCTCCCCAACCGCGCCGCGGTCCTTGAGGATCTCGGCCGTGCTCTCGCGCGGGCCGAGCGCGTCGGAGGCTCGGTCGCGGTGCTCTTCCTCGACCTGGACGGGTTCAAGGTCGTCAACGACTCGCTCGGACATGCCGTCGGCGACCAGCTCCTGGTGGCGGTGGCAACCGTCCTGCGAGGAGAGCTCCGCGAGGGTGACCTGCTGGCTCGACTCGGCGGAGATGAGTTCACGGTGATCGTCGAGGGCGTCACCGACCCCGACGAGCCGGCGGCGTTGGCACAGCGCATGATCGAGGTCCTTCGGCAGCCCATCGAGGTGGCGGAGCGGCGCCACGTCGTCACCGTCAGCATCGGCATCGCGTTCTCCGGCGACGGCGATCGCGACCCTGCCGACCTCCTTCGCCGGGCCGACCTGGCGATGTACCGCGCCAAGGAGCTGGGGAAGTCGCGCCTCGAGGTCTTCGATCCGGGCCTGGCCCGTCGAGCCCACCGCCGTCTCGACGTGGCGGCTGACCTGCGGCTCGCGGTCGAGCGTGGTGAGCTCGATCTCTTCTTCCAGCCGGAGGTCGAGCTGGCGACGGGCCGCGTCGTCGGGCTGGAGGCGCTGGTCCGCTGGTGGCATCCCGAGCGAGGTCTCCTGCTTCCGGGCGAGTTCATCGACGTGGCCGAGGAGAGCGAGCTGATCCTCGCCCTCGGCTGGCAGGTTCTCGACCGCGCGTGCGCGACCGCCGCCAGATGGGTCGAGCGGCTCGGTCCGGCGGCCCCGGAGGTGAGCGTGAACGTCTCGCCGCGCCAGCTGCACGACCTCGGCTTCGTGGACGACGTCCGCCGTGCGGTCGAGACCCACCGGCTCCCGCCGTCGAAGCTCCGGCTCGAGATCGTGGAGCGGGCGATGTTGGACGCCGTCGCTCCGTTCTCGCTGACCGAGCTCCGACAGATGGGCGTGCGGCTGGCCATCGACGACTTCGGGACCGGCTACAGCTCGCTCAGCTACCTCGACCGTCTACCGGTGGACGTGGTGAAGATCGACCGCTCGTTCCTCGCGCCCGTCGTCGCCGCCACCGACCGGGCGCCGGTGGTGGAGGCCACCCTGGCGATGGCCCGGAGCTTCGAGCTCGATGTCGTCGCCGAGGGCGTGGAGACGGAGGCGCAGGTTGCGTTCCTCCGCCGCGTCGGATGCCCGCGCGCCCAGGGCTACCACTTCGGACGTCCCGAACCGGTGCGGACGGCGGCGCAGTGGCTCGGCGGCTCGCTGGGCCGTCCGGGTGCGCTGAGCCGCTAGGAGACGGCTGCTCGCGCCCGGTTCGACCGCGTGGCCGACCGGTTCAGGCCCGGTGGACGCCGCCGGCCACCGGGTAGAAGCGCCGCCGGGCCCAGAGCGCCACGTACACGAGACCGACGAGGACGGGCACCTCGATGAGGGGGCCGACGACGCCGGCCAGCGCCTGGCCGGACGTCACGCCGAACACGCCGATGGCGACGGCGATGGCGAGCTCGAAGTTGTTGCCGGCCGCCGTGAAGGCGACGGTGGCGTTGCGGTCGTAGGGAAGGCCCAGCCGCAGGCCGAGGGCGAACGCTGAAGTCCACATCAGCGCGAAGTAGGCGAAGAGGGGAAGCGCGATCCGGGCCACGTCGAGCGGTGCCGATGTGATGGCGTCGCCCTGGAGCGCGAACAGCACGACGATCGTGAACAACAGGCCGTAGAGGGCGACCGGTCCGATGCGGGGCAAGAACCGCTGCTCGTACCACTCGACGCCCCGCGTGCGCTCGCCGAGCGAGCGTGTGAGGAAGCCGGCGAGAAGGGGCACGCCGAGGAAGATCAGCACCGACTTGGCGATGTCCCAGAGCGACACGTCGAGCGCCTGCTGGTCGAAGCCGAGCCAACGGGGGAGGAGGTCCAGATAGAAGTACCCGAGCAGCGAGTAGGCGACGATCTGGAAGAGCGAGTTGACGGCGACGAGGAACACCGCCGCCTCCCGGTTGCCGAGGGCGAGGTCGTTCCAGATCAGGACCATGGCGATGCACCGCGCGAGCCCCACGATGATCAGGCCCGTCCGGTACTCGGGCAGGTCGGGCAGCAGCAGCCACGCCAGGCTGAACATGAGCGCCGGGCCGATCAGCCAGTTGAGGACGAGCGACAAGCCGAGCATCCGTCGGTCGGCCGTGACCTCGCCCAGCCGGCGGTACCGGACCTTCGCGAGGACGGGGTACATCATCAGCAGGAGGCCGAGCGCGATCGGGAGCGAGACGGTGTCGATCTTGACCCGGTCGAGCGTGCCGTCCAGACCGGGCAGGAGGCGGCCGAGGGCGATGCCGGCGATCATGGCCAGGCCGATCCACAGCGGCAGGAACCGGTCGAGCGTCGACAGCCGCGCGACCGTCGGGTCCGCGCCGTCAACCGGCGTCGACGTCAGCACAGACAGAGTGAACACGGCTTCGGTCCGGGCCGCACCATCGCGGTGCGAAGGTGCGGCGGCGAGGTCGGCCGGTCGGCGGCCTCGCCGATCACCCCTAGGGTGGGGGGCTCGCGACCGAAGGAGGAGCCTCATGCTCCAGTGCACCCAGGCCGCCGCCACAACGATCCGCCAGCTGCGGGAGCAGCAGGGGATCCCGGAGACCTTCGGGCTCCGAGTGTTCCCGGCGCAAGCGCCGACGGGTGAGGTCAGCCTCGCCCTCGGCTTCGCCGAGTCGCCCGAGAAGGGTGACGAGGTCAACGAGAACCACGGCGAGCGCCTCTTCGTGGCGGCCGAGGTGGCACCCGACCTCGCCGATCTCGCGCTCGACGCCGTCGGCGATCCCGCCGGCAACGGCGCTGCGCCCGTGCGGCTGACCCTCGTTCCCGCCCCCGACACCACCTGAGCCTCGGTACCACGGCCGACCTCGTGCGCCGGGTCGATCAGGTGTGGGCGAGGCTCACCGGCTGATCGAGGCCGGATCGGGAGGCGGGCGGACGAGTCGCCGCCAGCCGAGCAGCCGCTCGGCGGGGAGCATCGACGCGTAGGCGATGCCGAGGAGCTGGTAGGGGAAGGTGATCGCCATCAGGGCGAGCACGCCCACGTGGAACAGCCAGGCGGCGGCGATCCACGCCCGACGCAGGCGCGCGCCGAACAGCGCGAGGGGAGCGACGAGCTCGACGGCGAGGCTGGCGGCGGCCATGGGCGGGAAGATCCAGGCAACCTGCAGCGCGGGCGCCGCCAGCGGCGACCACGGGTCACCGAGGAGCGCCTTGCGGAGGTTGTCGTGGGCGACGTGGTTGCGCAGCGTCTCGCCCGCGGCCCAGTCGAACCCGCCGTACCGGAGCTTGGCGTAGCCCGAGAGCACGTAGGCCGCGACGGTGACCAGCGCGCAGATCCGCAGCGGCATGCCGTGCTCCGGGCCCGACGACGGGACGGGTCTGCGTTGCCGCCGATGATCGAGCGAGAGGGCATCGGCGGCGGCGGGAGCCATCGCCAGCACGAGCAGGTGGAGGGCGACGAGGTTCTCGGTGTGCCACACCTGCCCGAAGGAGTTCCGGTAGGTGGTGACCACCAGGAACAGGACCGCGAACGCGGGTCCGCTGATCCGCCACCGCCAGCCGGCCACGAAGGCGACCCCGGCGACGGGCGCGGCCACCACCAGGGCGCGCGCCGCTCCCTCGGAGAGCGGGCGGTCGAGGAACCACAGCACGCCGACGGGGTCGAACCGGGGGTCGTCGACGAAGCCCGCCACGTTGAGGAAGTGCGGCAGCCGGCCCAGGAGGTACACGAGGGCGTAGCCCCCCACGAGCACCCGTACGACCGCCAGGCGCTCCGGCGGCGCCGGCGCCGAGAACCATCGGTGCCACCGCCGCGCCATCAGCCCTCGACCGGGCACTCGGCGTGACGGGTGACCTGCAGCGGTGTGCGGTCGTCGTCGGTGAACCAGCGCACGGCGTCGAGCGTCTCGACCCTGATCTCGATGCGCACCGCCGGCAGCCCCGCCCGTGTCACCCGCCGCGCCACGCGCTCGCAGAGGTCGTCGGCCGCCGCCGGCCCGGCCCGGACCGCCTTCAGCACCGTCTCGACGGCCAGCACGACCTCGTCGCTCCCGCCGATCAGGTTCGGCGTGAGGCGCAGCACCTCACCGTGTTCGTCGATGCCGACAGCCGTCGCCACCGCGGAGATGTGGCCTCGGTCCCGGGCGAACATCGGGTACGTGGAGCCCGGATAGCTGTCGCGGTCGACGACCACGGGCGCGAGCATCACGACGGCGGCCACCACCAGCGTCGCGTAGGCCACCCGCGTCCGCATCGGGTCACGGTAGGCCAGGGGGCGGCCCGCCGGGCTACAGCCCGAGCAGCGCCACCGACCGCTCCCGCATCTCGACCTTGCGGATCTTCCCGGTCACCGTCATCGGGAACTCATCGGTGAGGTGGAGGTAGCGCGGGATCTTGTAGTGGGCGAGCTTGCCGGTGCAGAACGCCCGCACGTCGTCGACGGTGAGCTCGGGCGCGCCCGGCCGGAGCCGCACCCATGCCATCAGCTCCTCGCCGTACTTGGGATCGGGCACGCCGATGATCTGGACGTCGTCGATGTCGGGATGGCCGTACAGGAACTCCTCGATCTCCCGCGGGTAGATGTTCTCGCCGCCCCGGATCACCATGTCCTTGATGCGGCCGACGATCGCCACGTAGCCGTCGTCGTCCATCGTGGCGAGATCGCCGGTGTGCATCCAGCCGGCGGGGTCGACGGCCTCGGCCGTCTGCTCGGGTGCGTCCCAGTAGCCGAGCATCACCGAGTAGCCGCGCGTGCACAGCTCGCCGGGCGTGTTGCGCTCGACGGTGAGGCCCGTGTCGGGATCGACGATCTGCACCTCCACGTGGGGCATGACGGTGCCGACCGTGGACACCCGGCGCTCCAGGTCGTCCTCCCGCCGGGTCATGGTCGACACCGGCGAGGTCTCGGTCATGCCGTACATGATCGTGACCTCGTCCATGTTCATCTCCGAGACGACGCGCTTCATGACCTCGACCGGGCACGGCGACCCGGCCATGATCCCGGTGCGGAGCGAGGACAGGTCGTAGGTCGCGAAGTCGGGGAGACCGAGCTCGGCGATGAACATCGTCGGCACGCCGTAGAGCGATGTGCACCGCTCGTCCTGCACCGCCTGGAGCGTGGCTGCCGGTTCGAAGGACGGCGCCGGGATGACGATGCACGAGCCGTTCGACGTCGCCCCCAGGTTGCCCATGACCATCCCGAAGCAGTGGTAGAAGGGCACCGGAACGCAGACGCGGTCCTCCTCGGTGTAGCCGAGGAGGTGGCCGACGAAGAAGCCGTTGTTCAGGATGTTGTGGTGCGACAACGTCGCGCCCTTCGGGAAGCCGGTGGTGCCCGACGTGTACTGGATGTTGATCGGGTCGTCGAAGCCCAGCGTCGCCTGGCGGGCGGCGAGGGCGGCGACGTCGACCGTTGCAGCAGCCAAGGCCTCCCACGACGCACTGCCGAGGAGGACGACGTCCTCCAGAGCCGGGCAGTCGCCGCGGACCTCGTCGATCATCGCGGCGTAGTCGGAGGTCTTGAACGCCGGCGCGGCGATGAGCAGGCGGATGCCGGCCTGGTGCAGCACGTACTGGAGCTCGTGGCTCCGGTAGGCGGGGTTGATGTTGACGAGCACCGCGCCGACGCGCGCGGTGGCGTACTGCACGAGGACCCACTCGGTGCAGTTGGGCGACCAGATGCCGACGCGGTCACCCTTGGCGATGCCCATGGCGAGCAGCCCGGCGGCGACGGCATCGACGGCCTGGTCGAGCTCGCGATAGGTCAGGCGCCGGCCCGCCGGCACATCCACGAGCGCCTCGCGGTCGGGGAAGCGGGCGACCGTCGCGGCGAGGTCGTCTCCGATGGTCCGGCCGATGAGCGGCACGTCGCTGTTGCCGCTGGCGTAGCTGAGGGCTGCGGGCATGTCGGCATGATTCCACATTCCCGCGGTATCAGAACGGGCTGTCGGGTTCCGTTCAGAGTCCGCGGTGCTCGAGCACCACACGGAGGGAGCGCCACAGGATCCCGAGGTCGAGGAGCAAGAGCCGGCCGGGCGACAAGTGCTGCAGCGCATCCCAGTAGGCGAGATCGTCGGCCACGGGGTCCTTGGTCCGGCCCTTGGCCGCCTGCACCGGGCCCACGAGCCCGGCCGGCATGTCGCGCTTGCGGGTGATCCCGCGCGCCATCTCCTCCTCATAGAGGTCGATGGGGTAGGGCCGGGTGCCGATCAGCAGCATGTCGCCCCGGACGATGTTCCAGAGCTGGGGCAGCTCGTCGAGGTACCAGCGCTTGAGCGTCTCGCCGACCCGGGTGGTCCCTTTCGCCTCGAGGTGCTTGATGTGCGTCGGGCCGGGACCGAGCGATG
This sequence comes from Acidimicrobiales bacterium, assembly GCA_035540955.1. Lineage (GTDB taxonomy): Bacteria > Actinomycetota > Acidimicrobiia > Acidimicrobiales > CADCSY01 > DATLFP01. The sequence goes on from DATLFP010000197.1 coordinate 14,803, forward strand.
CCAGTGAGGCGGCGTCGAGGGTCCGGAGCTTGAGCAGCTGGATCTCGCGGCCCTGGGCGATCCGGGTCTCGCGGAAGAAGACCGGGCCGCGGGCCCGGGGGTCGAGCACGGCCTCGACCTTGATGGCCACCATGGCGGCCAAGAGCAGCGGGCTGGTGACGATCAGCGCGATGCCGGCCACGGCACGCTCCCTTCGGGCCTTGGCCCGCAGCGCGTCGCCGTCCATCGGTCAGACGCTAGACAGGGTGGCGATGCAGCCCGTCGCCGCACCGATGCAGGGAACCGTCGTCTCCGTCGACGTGCGCGAGGGCGATGCGGTCAGGATCGGGCAGCAGCTCGTCGTGCTCGAGTCGATGAAGATGGAGCACGTCGTCGCCGCCGAGACGGCGGGTGTCGTCCGCGAGGTCACCGTTGCCGTCGGCGACACGGTGATGCCGGGCGACGCGCTGGTGCTGGTCGAGGCGAGCGCCGACGCCGACGCGGCCGAGGATGCCGTGGTGGTCGCCGTCGATCTGGACGAGGTTCGCCACGACCTCGCCGAGGTGCGGGAGCGCCACGAGATCGGCCTCGACCATCGCCGGCCCGACGCCGTGGCGCGCCGCCGGGCCCGGGGCCAGCGCACCGCCCGCGAGAACGTGGCCGACCTCGTCGACGAGGGGTCCTTCGTCGAGTACGCACCGCTGGTCGTGGCCGCCCAGCGTCGGCGCCGCTCCCTGCAGGAGCTGATCGAGCGCACGCCCGCCGACGGCCTCGTCGGTGGCATCGGCACCATCGAGGGGCGGCCGGCGATCGCCGTCTCCTACGACTACACCGTGCTCGCCGGCACCCAGGGGCTCTGGAACCACGAGAAGAAGGATCGGCTCTTCGAACTGGCGGAGCGGCTGCGGCTGCCCGTGGTGTTCTTCACCGAAGGCGGCGGCGGTCGTCCGGGCGACACCGACGGGTCCGGTGTGGCCGGCCTCGACTGCCTGGCGTTCAACTACTTCGCCCGCCTCAGCGGGTTGGTGCCGCTCGTCGGCGTGAACTCGGGCTACTGCTTCGCCGGGAACGCAGCCATCCTCGGCTGCTGCGACGTCATCATCGCCACGGCCGACTCGAACATCGGCATGGGCGGGCCGGCGATGATCGAGGGCGGCGGCCTCGGGGTCTATGACCCCAAGGCCATCGGCCCGATGGACGTCCAGGTCGCCAACGGCGTGGTCGACATCGCCGTGGCCGACGAGGCCGAGGCGGTCGCCGTCGCCAAGCGGTACCTCTCGTACTTCACCAGCCCGACCGTCGACGGATGGGAGTGTGCCGACCAGCGGACGCTGCGCCACCTGATCCCCGAGAACCGTCTCCGGGCCTACGACGTGCGCACCGTGGTCGACGCCTTGTGCGACACCGGCTCGGTGCTGGAGCTGCGCCGGGGCTGGGGCCACGGCATGATCACCGCCCTCGCCCGGGTCGAGGGACGGGCCGTGGGGATCGTCGCCAACAACCCGTCGCACCTCGGCGGCGCCATCGACGCTGACGCCGCGGACAAGGCGGCCCGCTTCCTCCAGCTGTGCGACGGGTTCGACGTCCCGATCGTGTTCCTGTGCGACACGCCGGGGTTCATGGTCGGTCCGGAGCACGAGGCGCTGGCCGCGGTTCGCCACGTGTCCCGCATGTTCGTGACCGGCGCCAACGTGACCGTGCCGTTCGGGACGATCGTGCTGCGCAAGGGCTACGGCCTCGGGGCCCAGGCGATGGCCGGCGGCTCGTTCAAGGCACCGCTGTTCTGCGTGGCGTGGCCGACGGGCGAGTTCGGCGGCATGAACCTCGAGGGTGCGGTGCGGCTGGGGCAGCGGCGCGAGCTCGAGGCCATCGAGGATCCAGACGAGCGCGAGCGCGTCTACCAGGAGATGGTCGAGCGCATGTACCAGCACGGCAAGGCGCTGAACATGGCCAGCCACTTCGAGATCGACGACGTCATCGATCCCGCCGAGTCCCGCCGCTGGATCACCACCATGCTCGCGTCGGCGCCGCCATCTGGGACCGTTCGGCATGGCAAGAAGCGCGCCAACATCGACACGTGGTGAGCACGATCAGGACGGGGTCCAGGCGAGCGCGGTGAACCAGAACGTGGCGGAGCAGGCGCCGGGGGTCGAGCCCCACCGCCGCCAGGCGGCGGCGATGGCGGCGAGCTCGTCGGCCTCCGCCAGACCCAGCTCGGTGACGTAGGCGATCACCGGCGCCGCCTCGAACCACGTCGCCTCGGTCTCCGCGGTCCAGAACACGGCGTCGTCGGTCCCCACCGCGTTGCCGTTGACCGTCAGCTCGGCGCGCTCGAAGCCGGCTTCGAGGAGCAGGCCCCGGAGCTCGCGTCCGATGCGCACGTTGCCACTCGCCCTGAGGGCTTCACGGATCTCGTGGCCGCGGTCGATGAGCGGTTCCCGGGGATGCTGGAGCACGCCGTCCCAGTCCGCGTCGCCCACGCCGATCACCGCTCCCGGCCGGGCCACCCGTCGAGCCTCGCGCAGCACCGCCAACGGGTCGGGCACGTGTTGGAGCAGGGCGTTGGCGTAGAGCGCGTCGAACGACGCGTCGGCAAACGGCAATGCCGCCCCGTCGGCCGCCGCCACCGGCACGCCCTCGATCGTGACCGGGGCCCGGTCCACACCGATCGAGTCGGTGCCCAGGCCGATCGTGATCGACCCCGGACCGCAGCCGATGTCGAGCAACCGCAGGCCGGGGCCGAGGTGGGGGAGCAGGAAGGCCGCCCACCGCTCCGCGGTGCGCCGGCCGTGCGCGGGACGATGCCGCGCGCCGAGGTAGCGGTCGAATTCCTCCCGGGCCATCAAGGCGGTCATCCTGACGCCCTAGGGTCATGTGGTGCAGCGAGTTTGGTCCTGGCTCGGCCTGAACCTCGGCAAGCACGCCCGCCTGGTCGCGCTCGTGGGGCTGGTGGTGACCGTCGTGCTCGGGCTCGGCATCACCCGACTCGAGTTCGCCACCGGCCAGGACAGCTACCTGAACAAGGGCGACCAGGTGTACGTCGACAACGTCGCCTACCAGGACCTGTTCGGCGGGCAGGCGATGATCACCCTCGTCACCATGGACGAGGGCCACTCGGTGACCGAGCTGTTCGCCGGCGACGGGATCTCGCGATGGGAGGCGGTCGAGGCGGATCTCCGCGCCGGCGGCGACCTGATCCTCGGCGTCGTCAGTCCGCGCACCGCGCTGGAGTTCACCCACAACCTGGTGACGAGCGAGTCGGGAAGCCCGATCGACGGCGTGGCCGGCCAGATCCTCCTCGGTGCGACCGAGCGAGACCCGTCGGTCGCCGGCCAAGAGGCACGCACGGCGTCGTCGCTGCAGACGCTCGAGCGGCTCGACGCCATCCCCACCGACGAACGCGTGCTCGACAACCCGGCGTACGCGGAGTTCCTCCTCTTCGACAACGAGGGCGAGATCCGCAAGTCGCTGCGACCGTTCTTCCCCGACGAGCGCCACGCCCAGCTGATCACCCGCCTGCCGGGCAACCAGAGCCTCGAGGAGGAGGGTGCCGCCTCCGATCACGTGCGCGCCGCCACCGCCGCGCTCGCCTTCGACGGGGCGACGATCACCACGACCGGCGCGCCGGTGCTCCTCAAGGACATCAACGACTACCTGACGGGCGGGATGCTGACGCTCGGCGCCATCGCCGTCGCCCTGATGGTCCTCATCCTCCTCGCGCTGTTCGACGTGCGCTGGCGCCTTCTCCCGCTCGGCGTGGTGCTCCTCGGCGTCGTCTGGGCGTTCGGGCTCGCCGGCTACCTGGGCATCCCGTTGACGATCGTCACGATCGCGGGACTCCCCGTCCTCCTCGGCGTCGGCATCGACTACGCCATCCAGCTGCACTCGCGGGTGGAGGAGGAGGTCATCATCGATCGCTCCACGAACCCGATCCAGGAGACGGCGCGGAACCTGGGGCCGGCGCTGCTCGTGGTCAGCTTCACGTTCGTCTTCGCGTTCGCGGCGCTCGCCTTCGCCCGGGTGCCGATGATCCGGAGCTTCGGCTTGCTGCTCGCCGTCGGCATCCTCGTCATCTGCCTGTGCAGCATCATCGTGCCGCTCGCCACCCTCGGCATCCGCGAGTACCGCTCGCCGACGAAGGGCCGCGACTTCTCCGAGGGCGGCCTCGGCCGCTTCGTCGTCCGTCTCGGCAGCCTTCCGCCGAGTGTGGCGCCGCCGCTCGCGGCGATGAGCGTCGTCGTGTTCGTCGGCGGGATCCTCGTGGAGGACGAGCTCATCCTGCAGACCGACCCCGTCGAGTGGGTGAACCAGAGCTCCCAGGTCATCGCCGACCTGCACACGATCGAAGACGAGGTCGGGTCGTCGAGCGAGCTCGGCCTCTTCGTGTCGTCCGACGACGTGTTCGACGACCAGACGGTCGCATTCGTGCACGACCTCGCGTACGAGAAGCTCGAGCGCTGGGATCAGGAGCTGCTCACCGCCTCGAGCATCGTCACCACCGTGAGCTACCTGATGGAGATCCCGGGCGCCTCGATCATCCCGCCGACCGGCGCCGAGGTGCGCGCGGCGTACGAGGTGGCGCCGCCCGACATCCAGCGGTTCACGGCCGACCTCGGCAGCCAGTCGCTCAACGTGATCTTCCGGACCGGGCCCTACTCGTTGGAGGAACGGGCCGTGGTCGTGAACGAGATCCGCGACACCGTCGACCCGCCGGACGGCGTCACCGCCACCCCGTCCGGCCTCGCCGTGGTCGGGGTCGGGCTGCTCGAGAACCTGAAGGCGAACCGGGTGCTCCTCACCTACCTCGCCATCGGCTTCGTGTTCGCCTTCCTCCTCGTGAGGCTCCGGAGCGTGGTGCGAGCCCTGCTGTCGCTCGTCCCCGTGCTGATCGCCGTGGGCCTCGCCTCGCTGGTCGCCTACACGTTCAGCCTGAAGCTCAGCCCGATGACCGCCGTCGGCGGGCCGCTCGTCGTCGCGATCTGCACCGAGTTCACGTCGCTCATCCTCCTGCGGTTCCTGGAGGAGCGCCGCCGCGGGCTTGACCCGAAGGAAGCGGCCGAGGTCGCCGCCGCCCGCACCGGGCGGGCGTTCATCGTGTCGGCGCTGACCGGCATCGCCGGGGTGGCCGTCATCGCCACGTCGTCGCTGCCCCTGCTGCGGGACTTCGGCATCGTCGTGGCGATGAACGTGTCGGTGGCGCTGCTGAGCGCGCTGGTGATCCTGCCACCGCTGCTCGTGTGGGCCGACGGCCGCGGCTGGGTGTCGCGAGGGATGGTCACGGCACCGACGTGAGGCGGTAGGGCGCCAGGAACTCCCAGATCGCCGCCGTCACCCCCGCCGGCCACTCGTGACCGGCCCCGTCGATCACTCGCAGCTCCACCTCGGCGCCCTCCGGACAGGGGAACCGCTCGACCGCGACGACACCCTCGACGCTCGACGCGGCGAGGGCTCCACACCCGTTGCGGGCCGCCCAGTCGGCGGTGATCGCGCGGATCGACGGGCCGCGTTCGGGGAGGTCGAGGAGGTGGGCGGCGGCGGGGCTGAGGCCGCCGGTCAGGGGCACGGTGGTGTCGGCCCGCCCGTGCACGACGAGCGCGGGGACCGGCCGCACCGGCGCGCAGTCCTCGACGGGGAGCACGCCGGCGACGGGTGCGACGGCGGCGACGACGTCGGACAGCTCGCAGGCGATCCGCGACACCATGAAGCCGCCCATCGAGTGGCCGGTCACGTAGACGCGGTCGGGATCGACGCAGTCGGCCTCGACCATTGCCTCGACCTGCAGGCGGAGCACCGCCGGGTCGACCTCGAGGTCCCACCTCGAGGGCTGACCGCCGGCCTGCGGCGAGAACGTGACGAAGCCGCTCTCGGCGCCCTGCGCGTGCCAGCCCGTGCGTTGCTCGTGCTGCTCGGTCGTCTCGCTGTAGCCGTGCAGGTCGACGACCAGGGGGCGGCGTTCGTCGCAACCATCGGGCGCCCCCGCGCCGCCGATCCCCGTGCCGTCCTCGGCGCCGCCGCCGGCCGCCGTGCACCCGGCGGCGAGGAGGCCGGCGAGGATCAGCCGAGCTGATCGCGGAGGAAGGCGATGCTCCGCTCCCACGCCGTCCTCGCCGCCGTCTCGTCGAAGGTGCCGAGGGCATCGGTCTCGTTGGCGAACGCGTGCCCGGTTCCCGGGTACACGTGGATGGTCACGTCCTTGCCCATGCCCCGCAGCTGCTCGGCGAGGGCGTTCACGGCGTCGGGCGGGAAGAAGTCGTCGTTCTCGGCGAAGTGGCCGAGCACCGGCGCGGTCAGCCCGCTCCAGTCCGGGCCGCCGTCGCCCAGCGGCGCGCCGTAGAAGGGGACGGCGGCGCCGACGCGGTCGCCCTGTTGGGCGGCGACGAGGAGGGCCATCATCCCGCCCATGCAGAAGCCGATGGCGCCGACCGACGAGCCGGCCACGGCGTCGTGGCCGAGCAGGCAGTCGACGGCGCCGCCCATGTCGCGGGCGGCGCGATCGGGTGGGAGCGACGACATGAGCCGGCCCGCCTTGTCCATCTCGTCGTGTCCGGCGAGCTCGCCGTGGTAGAGGTCGGGAGCCAGGGCCACGAAGCCCTCGGCCGCGAGCCGGTCGGCCACGCCCTTGATCTGGGGGTTGAGCCCCCACCACTCCTGCAGGACGAGCACGCCAGGCGCCGGCGTGCTCGCCGGGAGCGCCAGGTAGCCGCCGGCAGTGCCGCCATTGCACGGGAACTCGACCATCTCACCCATGCACGCGAACGTAGTCAGATGGAGCGGGGCGAGGTGCTGTGGGAGCCGGACGACGCCGACACGGCGGCGCACCGGTTCGCGCTCGCCCACGGCTTCGCCGACCACGGCCGGCTCCACGAGTGGTCGGTGAACGACCTCGAGGGCTTCTGGGCGGACGTGGCCGAGTTCACCGGGGTCCGCTGGCGCACGCCTCCCGACCGGGTGCTCGCCGACCGGTCGATGCCGGGCGCTCACTGGTTCCCGGGGGCGACGCTCAGCTACACCGAGCACGCCCTGCGCCGGGCGGACGACGGCGTGGCCGTGGTGGCGTGGAGCCAGACGCGTCCGCCGATCGAGCTCACGTGGCGCGAGCTGGGCGAGCAGGTCGCTCGGTGCGCGGCCGGGCTCCGGGCACTCGGCGTCGAGCGGGGCGACCGGGTGGCCGCCTACCTGCCCAACATCCCCGAGACCGTCGTCGCCTTCCTGGCGACGGCGTCGATCGGGGCGGTGTGGTCGAGCTGCGCCCCCGAGTTCGGTGTGCGCTCGGTCATCGACCGGCTGTCCCAGATCGAGCCGTCGGTGCTGCTCGCCGTGGACGGCTACCGCTACGGAGGACGCGACGTCGATCGTCGCCAGCACGTGCGGGAGATCGCCGCCGCCCTGCCGTCGGTGAACCACGTCGTGCACGTCCCCTACCTGGGGGCCGGCGACGACGCCGGCGACGGCTGGTCGCAGCTCCTCACCGGCGCGGCCGGCGCGCTCCATTGCGAGGCGGTGTCCTTCGGCCACCCGCTGTACGTCCTCTTCAGCTCGGGGACGACCGGACTGCCCAAGCCCATCGTGCACGGGCACGGTGGCATCACCCTCGAGCACCTCAAGGTCCTCACCCTCCACCAGGATCTCCGCCCCGACGACCGCTTCTGCTGGTTCACCACCACCGGCTGGATGATGTGGAACTACCTCGTGTCGGGCCTGCTGACGGGCACGACCATCGTGCTCTTCGACGGTGATCCCGGTCACCCGGATCTCGGCGTGCTGTGGAATCTCGCGTCGGAGACCAGCACCACCGTGCTCGGCGTGTCGGCGCCGTTCCTGATGGCGTGCCGCAAGGAGGGGGTGCGGCCCGAGCGGGGGCGGCTCCGGTGGGTGGGCTCGACCGGCGCGCCCCTGCCGGCCGCCGGGTTCCGGTGGGTCCACGATGCGGTCGGCGTGCCGGTGAGCTCGATCAGCGGCGGCACCGACGTGTGCACCGCGTTCGTCGGTTCGTCGCCGATGGTGCCGGTGCGGGCCGGTGAGATCAGCACCCGGCTCCTGGGGTGCGCCGTCGAGGCGTTCGCCCCCGACGGCTCGGTCTGCCCGCCGGGCGTCACCGGTGAGCTCGTGCTCACCGCGCCGATGCCCTCCATGCCGGTCGGGTTCTGGGGCGACGACGACGGGAGTCGCTACCGCGCCGCGTACTTCGAGGACTTCCCCGGCGTGTGGCGCCACGGCGACTGGATCACCTTCACCGACGACGGCGCGTGCACGATCACGGGTCGGTCGGATGCGACGTTGAACCGCGGGGGCGTGCGCCTCGGGACGAGTGACTTCTACGCGGTCGTCGAGGCGCTCGACGAGGTGGCCGACAGCCTGGTGGTGCACCTCGCGGACGACGACGGGAGTCGCTACCGCGCCGCGTACTTCGAGGACTTCCCCGGCGTGTGGCGCCACGGCGACTGGGTCACGTTCACCGACGACGGCGCCTGCGTCATCACCGGGCGGTCCGACGCGACGCTCAACCGGGGAGGGGTGCGGCTCGGGACGAGCGACTTCTACGCGGTGGTGGAGGGGTTCGACGAGATCGCCGACAGCCTCGTCGTCCACCGCGACGATCCCGGTGGCGGATCGGGCGATCTGGTGCTGTTCGTCGCGCTGGCGCCCGGGGCGTCGCTCGACGGCGACCTGGTGGCGCGGATCGGCGCCGCGCTGCGCACCGAGCTCTCGCCCCGCCACGTGCCCGACCGGATCGAGGCCGTGCCGGCCGTGCCCCGGACCCTCTCGGGCAAGAAGCTGGAGGTGCCGGTGAAGCGCATCCTCGAGGGCGCCGACCCCGAGGTGGCGGCGGCCGCCGGGGCGCTCGCCGACCCGGCGGCGCTCGACTGGTTCGTCGCCCACCGGAATCTCTGATACCGTCGGTATCTGTATGGGCACGACGGGAACGCGCCTCCTCGACGACGGGTTGATCGCCGCCTTCCAGCGCGACGGGTTCGTCGTCGTCCCCGACCTCCTGACCGACGACGAGCTCGGCCACTACGACGAGGCCGTCACCCGCGGCGTGCGCGAGCGGACCGCGGACGACGACACGCCCTTCGAGGAGAAGAGCCGGTACCAGCAGTCGTTCATCCAGTGCATGAACCTCTGGGAGGACCGCCCCGACGTGCGGCCCCTCACGTTCCACCCGCGGCTGGGCCAGGCGGCGGCCGAGCTCATGGGCGTCGACGCCGTGCGCCTCTGGCACGATCAAGCGCTCTACAAGGAGCCGGGCGGGCGTCCGACCGACGCCCACCAGGACCACCCGTACTGGCCCATCAAGGAGACGCTGTCGTGCACGGCGTGGATCCCGTTCCAGGGCTCGACGCTGGCGTCCGGCGCGCTGGGCTACCTCCCCGGCACCCACGAGATCGGGCTGCGCAGGTTCGTCAACATCTTCTTCGGCGAGCCCGAGGACATCCTCGCCCTGCCCGAGGTGAAGGACATCGAGCCCGTCTTCGTCGAGGTTCCCCGGGGGTCGGTGGCCTACCACCACGGCCTCACGGTCCACCTCGCGAAGGCCAACACCACCGACCGGCCCCGCGCTGTCCACACGATCATCTACTTCCCCGACGGGAGCACGCGCGGCTACCCGTTCCCGCACTTCTCGGTCGACCGGGCCGGCATCGAGGTCGGCCAGCGGATCGACGGCGACACGACGCCCATCATCTGGCCGCGGCCGCTCGGCGACCTGCCGGCGCCACCGACGACGCCGCTCCACGTGCCGGGCAAGCACGTCGCGAACCGCGGCGCCCTGCCGCGTCCGTAGCGGCCGTCCGCCAGGGCCTCGGGCGGTGCTCACCTTCCGGGTCGACACGCGGGAGGAGGTCGACGCCCTCTACGCCGAGCTGACCGGCGCTGGCCACGAGGGCCGCCAGCCGCCGTTCGACGCCTTCTTCGGAGCCCGCTACGCGATCGTGGCCGACCCCGACGGCAACGACGTCGGCATCATGAGCCCATCGGATGACACGATGCGCTCGTGGCCCCCGACCTCGGAATCGCCGAGCCCCTAGCCGCCGTCCTCGCCGAGCAGGTCGAGACCCACGGCGTCCCCGGCGCTGCCGCCGGGCTGCTGGTCGGCGGCGAGCCCCTCACCGCGTGCGTCGGGGTAACGAACGTCGAGCACCCGCTGCCGCTCACCGACACCACGTTGTTCCAGGTGGCGTCGATCACGAAGACGTTCGTCTCCGCCGCCGTGATGCTCCTCGCCGAGGACGGCCGGCTCAGCCTCGAGGACCCGGTCGGCAAGCACCTGCCCGACCTCGCCGGGCGGACCGGGCTCGACACCGACGCCATCACCGTCGAGCACCTCCTGAGCCACCAGGCCGGCTTCGATGGCGATCACCTCTTCGTCGGCCGCATCCCCGACAGCCTCGACCAGCTGCGCGACGCCCGCCGCCTCTTCGAGCCGGGCACGGGCGTGTCGTACAACAACGCCGCGTTCTCCATCGCCGGCGAGCTGATCACCGCCGTGGCCGAGACGCCGTTCGAGCCGTTCGTGCAGGAGCGCCTCCTCGACCCGCTCGGGATCGTCGGCTTCTTCACCGCCGACCAGGCCATCACCCACCGGGTGGCCGCCCCCCACCTCGTGGTCGGTGCCGAGCAGGCTGTCCTGCGGGGAAGCGGCTGGCAGCCGGGGTGGGAGCTGGCCCCCGTCGACCGGGCCGCCGGCGGGTTGGTGACCTCGGTCGATGGGCTCCTGCGGTGGGCGCGGTTCCAGCTCGACGGTCGGGCGGCCGACGGCGCCGAGCTGCTCACGGCCGCCAGCCTCGACCGGATGCACCGCCCGGCGGCCACGCTCGACCGGTGGACCGAGATCGGTCTCGACTGGTTCATCCAGCACGGCGAGGGCGGTGTCGCGCTCGACCACGGTGGCCTCACGGTCGGCTACTGCAGCGTCCTCGTGCTGGCGCCTGAGCCGGGCGTGGCCGTCGTCAGCCTCACGCACGCCACGAACGGCGCGGCCGTGAACCAGGCGGTGCGGCGGTGGGCGCTGGCGGAGCACGCCGGGATCGTCGAGCGCGACGCCGATCCCGACCCGGCGGTCGCCGTCGACGCCGCTCGCTTCGAGGGCCGGTTCCTCTACCCCTTCGCGCAGCTCACGATCACCGCCGGCCCGGAGCCGAACACGCTCACCGTCACCAGCACGCGACGCGACGACGTCGACGGGTGGAAGCCGCCGCCCGATCCGCCGATGACCCTCGCGTTCGTCGACGAGCGGCACGCGGTGACCACCGACGCCGTCGGACCGCAGCGGCGCACGCAGTTCGGCTTCGACGCCGACGACCGAGCGGCGTGGATGACGTGGGGCTCTCGGCGCGCGGTGCGCAACGGCTGACCGTCGAGCGCCGACCGGCTACCCGCCGGCCTCCTCCAGCACCGCGATCAGCTCCTGGCGGCTCGGGCCCGACGGCGGGAGGGAGATCTCGTTGCGCCGCGTGTACACGTCGATGACCCGGGCGGCGAGATCGGCATCGCCGAGCAGCGTCATCGGATCGGCCAGCAGGTGCGCGACCTGGCCCATCCCTCGATAGACCTCGGCGTCGACCTGGGAGCCCAGCTGGAAGCCGGTGCCGAAGGCCGCCTCCGGGTCGCTCTCGTCGACCTCGGGCTCGGGTTCCCCGGCCAGGATGCGCCGCATGCCCTCGAGACGGGAGGCGTCGATCTGCGCCGTCTGGTCGAACCACGGCCGGACGAGGCGGAGCATGGCGTCGTGGTAGGCGGTGGCGATGTCGACCGGCTGCTCGTGCTGACCGAGGACGTCGGCGAGCGCGCGACCGGCGATCCAACCCAGGGACGAGCCTCGCCCGAGCGCCGGGTTGGTGGCGACCATCGAGTCACCGACGGGGAGGATCCCCGTCGCCAGCGGGGCGCCGTCGACGACGAAGTCGCGCCACTGGTCGTCGATGCGCGACATGGTCTTCACCTCGGTCATCGGCGTGCTGCTCCCCGGCGTGCGCCACCGTGCCGTCCTCGGGATCGCCTGGAGCGCGGCCTCGAACACCCGCTCGTCGCGCAGCGCGCGGATGGCCTTGTCCTCGTTGTGCACGGCGAGCGCGATGGCGAACCACCCGTCGTCGGCCCGGAAGGTGAGCCCGAAAAGGTAACCGAGGTCGACGACCACACCCCCCGCCAGGTCGGCGTAGTCCTGGCCGTCGTCGAGCCGGTAGTAGCGGCCGAAGTACATGAGGCCGTCGGCGACCTCCTCGACCGGCATGGGCGGCGCCCCCAGCGCGTCGAGCCAGGTGGGCAACGACGACCGGCGGCCGCCGCAGTCGACCACGAGGTCGGCGGCGATGGTCGAGCCGCCGTCGACCAGCACACCGGTGACGTGGGGGATGCCCGCCACCACCGGCGGGCCCGACGTGATCCTCGAGACCGCCACCCCCGAACGCACCTCGACGCCGGGGGTGCGGGCGAGGGCGCGTCGCAGGTGCAGCTCGAACACCGGCCGGCGCATCCCGAGCATGGCGAGATCGCCGTCGATGGGCCGCGGCGAGCGGTCGGTGATCGTGGGCGGGAGCGAGTCGTACCACGACATCTCGTTGGCGCCGGCGTCCATGAGCTCGGCGTAGAGCTCGGGCTGCTCGTCGCGGAGCATGTTGCGCAGACGGCCGAGGAAGACATGCGCCAGGCGCAGCTGCGGAACCCCCCGGCGCTCCCAGCCGTGCCAGGCCTCCTCGGGATCGTCGGGCGGCGC
>DATLFP010000198.1:0-7698 GCA_035540955.1 Acidimicrobiales bacterium
GGAGCGCTAGCCGGCGAGCTCGACGGCGATGGCCGCCGCGACCGCGGCGTTCTGCTCGGCGAGCGCGAGGTTGGCGGCGATCGACCGCCCATCGGTCTCGCCGGCGATCGCGTCCAGCACGTAGGGCGTGACCGCAGGACCGCTGATGCCGGCGGCGGCGGCCCGCGCGATGGCGCCATCGATGGCGGCGTCGAGGACCTCCTTCGGCACCTCGTCGGCTTCAGGTACCGGCACCGCGACCAGCACGCCGCCGTGGTAGCCGACCATCTCGGCCGCTCGCGCGACGGCGGCGGCCTCGACCGCCGACGCCACCGTCCTCGGTGCAGGGCACCCGCTCGACCTCGTCGTGAACGCCGGGAACTCCTCGGCGCCGAGCACGATCACCGGTACTCCCCAGGTCTCGAGCTGCTCGAGGGTACGGGGGATGTCGAGGAAGCCCTTGGCGCCGGCGCACACGGTGACGACCTCGAAGGTGCGCAGCGCCAGGAGGTCGGCGCTCACGTCGCCGGAGCGGGCGACGTCGCGGTGCACGCCCCCGATCCCGCCGGTCGCGAACACCCGGATGCCGGCCTGCGCGGCCAGCTGCACCGCCGCCGACACCGTGGTGACGCCCACCGGCCAGCGTTGGGCCACCGCGACCGGCAGGTCTCGGGCCGCGACCTTGGCGGTGGCGGCGTGGATCCGCTCCAGATCGGCGGGATCGACGCCCACCACGGGCACACCGTCGAGCACGGCGGTCAGGGCCGGCACTGCGCCACCGGCCCGCACGGCGGCGACGCAGCGGTCGAGCGCCTCCCGGCCGGCGGGATCGGGCAGGCCGAGACGGCTGAAGATCGTGCTCTCCAGGGCCACGACCGCCTGGCGCCGGGCCAGGGCCACCTCGACCTCGGGGGAGCGTCGCACGCCGGGGATGGTAGGGACTGGGTGTCACACGTTCGTCATCTGTACGCTGCAGACGCGGGCGGCGCCTTCGGGCGACGCTCGCCGCCCTCTTCGCTCATGGCCTCGTCGCTGCGGGACATACCTGGTGCGAACCGCCGCACCTCCACCTTCCGCCGTCGTCGCATCTGGTCGGCGCCGACGTCCCGCTCGCCGATCCTCATCGACCCTCGGGCCTCGATGTACGACGGCGGGCGGCGTCCCCGGCGGGGCGGGGGTCGCCGCTACCGGGGCACTCGGCGCCGCATCGCCCCGGTCGACCTGGCGCTCGGGCTCGCGGTGGCCGCCATCGTCGTCTTCCTCGGCTGGCAGCTCTGGTCGGCGACCCGGGTCGACGTCGACATCGTCGGGGTCGAGCACGAGGGCGCCATCACCTTCGCCGCCAGCTCGGGGCTCCAGGTGGCGATCGACGTCGAGCCGACGGGTCGGCTCTCGAACGCCACCCTGACCCTCGACGGCGAGAGCCTCGAGCGCATCGCCGAGCGGGTCGACACCGGGTTCCGCTGGCGAACCGACAAGGCGCTCACCGCGGGCGTCCACCGTCTCGTCCTCACCGTCCCGCGGCCGATCCTGCCCCCGGCCCGGTTCGTGTGGGAGTTCCTCGTGGACGCCGTGCCCCCACGGATCCAGGTGCCGGCGACGGTCCTGGACCCGATCGGCATCGACGACCCGGTGGCGATCTCGGGCGTCGTCGACACCGACGCCACCCTGACCGCGAACGGCGACGAGGTGGCGGTCGACGACGACGGTCGCTTCACCGTCGAGTACGAGCGGGCGCCGGCGGGGCCGATCCGCTTGACGGCGGTCGATCGCGCCGGGCAGACGACCATCCAGGAGGTCTACGTGCCCATGCGGCGCCCGGTGACGCGGGGCGTGCACATGAGCGCCATCTCCTGGTCGACGCCCGAGCTGCGCGATGCGGTGCTCGACCTCGCCGACCGCGGGATCATCAACACGATCGAGATCGACATCAAGGACGAGGGCGGCGAGGTGGGCTGGGACACCAAGGTCAGCCTCGCCCACGACATCGGCGCCGTACGGCGGTACTTCGACCTCGCCTCGGCTGTGGAGGAGATGAAGGAGCGCGGGCTCTACGTGATCGGTCGCGTGGTCGCGTTCCGCGATCCGATCCTGGCGGAGGGCGCGTGGGCCCGCGGCGATCACGACTGGGTGCTGCAGGGCGCCGACGGCCAACCCCACCCCGCGTACGACCGCGGCTTCACCAACTTCATGAACTCCGGCGTGCGCAAGTACAACATCGACCTCGCGCTCGAAGCGGTCGATCTCGGCGTCGACGAGATCCTCTGGGACTACGTGCGCCGTCCGGAGGGCAGCGTCGCGGAGATGCGCATCCCCGGCTTGGCGGCCAACGAGTCGATCGAGGCGAACGTGGCGTCGTTCCTGTCCGACGCCCACGGACGGATCCGGGAGGCGGGCGCGCTGCAGGGGGCGTCGGTGTTCGGCATCGCCTCGCTGCGCCCGGAGGCGATCGGCCAGAGCGTGCCGCTCATCGCCAAGGCCGTCGACTACATCGCGCCGATGGTGTACCCGTCGCTGTGGGTCAAGGGCGAGTACCGCGTGGCCGACCCGCCCCGCATGCCGTACGAGATCGTCCTGCGCTCGCTCGAGGACTTCCAGCGGAAGTCGGCCGGCACCGGCGTGCCGATCGTGCCCTGGCTGCAGGACTTCAACTACATCATCGACTACGGCCATGAGCAGGTCCGCGATCAGGTGGCGGCCGCGAAGGCGCTCGGCATCGAGAGCTGGCTCCTGTGGTCACCGCGCGTCCGCTATCACGCGGGCTTGCTCGAGCCGGTCCGGGACTAGCCCTCGGAGACGGTGGCGACCGCGGCGCGGATCTGCTCGGCGTGGTCGTGGCAGTGGGCGGCGTACAGCTCGAGCCAGGTGGCGACGCTGTAGGGGCCGGACTCGGTGTGCGTCCCCGAGCGGGCCAGGTCGGCATCGGTCAGACGGTCGAGCAGCTCGCCGGTGGCGGTCCGGGCGGCGGTGAGCAGGGCGAGGGACGCGTCGATCGGGCGGTCGTAGTGGAGAACCTCGGCGTAGCGAGCCTCGTCGTACCCCTGGATGACCGGGGCGTCCTCGGCCAGCAGCTGGCGGAGGCGGACGGCCGACCGGGTCTCGGCGTCGGCGAGGTGGTGGACGATCTCGCGGGCCGTCCACTCGCCGGGTGCCGGTCGGTGGTCGAGATCGGCGTCGGTGAGCCCCTCGAGCGCCCGGCGCACGGCCTCGGGCCCCTCCTTGTACCTGGCGATCAGCGCGGCGCGGTCGGTCATGGGCTCGACGATGGAGCCGGAGGCCCCGAGACGGCAACCGCTGCGACTGTCACGCGTCGCGGTGATCCCGCCTAACTTCCCCGCCCATGGGAATCAATGACGGACGTGTGGTCATCGTGACGGGCGCCGGCCGGGGGATCGGCCGGGCCCACGCCCTCACCTTCGCCGAGAGTGGCGCCAAGGTCGTGGTCAACGATCTCGGGGGTGAGATGGACGGCAGCGGGCAGAGCACGGGGCCGGCGCAGGATGTCGTGGAGGAGATCAAGGCCATGGGCGGCGAGGCCGTCTCCAACGGTGACGACATCTCCAGCTGGGAGGGGGCGCAGCGCCTGATCAACACTGCGGTGGAGACCTTCGGTGGTCTCGACGTGCTGGTCAACAACGCCGGGATCCTCCGGGACCGGATGCTCACCAACATGACCGAGGAGGAGTGGGACGCGGTCATCAAGGTCCACCTGAAGGGCACGTTCGCGCCCAGTCGCTGGGCGGCGGCGTACTGGCGGGAGCGCAGCAAGGCCGGGGAGAGCAACGACGGCCGGATCATCAACACCTCGTCGCCGTCGGGGATCTTCGGCAACGTCGGCCAGACCAACTACGGCGCCGCCAAGGCCGGCATCGCCTCCTTCACGGTGATCGCCGCCATGGAGCTGGCCCGCTACGGGGTCACGGTGAACGCCATCGCGCCCGTCGCCCGCACCCGGATGACCGAGAACCTCGGTGGAGCGTCGTCGCAGCCGGTCGAGCCCGAGACCTTCGACCGCATGGCGCCGGAGAACATCTCGCCGCTCGTCGTCTGGCTCGGGAGCCCCGAGGCGAAGGACATCACGGGACGGGTGTTCCAGGTGGCCGGCGGCATGATCCGCGTCGCCGAGGGCTGGCACGGCGGCCCCGTCGCCAACCAGGACGACCGCTGGGACCCGGCCGAGCTCGGCAAGATCGTGCCCGACCTTGTGGCCCAGGCCCGGCCCAACGCCAACATGATGGGGGACTAGGAAGGTTGCTCCTGAGCGCGGCGTAGGGCGCGCCGTCGCAGGGCGTACACCGCGGCCGCCATGCCGGCGAGCAGGGCGGCCGCGGCGGCGATGGGAATGAGGATCCGGCGCTCGCTGTCCGAGTCGGGGACCACCGTGGCGGCCGCCTCGCCGGCCTCGTCCGGGAAGGTGAGCGTTGCTGACGCCGTCCGCTCCAGCCGGCCCGCCCTGATCGTCACGGTGGCGTCCCAGGGTCCATCCGGGAGCGACGGATCGAGCAGCGCGCGCGCCGGGGCTGAGGTACCGGGTGCCAGCGTGGTGCCCACCTGCACATCAACCGGTCCCGCAGAGAGGGAACCGGGTCCGTTCTCGAGCACGAGGGAACCCGACAGGTCGATGGCCCGACCGCCGGTGTTGGTCACCGCCGTCTCGACGATCGGCACCCCGTCCGCGTCCCGGCGCGCCCTGAGCGTGTCGATCGTGAAGTCCGACGCCGGCTCGTTCCCCTCGCCGACCGAGAGGTAGATGCGCACGCCGACCCGGTTGACGACGTTGGCCGAGCCTCCCCCACCCGGCAGCTCAGCCCAGATCACGCCGTAGCGCTCGCCGTCCTCGGCGCCCGCGGGGACAGCGATGGTCACGGTTGCCTGCACAGCGCCGCCGGGCGGGATGTCGACTTCGGAGGGGTCGATCGCCGACCAGTCGGTGAGGTCGTTCTCGGCCCGTCCCTCACCGAATGCGAAACGGCCGCCCTCGAGCGTGGCGGCGGCGACATAGAGGGCGATGGTCACCGGCTCGCCCATCGTGCTCGACACCTCGACGTGACGGGTGATGGTGGTCCCCTGGCTCACGTGATCGACGATGTACCTCTGGGCGCGCGGATCGTCACGGCGGTCAACGGGCGCGTCGACGAGGCGGATGCCGACTGACTCCGGCGCCTGCTGCTGGGCGAGAGAGGCGGGAGCAACCAGAGCAACCGTGGTCAGCGCCACGAGCAGCAGGAAGCGGGAGACGGTGTTCTGACGGATCACGGGAACCTATCGACCGACGGTGACACGGCGGCGTCACGCCACCGAGTGAGTGATCGTGCCGGTATAGGTGCCGGCGACGGCGGAGGCGGGGATCGTCACGATGACCGTGGGCGTCCAGCTGGCGGTCGAGTCGCCGATCCCGCCGGTCATGGAGAAGGCCGTGCGAGACACGTTGAGGGAGAGGGCCAGCAGACCCGTCAGCTGGCCGGGCGTGAACACACCGGTGCCGCTGGTCGCAACTGCTGGACCCGACCAGTACGAGACGGCGCCCCGGTCGATGGTTTCTGTCACGCTCCCGCCGCCGGTGGTGAACGAGGTGGCGGTGACGGTGGCGGTCCAGCTCTTGGCCAGCCCGGCTCGTCGGTCGACGACCGTGACGGTGCCGAGGGCTGCACTGAGCGAACCGGCGTCGGTCGGCGTGCCGCCCGAGAGTGCGCTGCTCGCCGGCGCCGAGATGGACAGCGCGGTGCCCGCCGGCGGCGGCGCTGTCGTGGTGGTGGTGGTCGTCGTGGTGGTCGTGGTCGTGGGATCCTCGGGCTCGGTCGTGGTGGTCGTCGTCGGATCTCCCGGTTCGGGCGTCGTGGTCGTGGTCGTCGTGGTGGTGGTGGTGGGGAGGGGTAGCTGGGCGTGCGCGCCGATCGCCGGGACCACGAGGATCCCGGCGATCAGAAGGGAGAGCAGCCGGCAGCGCACGGCCACCAGTGTGGGGCCTACGCCACCGAGTGGGTGATCGTGCCTGAGTAGGTGCCGACGACGGCGCTGCTCGGGACGGTCACGACCACCGTCGGGTTCCACGTTGCCGAGTTGTTCCCGACGGTCGCCGTCGCTTCGAAGGCTGTGCGGCTGGCGGAGAGGTCCTCGGCGAGGAGACCGGTGAGCTGACCCGGCGTGAACACGGCGACACCAGTGAACGCCGTCGGGGCGCCGGACCAGTACGCGACGTTGGCCTTGCCGATCGTCTCGTCCTCCGTCTCGTCCCCCGTGGTGAAGTCCGTCGAGGTGACCGATGCCGTCCACGTGCCGAGGAGCGAACCCTGGAGGTCGGTCACGGTGACGGCACCGAGCTGGGCGGCGAGTGTGCCGGCGTTGGTGGCGGTGCCGGCCGAGAGCTCGGCTGCGGCCGGCGCCGAGACGCTGAGCCCGCCGGCGGCGGTCAGCACGAAGGTCGTGTCCGTACCGGCCGGCTCCGCGTGGGCGGTGGGGGCGACGACGAGAGCGGTGGCGCTGAGGCCGGCGATCGCCAGGGCGAGGAGCTGCTTGCGCATCGGTGGTTCCCTTCTCCGTGGTGCATCGGTGGGGTGCGGTGTTGCGTTGGAGTGAGAGGAACACGACCGGGCCGTTGGCGTGAATGGCGAGAACAGATCATTTGCGTCATGGCCGAAACGGGCTAGGCCACCGATGGTCCGGGCGTGGTCCACCGTGCCTTGACCCCGCCGGTACCATCACCGCGAACCGGTTGGAACCAACCGCTCATCGCATGTGCCGCTTCTCCCCCCTGCTCCTCGCGCTGCTCGCCGCCGTGCTGCCGGCCACCGCCGCGTCGGCGCATACGGCGCCGAGCGACGACGCCGCGGACGCGCCCGATGAGTCGCCGGTCGTGCACGACATCGTGTTCCCGGTCATCGGCGAGGTCACCTACACCGACACCTTCGGGGCACCACGCGGGTCAGGCCGGACGCACGAGGGCCAGGACATCATGGGCGAGAAGATGCTCCCGCTCGTCGCCGCCGACGCCGGGGTGCTGGCCATCGTCACCTGGCCTGAGCCGTCCTACGGGTACTACATCCGGCTCGTCGCCGACGACGGGTGGACGTACTCCTATGTCCACATCAACAACGACACGCCGGGGACCGACGACAACGCCGCGGCGCGCAGCGACGTGTACGGGCCGGGGATCGTCGAGGGCGCTCGCGTCGAGCGCGGCCAGCTGCTCGGCTACCTGGGCGACAGCGGCAACGCCGAGCACACCGCCCCCCACCTCCACTTCGAGATGCGCGATCCCGTCGGACGGGTGATCAACCCGATGGCGTCGCTCGACGCTGCCGAGCGACTCGACCAGCCCACCGGCTGGTCCGACGCCGAGCCGTCACCGATCCCGAGGCTCGCCGGGGTCGACCGGGTCGCGACCGCGATCGCCGTGTCGGCCCGGGGCTGGACCGGCGGCGCGGAGGAGGTCGTCCTCGCCGATGGTGCCTCCTACGCCGAGTCGTTGCCGGCCGCCGTCCTGGCGGCCAAGCTCGGCGGCCCGCTGCTGCTCGAGACCGGCGCTCGCCTGTCGGACGCCGTCGCCGCCGAGGTCGACCGCCTCGGCGCGCGGCGGGTGACCGTGATCGGCTCGGTGGCGAGCGCGGTCGACGCCGACCTGGTGGCCGCCGGACGGACCGTCCGGCGGGTGGGAGCTCCCGGCGACCCGGTGGCGACCGCGGCCGCGGTGGCCGGCGAGGTGGGCGGAGCGGGCGGGGC
>DATLFP010000199.1:0-2046 GCA_035540955.1 Acidimicrobiales bacterium
GGTACAGCGGGTTGCCGGCGGCCCGGGTGACGAGGATGTCCCGCTCGTGCGGCGGCAGCGGGGCGTCGCCGGTGGCGAGGTCGACCAGGGCCTTCATGTGCTCGTCGGCCAGCGCCGTCAGCCGCAGCGACGTGCTCTCGCCCCGGCCCGGCACGAATGGCGCCGGCTCGTCGCGTCGGGTGACCACCACGAGCCACGGTGCCGCACCCGCGCCTTCCTCGAGCTGGCGCAGGACGGCGGCCGACGCGTCGTCGAGCCAGTGGACGTCCTCCACGACCAGGACGGCCGGATCGGGGAGCAGCGCCCGCAGCAGGCTGACGGTAGCCACTGCGGTCCGCTCGAGGCGGAAGCGGGCTTCGAGCGCCCTGGTCTCGTCCGTCTCCGGCGAGTCGAGGTCGAGCACCGCCGCGAGGAGGGGGACCCACGGCGTGAGATCCGGCGTCCGGTCGGCGACGGTGCCCCGCAGCACCTCCAGGCGATCGACCCCGCGGGGGAGGACCTGGTCGAGGAGGACGCGGACGGCGTGGAACGGGCTCGCCCGGTGGTAGGGCTCGCAGTGCGCCGAGAGCGCGCGCACGTCGCCCACCAGCGCCAGCAGCTCGTCCAGGAGCCGGCTCTTGCCGGCGCCCATGTCACCCACCAGCTCGACCAGCGCACCGTGTCCCCGTCGGGCGTCGCCGGCGAGCGCCTTCAGCTCGTCCAGCTCGGCGTCGCGCCCGCGGAGCGGAAGTCGAGTGCCGGTCGGCGGGGGCGGTTCGGCCGACGGGCCCACCACCCGGTGCGGCACGAGGGGCTCGGCCTTGCCCTTCGCCGCGAACGGCGGGAGCTCCTCGGCGTCGAACCGGACCCGGGATCGGTCGAGCACCTCGGCGCGGACGAGGATCTCTCCGGGCTCCGCCTTCGCCATGAGCCGGGCGGCGGTGTTCGTGACATCGCCCATGGTCGTGTAGGTCTTGCGGTACCACGGCCCCACAGCAGCGGCGAACACGTGACCCCGGTTGGCGCCGGCCCGGAGGGGTAGCGGCGTTCCGGCGCTGGTCATCCGGGTCAGCGCCAGCAGCATCCTGCCGGCATCGTCGTCGCCGGCCGAAGGGGCGCCGGCAGCCGCCATCACCTTGGTGCCGTCGGCCGCCAGATCGGTGGCGAGGAACGAGACGTCGAACTCGGCGCACGCATCCTGGATGGTGCAGACCGTCTCGTGGAGCCGGTCGGCCACCGCCGGGCCGTCGAGCTCGGCGAGCAGCGCGTCCATGCCGAGGGCGTGGATGAACGCCACCGTCGCCAGTCGGTGGTCGGGGTGCACCTCGCTCCCTGCGAGGTGGTCACGCAGCCCCACGGAGAGGAAGCGGCTGGCGTCGGTCGCCAGGCCGGCCGGGACGATGGGCACGACCCCGCTCGCGGGGGCCCGGCGGAGGAGCCAGCCCCCGTTCTTGGGTGGGCCGAGGCACCCCGAGGGCAGGGCCGAGGCGGTGGCCACCGACACCAGCACCTGGCGAGCCTCGGCGGCGGCCTCGACCCGCACGGTCTCGGTGGTCACGGGGCCGGCCACCACCAGCTCCTCGTGGCTGCCGCCGACCTTGAACAGGTCGATCGGGCCGCTGCTCATGCCCACCGACATGCGGAGGCGGACCGGCCCCCGATCGGTCTCGATGCGGCCGATCTCACCGAGCCGGCGCTGCATCTCGATGGCGGCGGCGGCCGCCCGCGGTGCGTGGCCCTCGCCGCGGAAGAAGAGGAGCACGGCGTCGCCGCCGTACTTCAGCATCTCCCCGCCGCGAGCGGCGGCCACCGTGAGCAGCTCACCGAAGAGGAAGCCGATCGTCTCGGTCATCTCCTCGGCTCCCGCCTTGCCCTTCGACCGGGCCAACCGCTCCGAGAGCCGGGTGAACCCGCTCACGTCGGCGAACACGAGCGTGCCGTCGATGGTCCGGTGGCGCGCGCCGGGAGCCTGCTCGTCCCACTGGAGGAGCAGGCGAGGGGAGTACGGGGTGAGGTCGATGTCCCCCACCTCCTGACCGTACGAGTGACCGGCGTCTCACGTCAGCG
>DATLFP010000200.1:0-2708 GCA_035540955.1 Acidimicrobiales bacterium
GGCCGGTCGGTGGGGGCGGCGGCGGGTCGCCGACGACGACCATCGCACCCGGACCCACCGACCGGCCGATCGTGCGGGTCGCTGGGAACAACCGGATGCAGACGGCGCGCCTGCTGAGCCAGCTGGCGTTCCCCGACGGCGCCGACGTCGTGTACATCGCCACCGCCCGCGACTACGCCGACGCCCTGTCGGCCGGCCCCGGCGCGGTGTCCGAGCCCGGTCCCGTGCTCCTCACGCCGGTGCACAGCCTGGATGTCGACACCGCCGCCGAGCTGGCGCGGCTCGGGCCGAGCCGCATCGTGGTCATGGGCGGCTGGGCGGCCGTCTCCGACGAGGTGTTCGAGCTGCTGCGCCCGTACGCCTCCCGGGAGATCGTGCGCATCGCCGGGGTCGACCGCTTCGGCACCGCCGCCGAGCTGTCGAAGGACAAGTTCCCCAACGGCGCCAGCACCGTCTACCTGGCCACCGGCCGGTCGTACCCCGACGCCCTCGCCGGCGGCCTCGGCGCCTCCGTCCAGGGCAGCCCCGTGCTGCTCACCGAGGCCGAGAAGCTGCCGGCGGTCACCGCCGAGGAGCTCCAGCGGCTGGCGCCCGAGCGGATCATCATCATCGGCGGCACCGGTGCGGTGTCCCGTGGCATCGAGGCCCTCATGGCCGACTACGCCGGGACCATCGAGCGCATCGCCGGCCCCGACCGGTACGCCACCACCGCCGAGGTCGGCTCGCGCGTGACCGCCGAGGGCACCGACACCGTGTTCGTGGTGACCGGCACCGACTTCGCCGACGCCCTCACCGGCATCCCCATCGCCGCCATCACCCAGTCGAGCGTGCTCATGGTCGGACCGGCGCCGCTGCACCCGTCGGTCATCGCCGAGCTGCAGCGCCTCCAGCCCCGGATCATCGTGGTGCTGGGCGGCACGGCGGCGGTGAGCGAGGAGATCGAGCGCCTGCTCGAGCCCTACATGGCCGACGGCACCGGCGAGCGCGTCCGGGGCATGCAGATCACCCCGGCCGACGTCGAAGCCGCCCGCGCCGCACAGCGCCGCTGATCCACCCGTCCATCCCGCCGTTCTGGGACCGATCGCGCCGGGGGCGCGTACCCGATCGGTCCCAGAACGAGGGGGTTGGGGGCCGATCAGCCGTCGACGCGCTTGCGGATGAGCTCGACCTTCGCCTCGCTGGCGTTGGCGTCGGCGCCCTGCTCGTCGAGCAGGGCGAGGCGGTCGGCCTCGGCCTCGGCGGCGGCATCCGCGTCGGCGGCCGCCAGGCGGGCGTCGACGCCCTCCTTCATCAGCTGCTCGGCCTCCTCGACGAGGGCCTCGACCATCTCGTCCTCGGGCACCACCCGCACCACCTGGCCGCGGATGAACAGGTGGCCCCGCTTGCGGCCGGCGGCGATGCCGAGGTCGGCCGAGCGGGCCTCACCGGGACCGTTCACCACGCAGCCCATCACCGCGATCTGCAGCGGGATCTGGCGGTCGGCGAACGCCGCCTGCGCCGCCTTGGCCACCGCGATCACGTCGACCTCGGCCCGTCCGCACGACGGGCACGCGATCAGGTCGACGTTCTTGCGCTCCCGCAGGCCCAGCGCCTCGAGCAGCTGGCGGCCGGCCCTGGCCTCCTCGACGGGATCGGCGGTGAGGCTGTAGCGGATGGTGTCGCCGATGCCCTCCAGCAGCAGCGTGGCGATGCCGGCCGTGGCCTTCACCAGCCCCGCCGGCGGCGGGCCCGCCTCGGTCACCCCGAGGTGCAGCGGGTGGTCGACGGCCTCGGCCAGCATCCGGTACGACTCCACCATCAGCGGCACGTTCGACGCCTTCACCGAGATCTTCACGTCGTCGAAGTCGACCTCGCGGAAGTGGTCGAGCTCGCGCTGGGCCGACGCCACGAGGCCCTCGGGGGTGATCCCGTGGCGGGCCTCGATGTCGGGATCGAGCGAGCCGGCGTTCACGCCGATGCGGATGGGCACACCCCGCGCCTTCGCCTCCGACGCCACCGCCTTGATGTGCTCGGGCTTGCGGATGTTGCCGGGGTTGAGGCGCAGGCAGTGCACGCCGGCGTCGAGGGCGGCGAGCGCCAGCTTGTACTGGAAGTGGATGTCGGCGACGATCGGCACCGGCGAGCGGGGCACGATGCGGGCCAGGCCCTCGGCCGCCGCCTCCTCGTTGCACGTGCACCGCACGATGTCGGCCCCCGCCGCCGCCAGCGCGTAGATCTGCTCGAGGGTGGCCTCGTGGTCGGCCGTCTTCGTGATCGTCATCGACTGCACCGTCACCGGCGCGCCGCCGCCCACCGCGACCGGGTTGCTCGGGTGCCCGAGCACGATCTGGCGGGTGACCCGACGCTCCATCACCGCACCGAGATCGGTTGCGCGAAGTCGAGGTAGATCGTCGTGACGAACAGGGCCGCCAGCAGCAGCACCACCACGTAGGTGAGGGGCAGCAGCTTGGCCACGTCGGCGTGGTAGCGGCGCCCGGTCCGCAGCGACCGGACCTTCTCGTAGGTGGCGATCGCCACGTGCCCGCCGTCGAAAGGCGGCACCGGGAGCATGTTGAACACGCCCACGAAGATGTTGATGAGGGCAAGGAAGGTGAGTACCTCCCGGATGCCTTCCTCGACAGCCTGCGAGGCCACCTGCGTGGCGCCCACCGGTGAAAGAAACCGGGTGTCGTCGGACGGTTCCTCGGCCCCCGTCAGCGACTCCGTGT
>DATLFP010000201.1:0-21537 GCA_035540955.1 Acidimicrobiales bacterium
GGTGATCCGGCCGACCGGGCTGATGGACCCGCCCATCGAAGTGCGCCCGGTGCGCGGCCAGGTGGACGATCTGCTGCAGGAGATCCGCGACCGCGCGGCGCGCGGCGAGCGGGTGCTCGTGACCACCCTGACGAAGCGGATGGCGGAGGATCTGCTCGCGCCCGATGCGCTGCCCCCGCTCGAGCGGCAGCAGCATGCCGTAATACGCCTCGGGCGACCCGAGGCCGTAGATGCACGACACGCTGGCCACGATGATGACGTCCCGCCGCTCGAACAGCGACCGCGTCGCCGACAGCCGCATCCGGTCGATCTCGTCGTTGATGGTCGCCTCCTTCTCGATGTACGAGTCGGTGGCCGGGACGTAGGCCTCGGGCTGGTAGTAGTCGTAGTAGCTGACGAAGTACTCGACCCGGTTCTCCGGGAAGAACTCCCGGAACTCGTTCGCCAGCTGGGCGGCGAGCGACTTGTTCGGGGCGATCACGAGCGTGGGCCGCTGCACCTGCTCGATGGTCCAGGCGATCGTGGCCGACTTGCCCGAGCCGGTGATGCCGAGGAGGGTCTGCCAGCGGTCACCCCGCGTGATGCCCTCGCTCAGCTGGGCGATCGCCTTGGGCTGGTCCCCGGCCGGCTCGAAGTCCGAGACCACCTTGAAGTCGGGCATCGGTCCCAGGATACGGACCGGGTGTGACGCGGCTCCTCGGGTCAGGGCGCCCAGTCGGGGAGGGACTCGATCCAGTCCCAGGTGGCGTCGATCTGCGCGTCCAGGTCGCCGGGAGCACCGCTGTTGTCGATGACCATGTCGGCGCCGGCCACCCGCTCCTCGCGTGAGATCTGGTTGGCGATCCGGGCGCGGGCATCGGCCTCGTCCATCCCCCGCAGCTCGACCAGCCGCTGCACCGCGGTCTCGATGGGGGTGTCGACCACCAGCACGCCGGCCACCTGGTAGAGGCCGTTCTTGCCCAGCAGCGGTACGTCGAGCACCACGACGTCGTCCGTGCCGATCCGCTCCTGGATGCGCCGGAAGATCTCCTTGCCGACCGCGGGGTGCACGATCGAGTTCAGCGCGACGAGCTCGTCGGGATCGTTGAAGACGACGGCGGCCACCGCCTGCCGATCGAGGGTGCCGTCCGGTGCGAGGATCCCGTCGCCGAACCGGGCCACCATCGCCGCGAACACCTCGGTGCCCGGCTCCTGCAGCTCCCGGGTGATGGCGTCGGCGTCGACGATCACCGCGCCGCGCTCCCGCAGCCGAGCCGACACCGTCGACTTCCCGGCGCCGATGCCCCCGGTCAGACCAACCAGCTTCATGTCGGAGCGATCAGCTCTCGGCCGGAGGCTCCTCGGTCTCGGCCGGAGGGTCGGCGGTCGCCGTCTGGGGCTCCGGCGCCATCGCCGGATCCTCGGGGGAGCCCGGCTCGATGCCGTGCTCCTTGTAGTACTCCTCCCAGGCCTTCTCGGCCTCGGGGTCGTGCTCGGCGGTGGTGCCGATGTAGTTGCCCTGCTCGTCGTAGGCGTGCTCGCCGAAGTGCTGCTGGTACTCGGCCGCCACCTCGCCGCCCTCGGCGGCCTGCTTGATCGAGAGGCTGATGCGTCGGCGCTGCAGGTCGAGGTCGATGATCTTCACCCACAGCTCCTCGCCGGGGTTCACCACCTGCTCGGGGAGGTCGACGTGGTGCTGGCTCATCTCGGAGATGTGCACGAGCCCCTCGATCCCCTCCCCCACCTGGACGAAGGCGCCGAAGGGCACGAGCTTGGTCACCCGGCCGTAGACGAGCTCGCCGACGCGGTGGGACGACGCGAACTCCTGCCACGGATCCTGCTGCGTCGCCTTGAGCGACAGCGAGATGCGCTCCTTGTCGAGGTCGACGTCGAGCACCTGGACCTCGATCTCGTCACCGACGGTGACGACCGAGCTCGGGTGGTCGACGTGCTTCCAGGACAGCTCGGAGACGTGCACGAGGCCGTCCATGCCGCCGAGGTCGACGAAGGCGCCGAAGTTCACGACGCTCGACACCACGCCCTTGCGGGTCTCGCCCGGCTTCAGGTTGGCGAGGAACTCCTCGCGCTGCTCCTTCTGCGTCTCCTCGAGCCAGCCGCGCCGCGACAGCACGACGTTGTTGCGGTTCTTGTCGAGCTCGATGATCTTGGCCTCGAGCGTGCGACCGACGTAGGGCTGCAGGTCGCGCACCCGGCGCAGCTCGACGAGGGATGCCGGCAGGAAGCCGCGCAGACCGATGTCGAGGATGAGACCGCCCTTGACGACCTCGATGACCAGACCCTTCACGACGCCGTCGGCGTCCTTGACCTTCTCGATGTCGCCCCACGCGCGCTCGTACTGGGCCCGCTTCTTGGAGAGGACGAGCCGGCCCTCCTTGTCCTCCTTCTGGAGGACAAGGGCCTCGATCTCGTCGCCGAGCGACACGATCTCCGACGGGTCGACGTCGTTGCGGATCGAGAGCTCCCGCGAGGGGATGACGCCTTCGGACTTGTAGCCGATGTCGAGCAGGACCTCGTCCTTGTCGACCTTCACCACCGTGCCGTTGACGATCTGGCCGTCCTCGACCTCGACCATCGTGCCGGCGATCGCCTCTTCGAAGGAGATGTCGAGGTCGTCGCCGATGATCTGCCGGGGGACGTAGTCGTCGAGGGACTCGCTGGGGGTGAACGTCGTGTCGTCGGACATGGAGGAGGGACCGTGGCTTTCAGAGGTGGATGGAAGAGACGCTTCGAGGTCGGGCCCGTTCGGGCGCGACCCGCAAGCCTATGCCCTCATGGCACCGTCGCTACCAGCAGGAACTCCGGGGTGTCGATGCTCGGGGCCGCGGCGGCGTAGGCGCCGGGCGTCACCGACCACACGTGGCGCACCGAGAGCCCGGCCCGCTCGGCGAGGAGGCGGAGCTCACGGGGCGTGAAGCAGGTGGTCCACAGGTCGAACTCGGCGTCGGCGCCGGCCTCGTCCTTGACCGTCGCTCGCTCGTGGTTCACGCCCGTCGCGGCGTCGAAGGAGTCGGTGTCCTCGAGCCACCGCACCTGGAAGTAGGCGCTGAAGGCGCTGACGCACACGGTGCCGCCCGACCGGACGGCGCGGGCCATCCCGGCGAGCACCGCGCCGTCGTCGGTGCCGCCGAGGAGGCCGAACGCCCCCTGGCAGAGGCTGATGGCGGCGTCGAACTCGCCGTCGAACCGCAGCGATCGCGCGTCGAGCCGCTCGAAGGTGGCGCCCTCCACGCCGGCCTCGGTGGCGAGGTCGACGAACGACTGGCTGATGTCGATGCCGTGCGCCTCGATCCCGCGGCGGGCGAGCTCGAGGCTGTGGCGCCCGGGACCGCACCCGACGTCGAGCACCCGCATGCCCGGTGCGAGCCCGAGCGCGTCGACGAGGAAGTCGACCTCCTGGGCGGTGCCCTTCGTGAACGAGTACCGCAGGTACGCGCCGCGGGCATGGGCGGCGATGTCCTCGAACCAGTGCCGGGGCTCCGCCCGAAGGGCAGGGTCGGCTTCGCCGTCGCTCACGCCGATACGACCGAGCAAGCCTCGCAAGCTCGGCGCTCGGTCGTCATTTCGCCGTCTCCCACGAGTCGCCGAAGGCGAGGTTGACCTCGAGGGGGACCGAGAGGTCGGCGGCGCCGGCCATCACCGACCGCACCAGGTCGGCCATCGCGTCGTGCTCGGCCGGGGGGACCTCGAGGATCACCTCGTCGTGCACCTGGAGGATGAGCCGGCTGTCGTGGCCCCCGTCCTCCAGCGCTCGATCGAGGTTCACGAGCGCCACCTTGAAGATGTCGGCGGCCAGCCCCTGGATCCCGGCGTTCATGGCCTGCCGCTCGCCCGCCTGGCGGATCCGGTAGTTGCCGGAGAGCAGCTCGGGGATGGGACGGCGCCGGCCGAACAGCGTCTCGGTGTAGCCCCGCTGCCGCGCCTCCTGGACGGTGCGCTCCATGTACGCCTTCACGTTCGGGAACGCCTCGAAGTACGCGTCGAGGATCTCCTGGGCCTCGGACACCGGGATCGACAGACGCTGCGCCAGCCCGTAGGACTCCATGCCGTAGGCGAGGCCGTACGAGACCATCTTGGCCTTGGCCCGGTGCTCGGTCGTGACCTTCCCGGCCGGGTCGCCGAAGACCCGTGCCGCGGTCGTCGTGTGGATGTCCTGACCGGTGCGGAACGCCTCCTGGAGCCCCGGATCCTCGGAGAGGTGGGCGATGACGCGCAGCTCGATCTGGTTGTAGTCGGCCACGAGCAGCTCGCAGCCGTCGGCCGGCACGAACGCCCGCCGGAACCGCCGGCCCTCCTCGGTGCGCACCGGGATGTTGTGCAGGTTCGGCTTGTCCGAGGACAGCCGGCCGGTGCGAGCCACCGTCTGGTTGAACGTGGCGTGGATCCGGCCGTCGGCCCGCACCTCTCCGATCAGGCCCTCGCCATAGGTCGAGCGCAGCTTCTCGACCTCGCGGTACCGCAGCAACAGATCGACGATCGGGTGCTGGTCGCGCAGCTTCTCGAGCGAGGCGGCATCGGTGGAGAAGCCGGTCTTCGTCTTCTTCTGGGGGGCGAGGCCCAGCTTGTCGAACAGCACCGTGCGCAGCTGGGGCGTGGAGTTCACCTTGAACTCGACACCCGCCGCGTCCTGGATCTCCTTCTCCAGCCGCGCCGCCTCGGCCGCCAGCTCGTCGTTGAGGGACTGCAGGTAGGCGGCGTCGACCCGGACGCCGACGTGCTCCATGCGGGCGAGCACGCGCACGAGCGGCCGCTCGATCTCGTCGTACAGCCGGCTGAGCCCCTGCTTGGCGAGTGCCTCCTGCACCGCGGGTGCCAGCCGAGCCACCGCCATCGCCATGCGGGCCGTCTCCCCGGCCAGGTCCCCGGCGCCCCCGTCGAAGTCGAGGGTGCCCTCGGTCGGCGCGGTCGCCGCCTCGAGCGTGAGCCCCACGTAGCGGAGCAGGAGGTCCTGCACGAGGTAGGCCGACTCCGCCGGATCCAGGAGGTAGCCGGCCACCGCGGTGTCGAGGTCGAGGTTGCCCACGTCGACGCCGAGCGCCAGGAGCGCCCGCATCAGGGGCTTGGCGTCGTGCGCCAGCAGGCGGGGCCCGGCGCCGGACCCCACCAGCCGGCGGAGCGCGTCGAGCACGTCACCGGTGAGCAGCGTCCCGGGGATCCACGCCGCCTCACCCCCCTCGGGCGCATCGTCGGTCACGAACGCGAGGCCGGCGATGGCGTCGCCGGCGAAGGCGGCCGCGGTCGCCACCGGCCCGCCACGGCCGGTGAGCGAGTCGAGCACGGCCACGGCCTCGCCCGCGGAGGCCACCTCGACGACGTCGCAGGTGATCGCGACCGCACGGTCGGTCTCGCGGGGCGTCGACCCGTCGCCGAGGGCGTCGACCAGCCGGTCGAACAGCGTGCGGAACTCGAGGAAGTTGAACACCGACCGCACCGTCTCGGCCTCGAACGGGCCCCTCGTGAGGTCCTCGAGCGTGACGTCCAGCTCGACGTCGCGCAGCAGGCGCATCACCTCGGCGTTCTGGCGCACGATCGCCTCCGCCTCGCCGAGGTTGGCGCGGAGCTTCGGCGTCAGCTTCTCGAGGTTGGCGAAGATCCCGTCGAGGCCGCCGTGCTCGACGATGAGCTTGGCCGCCGTCTTCTCACCCACGCCCGGAACCCCCGGGAGGTTGTCGGAGGGGTCGCCCCGGAGCGCGGCGTACTCGAGGTACTGCGCCGGCGTCACGCCCGTGCGCTCGACGATGCCGGCCTCGTCGTAGAGGACGTAGTCGCTCACGCCGCGCCGGTTGTAGAGGACGCGCACGTGCGGGTCCTCGACGAGCTGGTACGTGTCGCGGTCGCCGGTGACGATGATCACGTCGTCGCCCCGATCCCGCCCTTGCGTGGCCAGCGTGGCGATGATGTCGTCGGCCTCCACGCCCGCCTTCTCGATCATGCAGATGCCGAGCGCCTCGAGCACCTGGCGCACGAGCCCGAGCTGCTGTCGGAGGATGTCGGGGGCCGCCTCCCGGTTGGCCTTGTAGGTCTCGACCGCCTCGTGCCGGAACGTCGGCTCCGGGCGATCCCAGGCGACGGCGATCCGGTCGGGCCGGTGATCGCGCAGCAGGTTGATCAGCATCGAGGTGAAGCCGAACACCGCGTTCGTGACCTGGCCCGAGGCGGTGGCCATGTCGGCGGGCAGCGCGAAGAACGCCCGGTAGGTCAGCGAGTTGCCGTCGAGCAGGAGGACGGTGGCCACGTGATCCGAGGGTACGCGGCGGGCGTGACTCAGGCGGGCGGCGTGAGCTGGCCGGCCACGACCTCGTCGGCGACCGACTTCATCGTCCGGCGCTCGTTCATCGCCGTCTTCTGGATGAACGCGAAGGCGTCGGACTCGGACAGGCCGTGCTTGTCCATGAGGATCCCCTTGGCCCGATCGACGACGCGGCGGGTCTCGAGCTGCTCCTGCAGCCCTTGGACCTCGTCGTCGAGCGCGACCATCTCCTTGAACCGGCCGAGCGCGACCTCCACCGCCGGCAGCAGCTCCGACTTCTGGAACGGCTTCACCAGGTAGGCGAGGGCGCCGGCGTCACGCGCCTGCTCGATGAGGTCGCGCTGGCTGAACGCCGTGAGGATCAGGACGGCCGCCTTGCGGGGGCCGGCGATCTGGCGGGCCGCCTCGAGGCCGTCGATGCCGGGCATCTTGATGTCGAGGATGGCGAGGTCGGGTTTGAGGGAGTCGACGAGCTCGACCGCCTCGTCCCCCCGGCCCGTCTCCCCGACCACCTCGTAGCCCTCCTCTTCGAGGGTCTCCTTCAGGTCGAGTCGGATGAGGGCTTCGTCTTCGGCGATGACGACGCGGGTGGGCAACGGCGCTCCCTACTTGCTCTCGGCGATCAGGCGGTCGAGCAGGTCGTCCTGAGCCCGCTCGAGGTCAGCGAGCTCGGCGGCGACCGCGGCGCGGTGCCGCGTCATCGCGTCGACGTGCTTCTGGGCATCGGCGTGCTCCCGCTCGGCCAGCGGCGTCTCCGACACCAGCGCCCGGAGGCGGAGGTCGTCGGCGGTCTCGGCCAGGAAGGCGAGCTGCTCGTCGGCCACCCGCAGCTCGTCCCGCAGGGCGCGCAGGCGATCGGTGATCTCCGACAGCTTGCGCTCGAGCACGGACCGGGACACGGGGTCCGAGCGTAGTTGTGAAAGCCGGCTGGCAGACTCGCCTTCCCATGCGACGCCTTCTCCTGCTCGCGTTCGTGTGGGGCTGGTCGTTCCTGTTCATCAAGGTCGCGGTGGGCGGCATGACGCCCACCGCAGTGGCGGCGGCCCGGATCGCGCTGGGCGCCGTCGCCCTGCACGCCTGGCTCCGGTACAAGCACGTCCGGCTGCCCCGCGACCGCACCTTCTGGCGCCACTCGGCCGTGTCGAGCGTGTTCGCCAACATCCTCCCCTTCACCATGCTGGCGTGGGGGGAGGAGCGGATCACCTCGGCCCTGACCGCCGTCCTCAACGCCTCGACCCCGCTGTTCACCGCCGTCGCCGGCGCGATCTACCTGCGGCACCGGCACGAGGCGCGCTCCCGCCTCGGCGGCGTGGAGGTCGCCGGCCTCCTCGTCGGGATCGCCGGCGTCGCCGTCGCCGCGGGGGTGGGGGGCAGCGACTTCGCGCACTCGTCGGTGACCGGCTCGCTGGCGTCCGTCGGCGCCGGCGCCTGCTACGGCTTCGCCCTCACCTACGCCGCCCGCCACCAGCTCGACGTCACGGCCGAGGTGGCGGCCACCGGTCAGCTGACGATGGGAGCGGTGCTGCTCCTGCCGGTGGCGATCACGACCACGGCCATCGACGGCATCGACCTGGCGCCACACCGCGTGCTCGCCGTGCTGCTCCTCGGGGCCATCGGGACCGGGTTCGCGTACCTGCTGTACTACCGATCGGTGGCCCAGCTCGGCCCGACGGTGACCTCCCTCGTCACGTACATCATCCCCGTCGTCGCCGTGGCGGTCGGCGTCATCGTGCTCGGCGAGCCGTTCCGGTTCCGCCTGCTCCTCGGCGGCGCGATGATCGTGGTCGGCATCCTCCTCGTGCAGCGGCGCATCAGGTTGCCCGGCCGGCGGGCCCCGCTCCCGGCCGCATCCGGCGGGGAGAGCGGCGTGTGATGGACCGACGAGCGTGGGGCATCGACAACGGCTACTGGGATGCGCTCGGCCGCTGGCACGACGTCCCCGAGGCGTCGCTCGAGCGGCTGGCCCGGTCGATGGGGGCCAGCGATGAGCAGCCCGAGCCGCCGACGGGGAACCCGGTCTGGTGCATCCGCGGGGGCCACGCCGAGTTCCTGCACTCGACCGCCGACGTGATCCTCGAGGAGGGCACCGTCCTCCGGGGGGTCGAGGTGCTCCCACCCGATCTGCCGCTCGGCTACCACCGGCTCGTCCCCCGCGACGGCGGCCCCGCCACCACGCTCATCGTCAGCCCCGGGCGCTGCCACCTGCCCCCCTCCCTGCGCACCTGGGGGTGGGCCGTCCAGCTCTACGCCGCTCGCTCGCGCGCCTCGTGGGGCATCGGCGATCTCGGTGACCTCCGCCGCCTCGGCGAGTGGGCGGGGAGCCGCGGCGCTGGCTTGCTCACGGTGAGCCCGCTGCACGCCCCGGGCCCGGCGATGCCGCAGGAGCCGAGCCCCTACTACCCGTCGAGCCGGCGGTTCCGGAACCCGCTCCACCTGCGGATCGAGGACGTCCCCGGGGCAGCCGACGCCGGCGCCGACCTCGACCGGCTCGCTGCTGCCGGCCGCGCCCTCAACCACG
Organism: Acidimicrobiales bacterium; assembly: GCA_035540955.1. Taxonomy (GTDB): domain Bacteria; phylum Actinomycetota; class Acidimicrobiia; order Acidimicrobiales; family CADCSY01; genus DATLFP01. The sequence continues at coordinate 8,766 of DATLFP010000201.1, forward strand.
ATCGGCACATCGATCGCGATGCCGTGTGGCGGCTCAAGCGCGAGGCCCTCGAGCTGATCTTCTCCCGGTTCAAGGGCGACGCCGCCCTCGATGCGTGGCTGGCGGCCCAGGGGGCACCGTTGCTGCAGTTCGCCACCTACTGCTCGATCGCCGACGAGCACGGCAACGGGTGGCGCGCGTGGCCCGCGGAGCTGCAGCACCCCGAGGGGTCGGCGGTGGCTTCCTTCGCCGACACCCACGCCGAGCGGGTCGGCTTCCACGCCTGGCTCCAGTGGCTGCTCGACCTCCAGCTCGAGTCCGCCTCGACGCTGCCCCTCGTCCACGACCTCGCCGTCGGCTTCGATGCCGACGGGGCGGACGCCTGGGCGTGGCAGGACCTGCTCGCCCTCGACGTGCGCATCGGCGCCCCGCCCGACGAGTTCAACCCCGATGGGCAGGACTGGGGTCTGCCGCCGTTCGTCCCGTGGCGGCTGCGCGCCGCCGGCTACGGCCCGTTCATCGAGACGGTGCGAGCGGCGTTCCGGCACGCCGGCGGACTGCGGGTCGACCACGTCATGGGGCTGTTCCGGCTGTTCTGGATCCCCACCGAACCCGGTGGCAGCGGGGCCTACGTGCGGTACCCGGCCGCCGACCTGCTCGACATCCTCGCCCTCGAGAGCAACCGGGCCGGGGCGCTCGTCGTGGGCGAGGACCTCGGCACCGTCGAGGACGCCGTGCGCCACGAGCTGTGGGAGCGCCAGGTGCTGTCGTACCGCCTGCTCTGGTTCGAGCCGTCACCGCCCGAGCACTGGCCCCGCCAGGCGCTGGCGGCGGTGACGACCCACGATCTCCCGACCGTCGCCGGCGTGTGGACCGGCGCCGACCCGCAGGCCGATGCGATGCGCGACCGCCTGCGGGAGCGAGCCGGCATCGACGACGGCGCGCCCGTGCGGGACGCCGTCACCGGCGCCTACGAGGCACTCGGCCGGGCGGCGTGCGCCGTCGCTGTCGGCACCCTCGACGACGCCCTCGAGGTGACCGAGCGCCCGAACCGGCCCGGCACCGTCAACGCCACGAACTGGTCGGTCGCCCTCCCCGAGCCGCTGGAGGCGATCGAGACCGACGACCGGGTCCGCGCTGTCGAGCAGGCGCTCGGCGGCCACCGGTGAGCAGGCGTCGGTCCAGCGCTCACGGCGCTGATCAGGCGATGCGGATGATCCGGTCGTCGTCGGGCACCGGGCTGCCGCGACCGTCCCGGTTGCTCGTCAGCACCCAGAGCGAGCCGTCGGGCGCCTGCTCGACGTGGCGCAACCGCCCATAGGTGCCGGTGTAGAGCTCCTCGCCGGCGCCGACCACCGAGCCGTCGGCGGCCAGGTCGAACCGGTAGAGGCGCTGGCCGCGCAGGGCGGCCACGAGGAGATCGCCATCCCACGCCGCGATGCCGCCGCGGACGATGGCGATGCCGCTCCACGAGGCATCCGCCGGCTGCCGTACGACGATCGGATCCCGGAACCGTGCGTCACCGGCGACGCCGTTGACGACCGGCCAGCCGTAGTTGCCGCCGGGCACGACGAGGTTGATCTCGTCGTTCACCGAGGGACCGAACTCGCTGGCGTAGAGCCGCCCCTGACGGTCGAAGGCCAGGCCCTGCGCGTTGCGGAAGCCGAGGGCATAGACCGGTGAGGTCGGTGTGATGTTGCCGGCCGGGATCGATCCGTCGCGGCCGATGCGGAGGACCTTCCCGCTGAGCGACGCCGCGTCTTGGGCGTCGTCTGGGTGCAGGGCGTCGCCCGTCGACGCGTACAACAGACCATCGGGTCCGAGCTGGAGTCGGCCTCCGTTGTGATTGCCGGCGGCGTTGATGCCAGTGAGGATCGGCGTCGGCGTCTCACCGGGTCGGAAGCGAGCGATCCTGTTGTCCGATGCCGTGCTGAAGTAGGCGTAGAGGAGGCCGTCATCGTCGCGTTCCAGGCCGAGCAGCCCGCCCTCTCCGCGCTCGGCGGCGCCGGGGATCGTCTGCAACAGCGCGGGCTGCTCTCCCGGCCGCATGCGAAGGAGCCGGCCGCTGCGCTCGGTGATGTACGCCGTGCCGTCCGGCTCGAACGCCACGTCCCACGGCGTGTCGAGCCCGGTGGCGATCACCGTCGCCGAGGTGCCGAGGGCGGGAGGGCAGCGAGCCCGGTCACCGGCGGCGTCGCTGACCGCGGCGGTACCGCCGAAAACGACGATGCGGCTGGCGGCGAGTCGGTCGATCTCGTCCTGCACCACGTCGGGGACGCAGTCGCGCTGGGTCAGCAGCACCGGGCCGTCGTTGGCGCCGGCGATCGGACCGCCGGCGAGGGCGTCGGCGAACGACGCGCCCGATGCCAGGTAGGCGGCATCGGTCGGCGCCTGGAACGCGCCGGACGACACGACCGCCGACGTCGCGTACCGGTCGGCTCCGGCCTGCCGGCTCACCGGGCCGTCGGTGAACTGCTGCAGCGAGGCCTCGACGTTCTCGTTGATGGCCGAGGTCCCACCGACCACGATGATCTCCTGCGGCGTCAGCCGTCGCAGCTCCGCCGCGGTCGCCTGAGGCACCGCGTTGCGGAGGGTCAGCAGCACGGGGCCGCGATCGACGCCGGCGGCGCCGGCGGCCAGCGCGTCGGCGAAGGACTCGCCGGTGGCCACGTAGACGTACGCGACGCCGGGCGCGAAGTACGAACGGCTGATGGCGGCCGCCGTCTCGTATCGGTTCTGCCCGGCGATCCGGTCGACCCCGACCGACGCGTAGTGCCCGAGGTCGTCCACCACCTGATCGCTCACCGACGCCGTACCGCCGAGCACGTAGATGGCGCGGGGCCGCAACCGCTCCAGCTCGGCCCGCACCTCGTCGCTGATCTGGGTCCGGCTCACGAGCAGCACGCTGGTCCGCCGGGTGCCGGCCACGGGGGCGGCCGCCAGCGCGTCGGGGAAGTCCTGGCCCGATGCCACGTAGACGATGTCCCGATCGGGCTGCACGGCGCTGGCACTGATCGCCGCCGACGTGGCGTAGCGGTCGGCCCCGGCGACCCGCTCGTGGGCGGCGCCGGCGGGCGGGGCCCCGGTGAGGACCAGCGCGACCGCGGCGAGCACGACCGGCAGGGCACGACGCATGACGACCATGCTCCTAGCCTGGTACGAACGCTCCCGTAGTCCAACCGGCAGAGACCGCGGCCTCAAAATCCGTCCAGTGTGGGTTCGAATCCCACCGGGAGCACCACGAGGCCTTGACCTCCCCGTCACCGGCTGATCAACCGCAACAGCGCGGGGCCCAGCCACGCCACGAGCTCGGCGCTGGCCTCCTCGGAGAAGTGCACGCCGTCGGGGCGCAACCGCGCGTCCTCGGTCGGACCGAGGGCGGCGAGGTGACCCGCGAGGTCGAGCACCACGAGCTCGTCGCGCGCGGCGTCGACCTCGGCGAGGACGTCGTTGAGCCGCGCCATCCGCGCCGGATCGGAGATCGGGTGCCCGCGGGGAAGACCACGCTGACCCCGGCCGAACTCGATGGGCGGGCTCGACAGCCACACCACAATCGCCCCGCCCGAGGAGAGCACGTCGACGGCCCGGTGCATCTCCGCCCGGAGCAGCGCGTCCCACTCGGGTTCGCCGATGTGGGTCCACCGGCCGTCCAGCTCCCGGTCGGTCACGTCCCACGGGCCGATCTGCACGACCGCGGCATCGAGTCGCTCGCGCCGGGCGATCGCCGCCCACACGGAGGGCCACTCCCCGCACTGGGGTTCGGGTTCCTGGCGGGCGACGACGAAGTCGACGGCGCCGGCCCGGGCCAGCGGGCAACCCACCTCGGCGGCGCCGTCGCGCATGTCGACGCGCCCGGTCGTCCATCCCCAGCCGCGGAGCGCGAACGCGGTGCGCAGCGCCGTGGAGTCGCCGAACACCGCCACCCGCGGAGCGGCGGGTTCGGGCGCGACCGCATCAGCGGGTGGGGCGACGGCCGCCGGGACAGAGCCCGACGCGAGGTCGAACGTCGCCGGCCGCGGCGGGTCGAGGGTGGCAGCCACGACCGCGACCGTCACCGCCAGCGCCGCCGCCGGCGCCACCAGCGGCCGGACCCGCCACTGCCCCCGCCGGATGGGCTGCTCGAGCAGGTGGAACGACGCAAGCGCGAGCACCACGGTGAGCGCCAGCTGGGCGGCCAGCGGCCAATCCGTCCAGACCAGCACCGGCCAGTGGATGAGGTACACGCCGTAGGAGATACGACCCAACGCCTGCAGCGGGCGCAGCACGAGGAGCGCCCGGACCGGCCCGTCGGGCTGCACGGCGGCGAGGATCACGGCGGCGCTGAGGGCGGCGTGCACCAGCAGTCCGCCCCGGTACAGGAGCACGTCGTCCTGGCGCACCACCGCCCACGACCAGAGGAGCACGCCGAGGGCCGCGGCGCCGATCCACCGCGACGACCGTGCCACCGCCGCCCGCCGGCTCGAACCGCGACCGGCCACGAGCACCGCGAGCAGGGCACCCACGAAGAGCTCGCCGCCGCGGACGAACGTGCCGTAGTACGCGGCCGAGGTCGAACCGCCCTCGTCGTGCAGCCCGACCGCGAGCGCCAGCGACAGGAGCACCAGGCCGGCGAGCACCGGCACCAGCCGCCGGCGGGCGAGCACGACCACGAGCGGGAAGAAGATGTAGAGCTGCTCCTCGATGGCGAGGGACCAGAAGTGCAGCACCGGCGAGGGCGTGGCGAACAGCTCGCCGTACGACTGGCCGTCGAGGATGAAGCGCCAGTTGGCGACGTAGAAGAGCGCGCCCAGGACGTCGCCCCGCAGGTCGGCCAGCTGCTCGGGGGTCGCCAACCACGACGCCAGGGCGGCGACCCCCAGCAGGGTCGCCAGCGAGGCGGGCAGCAACCGCCGAGCCCGGCGAGCCCAGAAGGCGCCGAGGGCGATGCGGCCCGTCGACGCCCGCTCCGCCACCAGCAGCGAGGTGATGAGGAAGCCGCTCAGCGTGAAGAACGTCGACACCCCCAGGAAGCCGCCCGTCGCCCAGGAGAACCCGGCGTGGAAGGCGACGACGCCGGCGACGGCGAGGCCCCGCAGGCCGTCGAGGCCGGGCTGATGCTTCACGGACCGTTCACGGTACGGGCGTCCGGTTACCGACGGGTAGCGGCGTACCCTGCGTCCATGTCCCGAACGCGCGGTCGACTCCTCCGCCGGATCGTCACCCTCGGCATCCTCGGTGGCGTGCTCGCCTACCGCCGCCAACGGCTCGACGCCGCCGACCGCGCCTTTCCCGAAGCGGGGCCGCGCTCGTCCTGATGTGAAGCCTGACCGGCCCGGCGGGCCGATGAAACCGAGCTGATGAAACCGAACGGCGTGCTCGCGAGTCGAAGCGCCTGAGCCAGGCGGAAGGGGATCAGTTGGTCGCGTTCACATTTCCGGGTCAGGGGTCGCAGCGGCCCGGCATGGGTGAGCCCTGGGTCGCGCACGAGAGCTGGGAGCTGGTCGAGGAGGCGTCCGAGATCGCGGGACGCGACGTCGCCGAGCTCCTGCTGCGGGCCGGCGCCGACGAGCTCCAGCAGACCCGGAGCAGCCAGCTCGCCACCTTCGTGCTCAGCCTCGTCGTCCTCGACGCGGTCGAGCGGCTGGGCGTGGTGCCCACCGCCGCCGCCGGGCACAGCCTCGGCGAGTACACGGCGCTGACCGCGACCGGCGCCCTCTCCTTCGCCGACGGCGTGCGCATCGTGGCGGCCCGGGGCGAGGCCATGCAGGTCGCGGCCGAGGACAACCCGGGCACCATGGCGGCCATCCTCGGCCTCGACGACGACGACTGCGACGCCGCCTGCCGCCGCGCCGACGGCGACGTGTGGGTCGCGAACTTCAACGCTCCCGGCCAGGTCGTCATCGCCGGCTCCCGTGACGGGGTCGCCGCCGCCGGCGCCGTCGCCAAGGAGATGGGAGCCAAGAAGGTCATGGCGCTCCCGGTGGGCGGCGCCTTCCACACCCCGTACATGGGCCAGGCCCGCGACGAGCTCCGCAAGGCGATCGCCCAAGCGACGCTGCGAGAGCCCGACGTCCCCGTCGTGGCCAACATCGACGCCCGGCTGCACACCGACCCGGACGACTGGAGCGGGATCCTCTCCGCCCAGCTGTGCTCGCCGGTGCCGAGCTCCACGAACGTCCGGCAGCCGTCGTCGACCAGCCGCTGGACGCTCTGCCGCCAGCGCACCGGCGCCGTGCTCACGGGCATGGCGAAGCGGATCGCGCCCGAGGCCAAGGCGTTCTCGGTGTCGGCCCCCGACGACCTCGACAAACTCCTCGAGATCCTGGCCGGGGAGTCGCCTCACCCCCGCGCCCTCGACGGCGAGCACCTCTACATGAGCGAGCGCATCGTCGTCTCGCCCGCGGCCGGCGTGTTCACACCCGACCCGCGGTGGTCCGATGGTGCCCACGTGGAGGTCGGCGACATCCTCGGGCACATCGGTGACGTCGAGGTCCGGTCCCTGTTCGCCGGCTCGATCGGCGGCTTCAACGCGCTCGACGGCGAGCGGGTCACCGCGTCACAGCCCATCGCATGGTTGCGGACGGCGTGATGAGCGCACCGACGAAGGCAGCGACACACGCCGGGAGCAACCCCGAGACATGGTTGCGGACGGGCTGATGGGGATCGCGATCCGCGGGTGGGGCACGGCGCTGCCCGAGAAGGTGCTCACGAACGCCGACCTCGCCGAGATGGTCGACACGAGCGACGAGTGGATCGTCGAGCGGACCGGCATCCGGGAGCGTCGCATCGGCGGCACCACCGCCGGGCTCGCGACCGAGGCCGGTCAGCGGGCCATCGCCAGCGCCGGGGTCGACCCCGCCACCATCGACCTGCTCATCCTCGCCACGACCACGCCCGACCAGAGCGTGCCCGCCACGGCCTCGTCGGTGCAGCACGCCCTCGGCCTCAGCTGCGGCGCGATGGACCTCAACGCCGCCTGCTCCGGCTTCACCTACGGCATCACCGTCGCCGCCGGCATGGCCGCCGTCGGGGCCAAGCGGATCCTCGTGATCGGGGCCGAGACGCTGTCGCGCATCACCGACTGGGAGGACCGCAGCACCTGCATCCTCTTCGCCGACGGGGCGGGGGCCGTCGTCGTCGACCACGTCGAGGGTCCTGGCGCCCTCCTCGGCTGGGATCTCGGCTCCGACGGCAGCCTCGTGCACCTCCTCTACTGCGACCATGCCGGCACCATCCAGATGGCCGGCAAGGAGGTGTTCCGGCAAGCGGTCCGCGTCATGGTCGACTCCTCGACGCGGTCGCTCGCCCAGGCCGGGCTCACGGCGGCCGATGTCGACCTCGTCGTTCCGCACCAGGCCAACACCCGCATCATCGAGTCGGCGTGCTCGAAGCTGGGCATTCCCATGGAGAAGGCGGCGATCGTCCTGCCGTGGACGGGCAACACGTCGTCGGCCTCGATCCCGCTCGCGCTGGTCGACGCTCTCGAGCACGACCGCGTCCATGACGGAGACATCGTGCTGCTCGTGGGGTTCGGCGCCGGCATGACCTCGGCCAGCGCCGTCCTACGATGGCCCGGCACATGAGCGGACGGGTGGTGCTGATCACCGGCGGGAACCGCGGCCTGGGCCTCGCCTGCGCCCAGGCGTTCGCGGCGCGCGGCGACCACGTCGCGGTCACGGCGCGCAGCGGCGACGTCGAGGGGTTCCTCACCGTGAAGTGCGATGTCACCTCCACCGCCGAGGTCGACGCCGCGTTCGCCGAGGTCGAGGAGAAGCTCGGCCCGCCCGAGGTGGTCGTGGCCAACGCCGGGATCACCCGCGACGGCCTCTCGATGAAGATGTCCGACGAGGCGTTCGCGTCGGTCATCGACGCCAACCTCGCCGGCGCCTTCCGGGTCGCCCGTCGCGCCATCCCCAAGATGATGCGGGCGCGCACCGGCCGGCTGATCTTCATGTCCTCGACCGCGGCCCTGAGCGGTTCGGCGGGCCAGGTCAACTACGCCTCCTCGAAGGCCGGGCTCATCGGCATGGCCCGCTCCTTCGCCCGCGAGCTGGCGTCGCGCAACATCACCGCCAACGTGGTGGCGCCGGGACCGATCACGACCGACATGACCGGCGCCCTCCCCGAGGAGACCCTCGGGCTGCTGGTCGATACGGTCCCCCTCGGCCGCGCCGGCACCCCCGACGAGGTCGCCGCTGCAGTCACCTTCCTGGCCTCACCCGAGGCCGCCTACATCACCGGCGCCGTGCTCCCCGTCGATGGCGGGCTGGGCATGGGCCACTGACAACCCGAAAGAGAGAGCCCGACGATGGCCGACGACCCCTTCGAGACGTTCAAGCGCTGCGCGGTGGAGGTGCTGCAGGTCTCGCCCGAGCAGGTCACGCCCGACGCCAAGTTCGGTGACGACCTCGACGCCGACAGCCTCGACCTCGTCGAGCTGGTCATGGCGCTCGAGGAGGCGTTCGACATCGAGGTCCCCGAGGAGGACCTCGAGGGGATCGAGACCGTCGGCCAGGCGTTCGAGCTCGTGAAGGCGAAGATCGGCGGATGACGTCCCGCCGCCGCGTCGTGGTCACCGGGCTGGGCGTCGTCGGCCCGTGCGGCATCGGCCGGGACGCGTTCTGGCAGGGGCTGCTCGCACCGGCGCCCGAGGGCGACCGGCTCGTGCACGACTTCGACCCCACGGTGTGGCTGGGGCCCAAGGAGGCCCGCCGCACCGACCGGTTCGCCCAGATGGCGATCGGCGCCGCCGAGATGGCGCTCGAGCAGGCGGGCGCCGTCGGCGCCGACCCCGACCGCTCCGGGGTGATCATCGCCACCGGCGTCGGCGGCCTGCACACCCTGGAGGACCAGATCCTCGTGCGGGCCGAGAAGGGCGACAAGCGGGTGTCGCCGTTCCTCGTGCCGATGATGATGGCCAACGCCGGCGCCGCATCGGTGTCGATGCGCTTCGGCTGGCGGGGTCCGTGCGAGACCATCGTCACCGCCTGCGCGGCCAGCACCCACGCGATCGGCTACGCCGCCCGGCTCATCCAGTGGGGCGTGTGCGACGCCGCGATGACGGGCGGCGCCGAGTCGTCGATCACGCCGACCGCGCTGGCCGGCTTCGGCAACATGACGGCGCTGTCGCCCGAACGCGTCTCCCGCCCGTTCGATCGCGACCGCAACGGCTTCGTGATCGCCGAGGGAGCCGCCGTGCTCGTGCTCGAGGAGCGCGACGCGGCGCTGGCGCGCGGCGCCACCGTCCTCGGGGAGATCATGGGCTCGGCGTCGACCGCCGACGCCCACCACATCACCGCGCCGTCACCGGACGGCTCGGGGGCGGTGCGGGCGATGGAGCTGGCGCTGGCCGACGCCGGGGTGGCGCCGTCCGACCTCGTGCACATCAACGCGCACGGCACGTCGACGCCGCTGAACGACGCGGCGGAGGCCGAGGCCATCGTCAAGGTGTTCGGTGCCCCCGGTCCCGCCGTCACCTCGACCAAGGGCGTCACCGGCCACGCGCTGGGGGCGGCGGGCGCGCTGGAGGCGGCGGCCGTGCTGCTCGCCTTCGAGCACCGCCAGATCCCGCCGACCGCCGGGCTCGTGCACCTCGACCCGGAGATCACACTCGACGTCGTGACCGGCGAGCCCCGCGACTTCGAGCCCGGCCCGTCGCTGTCGAACTCCTTCGGCTTCGGCGGCCACAACGGCTGCCTCGTGCTCGGACCCCCCGCCTGAACCGTTCTTGCGTCGATCGGTGCCGGGGGCCGCGGGGGCCGGCACCGATCTAGGCAAGAAGCGCACCCTCGAGGCGGAGGAGGTGCTCCTTCACCTGCAGACCGCCGGTGTAGCCGCCCAGCCCGCCGCCCAGACGCAGCACGCGGTGGCACGGGACGACGACCGGCACCGGGTTGTTGCCGAGGGCGGTGCCCGCCGCCCGCGACGCCTTGGGGCTGCCGGCGGCGACCGCCATGTCGCGATAGGTGCGCACCTCGCCGTAGGGGATGGCAGAGCAGGCGTCGAGGATCTTGCGGCCCCACTCGCCCACGAGCGACCAGTCGATGGCGAGGTCGAACCGGCGGCGGCGACCCTCGAAGTACTCCTCGAGCTGCCGGCGGACGCCGTCGAGACGGGCCGGCGCCTCGAGGATGCGAGGCGACACCCGGGCCGCGAGCTCGGCCAGGGCCTCGTCCGGCGCGAAGAAGCTCACCCGGACCAGCCCCGCCGGCGTGGCCGCCAGCAGCAGGTCGCCGACGGGCGAGGCGAGGGTGGCGACGGCCACGTCGAGCAGGCCTTCGCGCTCGGCCAGCGCCGGCAGGTCGATGGCGGGGACGGGCCGGCGCAGCCGGGACTCGATCGAGCTGGTCATGTGAGCTCCTTGCGAAGACGGGCGAGGCCGGCCCGCACGTTCTGGCGGGCGGCGGCCTCGCTGGTGTCGATCACCGCCGCGATCTCGGCGTAGGGAAGGTCGCCGACGTAGCGGAGCACGACGGCGTGGCGCTGCTTCTCGGGCAGCCCCGCCACCGCCGCCCACAGCTCCTCGTCGGGCGGTCCCGCCGGCGTCACCGACCGGTCGGGGACCTCGCCCAACACCTCGGGCCGCCGGGACCGCGCCCGGGCCCGGTCGACCACCCGGGAGTGGGCCACCGAGATGAGCCACGACCGAAGGTTCGACGCGTCCCGCACCGACGGGTACGCCCGGAGCGCGCTGAGCAGCGTGTCCTGGTAGAGGTCAGGAGCGGCGTCGGGTCCGGCCACGGCCACGAGGTAGCCCCACACCGCGGCGCGGTGCTGCTCGACCAACGTGGTGAACGGCGGCAGCGCCACGTCTAGATGAACGACGGCGGCCGCGGGTTCGTGAGATGGCCCGCTAGCCGATGATGAAGAAGAGATCGGCCTCGCACGCGACCTTCCCGTCGACGGTGGCCACGCCGTGGCCCTTGCCGGCCCGGGCCGACAGCCGGCCCATCTCGACGGCGAGCTCGAGGGTGTCCCCCGGCACCACCTGGTGACGGAAGCGGGCCGAGTCGATCCCGCCGAACAGCGGCAGCTTGCCGGCGTACCGCTCGTCGGCCAGCACCGCGCAGCCGCCCACCTGGGCCAGCGACTCGACCATCAGCACGCCGGGCAGCGTCGGCCGGCCCGGGAAGTGGCCGGCGAAGAAGTGCTCGTCGCCCTCGAGTCGCCACACCCCGCGTGCCGACTGCCCGGGGACGATCTCGGTGATCTCGTCGACCAGCAGGAAGGGCGCCCGGTGCGGGAGCAGCGTCGCCGGATCGATAGATCCCATCCCCGGATCTTCGCACGGCCCCTGGTTAGGGTTCGGCGATGGCTGTGACGCTGACCCTCGATGGGCCGCAGCCGCAGCGGCGAGCGACCGTCGCGTTCCGCATCGTCCTCGCCATCCCCCACCTGCTCGTCGCCGGCGTGCTCGGCCTGCTGGCGTTCGTGGTGATCGTCATCGGCTGGTTCGCCGCGCTCTTCTCGGGGCGCGTGCCCGTGGGCATCGCCGACCTCCTGACCCGGATCCTGCAGTACCTCACCCGCGTCTACGCGTACGCCTGGCTGCTGTCCGACCGGTTCCCGTCGTTCCGCATCGGCGAGGACGACTACCCGGTGGCGCTCGAGGTCGACCCGCCCCGCCCGTTCAACCGACTCGCGGTCCTCTTCCGCTTCGTCCTGATGCTGTGGGCGCTGCTCCTGACGCAGCTGGCGACAGCGGGGCTGTCGATCGCGCTCTTCGTCGTCTGGGTCGTGACCCTGGTGGCGGGCCGTACGCCACCGTCGGCGCACCTCGCCATCGCCGCCGTGCTCCGGTACCAGCAGCGCACGTACGCGTACATCGGGCTGGTCACGACCGAGTATCCCGGCGGCCTGTTCGGCGACCGCCCGCCGCTCGACGTCGCCGACGCCGATGACGTGGACGATGGCTCGTCACCCGCCCTCGTGCTGCCCAGCGCCGCCAAGGTCCTGCTCGGGGTGACGCTGGTGCTCGGCCTCGGCCTCCAGGGCGCGAACGCGGCCTACAACATCGCCGGCCTCGACAACATCAGCACCGCCAACGAGCTGGCGAGCCGGCACCGCCAGCTCGAGCGCGACATGAGCGCGTTCGTCTCCGACATCCGGCGCTGCGACCCGGCGTTCGGCTCCGAGTGCATCGACCGCGCCACGGGCCGGGTGGCCGCACAACTGCGCGAGCTCCGGACCGACCTGGCGGTCATGGACGTCCCGGCGAGCGCCGACGACGAGCGCCGGCTGGTGCTCGACGACCTCGATCAGCTGGTCGCCATCCTCGAGCGCCTGCCCGCCGCCGAGGACCAGCTGGAGACCCGGACACTCGGCTTCCTCTTCGAGGACGCGGCCATCGCCTTCGACCGCCACTTCCAGGACCTCTACGACGCCGTCCGCTTCGCGTAGGCGTCGGAGCGGTCAGACGCCGAGCGCCGCCTTCAGCTTGGCGGGCGTGTCCTTCGGCGAGATCTTCGGCCACGCCTCGGCGATCGTGCCCTTCTCGTCGACGAGGTACGCGCTGCGGATGATGCCCATGTACTTCCGGCCGTACATCGACCGCTCCCCCCACGCCCCGTAGGCCTCGGCCACGGCGTGGTCGGGATCGGACAGGAGCGGGAACCCGAGGGAGTACTTGGCGTCGAACTTCGCCTGCTTCTCCGGCTGGTCGGGGCTGATGCCGAGCACCACGGTGTCGCCGATCTCGCCGCCGATGTCGCGCAGCCCGCACGCCTGGGTCGTGCAGCCGGGCGTGTCGGCCTTCGGGTAGAAGTAGATGAGCGTCTTGGCCTTGCGCTCCTTGACCAGCGTGCTCAGCTTCACC
>DATLFP010000202.1:0-11942 GCA_035540955.1 Acidimicrobiales bacterium
GTCCATGACCGAGGTCCACGACACCGAGCTGTTCGGCCTGATCGAGCGGGAGCTCGAGCGCCAGAACACGACGCTCCAGCTGATCGCCTCGGAGAACTTCGCGTCGGCGGAGGTGCTTCGGGCGGCGGGCTCGGTGCTCACGAACAAGTACTCCGAGGGCTACCCCGGCAAGCGGTACTACGGCGGCAACGAGGTCATCGACGAGGTCGAGAACCTCGCCATCGAGCGGGTCAAGGCGCTGTTCGGCGCCGCGTGGGCCAACGTCCAGCCTCACTCGGGCACCAACGCCAACCTCGCCGTGTACTTCGCCCTCCTCGAGCCGGGCGACACGGTGCTCGGTCTGCGGCTCGACCAGGGTGGTCATCTGACCCACGGCAACCCGAACAACGCGTCGGGCCGGCTGTTCAACTTCGTGTCCTACGGCCTCACGCCCAGCGACGAGCGCATCGACTTCGACCAGGTGCGCGACCTGGCCCTTGCACATCGGCCGAAGCTGATCGTCGCCGGCGCCACGGCCTACCCGCGCATCATCGACGCCCGGCCGTTCCGTGACATCGCCGACGAGGTGGGCGCGCTGTTCATGTTCGACGCCGCCCACATCGCCGGCCTCATCGCGGGTGGCGTGCACCCCAACCCGGTGCCACTCGCCGACATCGTGACCTTCACCACCCACAAGACGCTGCGGGGCCCTCGCGGTGGCTGCATCGTCGCTCGGAGCGACGAGCACGCGGCGGCGATCGACAAGGCGGTCATGCCCGGCATGCAGGGTGGGCCCCTCGACCACATCATCGCCGCCAAGGCGGTCGGCTTCTTCGAAGCGGCGCAGCCGTCGTTCGCGGACTACTCGGCGCAGGTCGTGCGCAACGCCGAGGCGCTGGCCAAGGGTCTCGCCGGTGCCGGCCTGCGGCTCGTGTCCGGCGGCACCGACAACCATCTCATGCTCGTCGATCTGCGGTCCTTCGATCCCGACCTGTCGGGCCGCAAGGCCCGGAACCGGCTCGGCAAGGCGGGGATCTCCCTCAACGAGAACACCGTGCCCGACGATCCCCGGCCCCCGTACCAGTCGAGCGGGCTGCGCATCGGCACGCCGGCGGAGACGACGGCCGGCATGCGGGAGGCGGAGATGGCCGAGGTCGCCAACCTCATCGACCGCGCCCTTCGGGCGGGTGCCGACGACACCGAGCTGGCCGCCATCCGCGACGACGTGCGCACCCTCTGCTCGAAGTTCCAGCCGTACTAGCCACGCGCCAGGGGATCTCCGGGCGCACCCGGAGCCGGACTCGTCACCCCGCGGGCCGTCACCCGTGCCCGCAACGGGAAGAGCATGCGCTTCGGGCATGCCGGGGTCCGATCGGCGCCGACCGGTCGGGCAGGATGGTCGCTCCATGTCGGGCTACCTGATCGTGCTCGCCGTCGCCGGCGGGGTGACGCTGCTCAGCACGCCGCTGGCCCGCTGGCTGTCGTTCCGCACCGGTGCGGTGGTCCCTCCCGATGAGCGGCGGGTCCACACCCGGCCGCTGCCGGTGCTGGGCGGGCTCGCCATGTTCCTCGGCTTCCTGGCCGGGATGGGCGTCGCCACCCGCATCGAGCAGTTCGACCCGGTGTTCGAGGGGACCTCGGAGCCGCTCGGGATCGTGATCTGCGCGGTGATCACCTTCCTCGTCGGGCAGATCGACGACGTGAGGGAGCTGTCGCCCCCGGCGAAGATGGCGGGCCAGGTGCTGGGGGCCAGCCTGCTGTCGCTGCTCGGCGTGACGATGCTGTTCTTCCGGCTCCCGTTCCTCGGCTTCTGGTCGCTGTCGCCCGACCTCGCACCGCTGGTGACGGTGCTGTGGGTGGTGGGGATGTCGACCGCGATCAACTACATCGACGGGCTCGACGGGCTGGCGGCGGGGATCACCGCCATCGCCGCGGGGTCCTTCGCCCTGTACTCCGACCGGCTGTTCGACCAGGGGCTGCTGCCCAACGAGAGCAACAGCATCAGCCCCCTGCTCGCCGTGATCGTGCTGGGGATGTGCGTGGGGTTCCTCCCGTGGAACCTGCACCCGGCACGGATCATGATGGGCGATGCCGGCGCGCTCCTGCTCGGGATGCTGATGGCCGCGTCGACGCTGCTGGTGGGGGGCCAGACCGCGGAGGGGACGAGCGGCACGACGTACTTCTTCTTCGCCCCCCTCGTGATCCCGCTCGTGATCCTGGGCGTGCCCATCGTCGACACCGCCTTCTCGATCGTGCGGCGGGCGGCCAAGCGCAGCGGCGTGATGGTCCGCGACAAGGACCACCTGCACCACCGTCTCATGCGGATCGGCCACGGGCATCGCCGGGCGGTGTTCATCCTGTGGGCGTGGACGGCCCTGCTCTCGGGGCTCGTGCTGCTGCCGGTCTACACCGACGCCACCAACGCCATCGTGCCCTTCGGCATGGCCGGGCTCGCCATCGCCCTCTACACGGTGCTGCACCCCCAGGTCCGCCGGCAGCGGGCCGACCAGCTCGAGCTGGACCTCGACCCCGAGGTGCCCGTCGACTGAGCCGTCTCGGATCTGACCACGGCGTGTCGGGCCGCTAGGTTCGCCGGCCGTGCCCGGGCGGAGGGACAGGTTTTGGTGGGGGTGCCGACCCGGATTTGCAGGTCGCGAAACCCTGGCTTAGATTGTGCGAAGTTTCACAAGCACCCCGGGCGACGGCGTCCGGGCTGCGAGGAGCGGGCGAGTGCCGAGCGACAAGCGCGACCTCTACAACGGGTTCGGCGACTCGCTGGCGCGCGCCTTCGAGGTGGTCTTCACGCCGTTCCTCTTCGGCCTCTTCGGCTGGTGGATCGACGGTCGCGTCGGCACCCGGCCGCTGTTCGCGCTCACGCTGGGGATCCTCGTGCTGATCTACACGCTCTGGAAGCTGTCCGCGGGCTATCTCACCCAGATGGACGCCGAGACCCGCAAGGTGCTCCACCGTGACTGAGCGGCCCGGCGAGATGCAGGTCGCGGGCGACATGGCCCGCAAGTCGGTGGCCGTCGCCGCCGTGCTCGTCGTCGCTTCCAGCATCGCGTGGGGCCTCGACGGCGCCCTCTCGAGCGCGTACGCCGTCGCCCTCGTCGTCCTCAACCTCCTCGCCGCCGCCGCCCTCATCGGTTGGGGCGCGCCTCGGGGCGGCGGGTTCCTCATGGGGGCCGTCCTCGGCGGCTACCTCGTGCGGATGGCCGGCCTCGGCGTCGCCCTCTTCGCCGTGAAGGACGCGGCGTGGATCGAGCGGGCCCCGCTGCTCGTGACCCTGGTCGTGACCCACCTCGGCCTGCTCCTGTGGGAGACCCGCTCGGTCTCCCTGTCCCTCGCCTATCCCGGCCTCAAGCCCGCGCGTGCGCACACGAGCCGCGCCAAGAAGGAGATCGCTGCGCGATGAAGGTCCTCGCCATCGAATTCCCGCCGATCAGCCACGTCATCGAGTGGCCCGGCATCTTCCTCGACGGCACCATCTTCGAGATCAACAAGGTCGTCATCCTCATGTGGCTGACGACCGCGGTCATCTTCGCCTTCTTCTTCGCCGCCAGCCGCAAGCAGCAGCTCGTGCCCCGGGGCATCCAGAGCATCGCCGAAGCGACGATCGACTTCATCCGGAACGGCGTGATCCTGCAGACGATGGGGCCGTCGGGGCTCAACTGGATGCCCTTCCTGCTGACGGTCTTCCTGTTCATCTTCGTCGGCAACCTCTGGGAGATCATCCCGGTCGCGCAGATGCCCGTGAACGCCCGCATCGCCTTCCCGGCGCTGCTCGCGGTCGTGGTCTACGTGCTGTACCACTTCATGGGGATCAAGGAGCAGGGCGTCGGCCACTACTTCAAGAACACGCTGATCCTCCCGGGCGTACCGGCGGCGATGCACGTCCTGCTCGTGCCGATCGAGTTCATCACCGCCTTCATCACCCAGCCGCTCAGCCTCGCCGTCCGACTCTTCGCCAACATGCTGGCCGGCCACCTGCTGCTCGTGAGCTTCGCCACGATCACCGCCGCCCTCTGGGCGCTCGGGCCGTCGCTCGCCATCTGGCCGTTCAGCCTCGGCCTGCTGGTCGGGCTGACCGCCTTCGAGCTGCTCGTGGCGTTCCTGCAGGCGTTCATCTTCGCCATGCTCACCGGCGTCTACATCGGCAAGGCGATGCACCCCGAGCACTGACCCACTGCTGCCGCAGGGGCCGGTGACGACGTCACGTCTCTTCGAGTCCGCAACACCCAACCGAGCACGACCGAGCACCAAGGAGAAAGCAAGTGCTGGAACTGGCAACCTTCGCCCAGCAGGCAGCGGGCGAGCTGGAGGCGGGTCTCACCGCCGTCGGCCGAGGAATCGTGTACGGCGGCGCCGCGATCGGCCCGGGCATCGGCATCGGTCTCGTCGTCGGCAACGCCATCACGGCGATGTCCCGGCAGCCCGAGACCGCAGGCATGGTCCGCACGACCATGTTCCTCGGCATCGCCTTCACCGAGGCGCTCGCGCTGTTCGGCTTCGTCCTCTCCTTCATCGTCGCGGGGTAGTGGCGATGCTGACGCGCAGGTTGCTCGCAGCCCTCGCGCTGGTGGTGGTCGGCATCTTCAGCTTCGCCGGCGTCGCCGGTGCGGCCGAGGGCGGACTGACCCACGAAGCCGAGCACTGCATCGAGGTCCTCGAGGAGGGCGGCGAGCCCGCCGACTGCCACGAGGCGCCGTCGCCGATCTTCCCCGAGTGGAACGAGGTCATCTGGGGCGGCATCAGCTTCACGATCCTGCTGCTGGCGCTCTACAAGTTCGCTCTGCCCGGGCTGAAGGGCATGATGGAGCAGCGCACCGAGCGCATCCGCGCCGACCTGGACGAAGCCGACAAGGCCAAGACCGAGGCCGACCGGATCCGTCAGGAGTACAGCGCCCAGCTGGCCGACGCGAAGGCCGAGGCCGGGCGCATCATCGAGGAGGCCCGGCAGGCCGCCGACTCGGTGCGGCGCGACCTCACCCAGCGGGCCGAGCAGGAGGCCGCCGAGCTGCGGCAGCGCAACGCCGAGCAGCTCGACGCCGAGCGGGCCCGCCTCATGTCGGAGATGCAGGGACAGGTCGCGGCTCTCGCCATCGAGCTCGCCGAGAAGGTCGTCGAGGCCAACCTCGACCGCGACACCAACACCCGGCTCATCGAGTCCTACATCCAGCAGGTGGGACAGCGATGACCGTGACGCATCGGATCGACGTCGGGCCGGCGTCGGGAGCGCCAGCGAGCAGCCGGCACCCGAGCGCAGCCTGCGAAGCGAGGGCGTGGGCATCGTCATGAGCACAGAGCGGATCGACGGCTACGCGAACGCGCTGTTCGAGGTCGCGCAGGTCGAAGGGTCGCTCGACGATGTGGAGAACGAGCTGTTCCAGCTCGCCCGCGCCCTCGAGTCGAACGACGAGCTGCGCACGACGCTCACCGACGAGCTGATCCCGGTCGAGCGCCGCCAGGGCGTCGTCGAAGACCTCCTCGGGAACCGGGCATCGCCGGTGACGGTGAGCCTCGTCTCCTTCATCGTCGGTGCCGGTCGCGGTCGCCAGCTGCCCGCCATCGTCGACCGCCTCGTGGCCCGCGCCGCCGAGGCCAAGAACAAGGCCGTCGCCGAGGTGCGCACCGCGGTGCCCCTCACCGACGACCAGCGCACCCGCCTCGCCGACGCCCTCGGCAAGGCCACCGGCAAGTCGGTCGAGGTGAAGTCGATCGTCGACCCCTCCGTCCTGGGCGGGGTCGTCGCCCAGATCGGCGACACCGTGATCGACGGCTCCATCCGCAACCGGCTCGAACAGCTCCGCGAAGCGATCGGATAAGGGACCACCCACACATGGAAGACCTCACGTTCACCTCCGAGGACATCACCGCCGCCCTGCGCAAGAACCTCGAGGGGTTCTCGCCCAAGACCGAGCAGGCCCAGGTCGGCCGCGTGGTCGAGGTCGGCGACGGCATCGCCCGCGTGTCGGGCCTGCCGGGCGCGGCCGTCAACGAGCTCCTCGAGTTCGAGGGCGGCACCCTCGGCCTCGCCCTGAACCTCGACGAGGAGTCGATCGGCGCCGTCGTGCTCGGCGAGGTCGGGCACATCGAGGAGGGCCAACCGGTGCGGGCCACCGGACGCATCCTCGAGGTCGCCGTCGGCGACGCGCTGCTCGGTCGCGTCGTCAACGCGCTCGGCGAGCCCATCGACGGTCGCGGCGCCATCGCCGGCGGTCAGACCCGCCGCATGGAGATCCAGGCCCCCGGCATCACCGGCCGCAAGCCCGTGCACGAGCCGCTGCAGACCGGCATCAAGGCCATCGACTCGATGACGCCGATCGGCCGGGGCCAGCGCGAGCTGATCATCGGCGACCGCAAGACGGGCAAGACGACGATCGCCGTCGACACGATCCTCAACCAGCGCGGCCTCGGCGTGAAGTGCATCTACGTCGCCATCGGCCAGAAGGCGTCGACCGTCGCCCAGACGGTGAAGACGCTCCAGGACGCCGGCGCCATGGACTACACGGTCGTGGTGGTGGCCCCGGCATCGGATCCGGCGCCGTTCAAGTACCTCGCCCCCTACGCCGGCTGCGCGATGGGCCAGCACTGGATGGACAACGGCGAGCATGCGCTGGTCGTGTACGACGACCTGTCGAAGCAGGCCGAGGCCTACCGCCAGATCGCGCTGCTGCTGCGGCGCCCGCCGGGTCGCGAGGCGTACCCCGGCGACGTCTTCTACCTGCACTCCCGTCTGCTCGAGCGGGCCGCCAAGCTGAGCGACGACCGCGGCGCCGGCTCGCTCACGGCCCTGCCCGTCATCGAGACCAAGGCCGGTGACGTCTCGGCGTACATCCCGACCAACGTGATCTCGATCACCGACGGCCAGATCTACCTGCAGGACGACCTCTTCAAGTCCGGCATCCGCCCCGCCTTCGACGTCGGCATCTCGGTGTCGCGCGTCGGCGGCAACGCGCAGATCAAGGCCATGAAGTCGGCCGTGGGCTCCGGCGGCGGCCTCCTCAAGTCGGACATGGCGCAGTTCCGGGAGCTGCAGGCCTTCGCCCAGATGGGTTCCGAGCTCGACAAGATCAGCCAGGCCCAGCTCGACCGCGGCTACCGGCTGACCGAGCTGCTGAAGCAGCCGCTGAACAGCCCGATGCCGGTCGAGGAGCAGGTGGTGTCGCTCATGGCCGGCACCCGCGGCTACCTCGACCCCATCCCGGTCGAGGACGTCAAGCGCTTCGAGCAGGAGCTGCTGCAGCACTTCCGCACCCGGCACCCCGACGTGCTCGACGCCATCCGCACCACCGGTGCCATCGCCGACGAGGACGCGCTCGAGAACGGCATCAAGGCGTTCGCCGAGACCTTCAGCCCCAGCGGCGACAGCGGTGCGGCGCCCGAGGGTCAGCACGACCCGGGCAAGAGCGGCATGGCACACGACCGGGGCTTCCTTCCCGAAGAGGAGATCGAGCGCGAGCCGGAAAGGCCCGGGTTCTAGCCGATGGCGGGCGGTCAGGAGCGCGTTCTCCGGCGACGGATCAAGTCGGTCCAGTCGACGAAGAAGGTCACCAAGGCGATGGAGCTCATCTCCGCGTCGCGCATCATGAAGGCGCAGGCGCGGGTGGAGGCGGCGCGGCCGTACGCCGAGCAGATCACCGCCGTCATCGCCAACCTGGCTGCCGGCGGCGCCGGCCTGTCCTCGCCGCTGCTGCAGGAGCGCGAGGAGGTGCGCACCGTCGCCTTCGTCGTGCTCACCGCCGACCGCGGCCTCGCCGGCGGCTACAACTCGAGCGTCCTGCGCACCGCCGAGCGCGCCGTCCGTGACGCCCGGGCCGACGGCAAGGTCGCCCGGCTCGTCGTGGTCGGCAAGAAGGGCCGCGACTACTTCCGGTTCCGCCGCTACGACATCGACGAGGCGTTCCTCGGGATGACCGACCAGCCGACCTACGAGAACGCCCGGCAGGTCGCCGACGTCGTCACGCAGCGGTTCGGAGCCGGCGAGTACGACCGCGTCGAGCTCATCTACACGCGCTTCCTCTCCGTCGCCTCGCAGCGGGTCACCAACCGCCGCTACATGCCGCTCGACTCCAGCGCCCTCGAGGCCGCGGCGGCGGCGCCGGGCGACGGTCCCGCCGCCGGCTACGAGTTCGAGCCCGAGGCCGGGATCATCCTCGACAAGCTGCTGCCCCGCTACGCCGAGGCCCGCCTGTTCGCGGCACTGCTGGAGGCATCGGCGTCGGAGCACGCCGCCCGCCAGCGGGCCATGAAGTCGGCCAGCGACAACGCCGACGAGCTGATCACCAAGCTCACACGGGTCATGAACCGGGCCCGGCAGGACTCCATCACCAACGAGATCATGGAGATCGTGGGCGGCGCCGAGGCGCTCGCCGCCGACAAGGGCAGCGACGAGGACCTCCTCGTCGACCACCCGTTCGCCCTCGACCTCTTCCCCGAGCACAGCAACAAGTAGGAGCCGACATGACCGTGACGAGCGACGCCCCGACGAGCAAGAGCGGGGGCAAGGAGCTGAAGGACGGGCGGGTCGTGACCATCGCCGGTCCGGTCGTCGACGTGGAGTTCCCGGCCGACTCCCTGCCGGAGATCAACCACGTCGTGTCGATGACCATCACGATCGAGGGCCAGGACGTCGAGGTCCTCGCCGAGGTCGCCCAGCAGATCGGCGACAACCGCGTGCGGGCCATCTGCCTGAAGCCGACCGACGGCCTCACGCGGGGCACGGTCGTGCGCAACCTCGGCCACGGCCTGCAGGTGCCCGTCGGCGATGTCGTGCTCGGCCACATCTTCAACGTGTGGGGCGATCCGCTCGACGTGCCGGCCGAGTCGCTGGACGTCAAGGAGCGGTGGGAGATCCACCGCCCGGCACCGAACTTCGCCGACCTCGAGCCGACCACCCAGATGTTCGAGACGGGCATCAAGGTCATCGACCTCCTGACCCCGTACAAGCAGGGCGGCAAGATCGGCCTGTTCGGCGGCGCCGGCGTGGGCAAGACCGTCCTCATCACCGAGATGATCCGCCGCGTCGCCCAGCAGCACGGCGGCGTGTCGGTGTTCGGCGGCGTCGGCGAGCGCACCCGGGAGGGCACCGACCTCTTCATCGAGATGGAGGAGTCGGGCGTGCTCGAGCGGGCCGCCCTGGTGTTCGGCCAGATGGACGAGCCGCCGGGCGTGCGCCTGCGCGTCGCCCTGTCGGCACTGACCATGGCCGAGTACTTCCGCGACGTGCAGCAGCAGGACGTGCTGCTGTTCATCGACAACATCTTCCGCTTCGTGCAGGCTGGCTCCGAAGTGTCGACCCTGCTCGGCCGGATGCCCTCGGCGGTGGGCTATCAGCCAACGCTGGCCGACGAGATGGGCGAGCTGCAGGAGCGCATCACCTCGACCCGGGGCCGGTCGATCACGTCGCTGCAGGCGGTGTACGTGCCGGCCGACGACTACACCGATCCGGCACCGTTCACGTCGTTCACGCACTTCGACGGCACCACCGAGCTGTCGCGCGACATCGCGTCGCTCGGCATCTACCCGGCGGTCGACCCGCTGGCGTCGACGTCGTCGATCCTCACCCCCGAGGTCGTGGGGGAGCGGCACTACCAGGTGGCCCGACGGGTGCAGGAGGCCCTGCAGCGCTACAAGGAGCTGCAGGACATCATCGCCATCCTCGGCCTCGACGAGCTCTCCGAGGAGGACCGGCTGACGGTCAACCGGGCCCGCAAGATCCAGCGGTTCCTCTCCCAGCCGATGTTCGTCGCCGAGGTGTTCACCGGCCTGCCCGGCGTGTTCACCTCGGTGGAGGACACCGTCGAGTCCTTCGAGCAGCTGGTGAACGGCGATCTCGACGACCTGCCCGAGCAGGCGTTCCTCAACGTGGGCGGGGCCGACGACGTGCGGGCGAAGGCCGAGCGCCTGTCCCGGGAGGGCTAGGTCATGCAGGTCGAGGTGGTGAGCCCGGAGCGCATCCTGTTCTCGGGTGAGGCGACGATGGTCATCTGTCGCACCACCGACGGCGACATCGCCTTCCTCGCCAACCACGCGCCGTTCATCGGGGCGCTCGGCATCGGCAAGGTCGAGATCCACGGCGAGGGCGGCCAGGTCATCCGGGCCGCGGTGCACGGCGGGTTCGTCGAGGTGTCGCACAACGCGGTGACCATCCTCAGCGACGTCGCCGAGCTGGCCGAGCAGATCGACGCCCAGCGGGCCGAGCAGGCCCGCCAGCGGGCCGAGTCGGAGGTCAGCCGCGCCGGCGAGCCCGACGAGGAGGCCCTCGCCGCCCTCCGCCGCGCCGAGGTCCGCCTCGACCTCGCGGCCTCGAGCTGACCCCACCCCTCGAACCTTGTCGCGGTGACCCGCCGGGAACGGGCGACCGCGACAACCTTCGAGACGGTCATCGAACTTTGTCGCGGTGACCCGCCGGGAACGGGCGACCGCGACAACCTTCGAGACGGCATGATCGGCTGATGGCCCGGCAACGACTCGGCGTCGCGCTCCTGATCCCGCCGCCGGTGGGAACCGAGATCGACGCGTTGCGCAAGGCGCTGGGCGACGACGACATCGACCGGGTCGGGCCCCACCTGACGCTGGTGCCCCCGGTGAACGTGCGCGACGACGAGGTCGACGCCGCCGTCGCCGCCCTCCACACCGCCGCCGGCGCGACGCCGCCGCTGCGGCTCGTGCTCGGCCCGGTGGCGACCTTCGCGCCGGTCAGCGACACGCTGCACCTCGCGATCGGCGGCGACGTCGAGCGTCTGCACGCCCTCCGGGACGCGGTGTTCGTACCGCCGCTCGAGCGCCCGCTCAGCAACCCGTTCGTCCCCCACGTGACCCTCATCGAGCACACGGCCCGCATCGAGGAGGGTCTGGCCGTCCTCGCCGGCTACCAGGCCGAGGTCGTGCTCGACCGGGTGCACCTGCTCCGCGAGGAGCGCACCGACGAGGGCCGGCGCACCTGGCGGCCGATCGCCGAGTCCGTGCTCGGGGCGAAGACCGCCGTGGTCGGCCGGGGTGGGCTCGAGCTCGAGCTGACCCCGACCGGGAAGCTGCCGCCCGATGCCGATCGGTGGATCCACGAGCGGTGGGACGACTTCGAGGTCGAGCGGTTCGGCGAGGTGCTGCCCCGCGACGTCCCGATCGGCATCGTGGCCCGGCGCGACGGCCGCATCGTGGGCGCCGCCCAGGGCGAGGTGCGGACCACGACCGGCGAGGCCTACCTCGCCAACCTGATCGTCGCCGCCGACCTGCGCGGCGGCGGGATCGGCGCCCACATCGTCGCCGCCTTCGGCTCTCTCGCCGCCGAGCACGGCGCCACCTTCCTCACCCTCCGCACGGAGGCCGGCGGCCGCTCCCAGCCCTTCTACGAGCGGCTCGGCTTCACCGAGCTCTACCGCATGCCGGCGTGGCGCAACGGGCGGGACTTCGTCCAGCTGCGCCGGGAGCTCTGATGCCTGTACGGACCGTCCGCTGGGGCGTACGCTGCGCGCGACGACGGTGGTACCGCCGGCACGAGCAGGGGGAGCGGCACATGCGGGTCTGGCGGAGGACGACGGTGGTCGCGGCGGTGGTCCTGATCAGCACCACGGTGGCCGGGGCACCGGCCGCCGGCGCGCCTGAGGACCGAGGCCGCGGCGCTGACGATGCCGCGTCGCACTGGACGCCGGCGCGCCGGGAGGCGGCCATCCCCCGAGACCTGGTGATCGACCACCGGGGCCTCGCCTACCTGCGCCTTCCCGACGGTCGGCTCCAGCCGCACGGCCACGACACCCCCGGCCAGGTGGCCCCCGTGCGGGCCGAGCCCGCCCCGGCGTCCCGGCCCGCGCCCGCCGCCAAGCCGGCCCCGGGCGGCGACACCGAGGGTCCGGCGGTCAGCGATCGTGTCCCCGCTCACGGCGACACCATCGGCACCAGCCAGACCTTCTCGGCGACGGTCAGCGATCCGAGCGGCGTGAAGTCGGTCAGCTTCGTCATCG
>DATLFP010000203.1:0-2423 GCA_035540955.1 Acidimicrobiales bacterium
CCGGCGGGTCGGGCTCGACGTCCGGCGCCGGCACCAGCCCGGGCGCGGCCGGGGCGACACCGGGCACCAGCGGGGGCGTGGGACCGGGCGTGACCGAGGAGACCATCGCCCTGGGGATCCCGTACTGCAACGACTGCGCGAGCGCGAATGCGGCGCTCGGCGCCGGTAGCGAGGACCCGGGCGACACCCGCCGCTACTACCAGGCGGCCCTCGACGACGTGAACGCCCGCGGGGGTGTGATCGGTCGCGAGCTCGTGCCCGTCTTCCAGGAGGTCAGCGCCGCCGACGACATCGCCCGGTCGCAGCAGGCGGCGTGCGAGGCGTTCACCGCCGACAACAAGGTCCTGATGATGTTCTTCCGGGGCGAGATCATCTACGAGTGCGCCCTTCGAGCGGGCGTGCTGGCGTGGGGCACCGGTGGCACCGGACCCACCTACGCCAAGTTCCCGAACCTCTTCGCCCCGTCGTCGATCCGCCTCGAGCGACTGTTCCAGGTCACGGTGCGATCGATGGTGGCGGCCCGGTGGCACGAGCCGACCCCCCGGTGGCCAACGGGGAAGATCGGGCTCATCACCTGGGACGACGCCGAGTACCGGTACGCGATGGAGCACGGCTATCTCGCCGGGCTGCGGGAGGCCGGCCTGAAGGAGCAGGACGTCCGGTACGTCACGGTGCCGGCGAGCGCCGGCGGCGTCGCCGAGTCGAGTGCCGCCATCAGCAACGCCGTCCTGTCGTTCAGCTCGCAGGGCATCGACCACGTCTTCATCGGCGACGGCCCGGCGGGCATCTTCTCCGGCACCGGCCTGACCCTGCTGTTCCTCACCAATGCGCAGTCGCAGGGCTACTTCCCCCGCTACGGGTTCAACAGCAACAACAGCCCCGACTTCGAGAGCCATCCCAGGGAGCAGCTGGTCGGGATGATGGCGATCGACTCGTTCGACACCACGCCGGAGAACGACGAGGGCATCGAGCTCAACCCGGTGCGCGAGCGGTGCTTCGAGGTGATGCGCGAGGCCGGTCTCCCGGTGGGCCAGTGGCTGACGCAGGCCATCGCCATCGGTGCGTGCGAGATCGCGTGGTTCGCCGAGGTCGTCATCGGCCGGGCGAGCGACACGACGCTCGACAACATGATCGCGGCCGGAGAGTCGCTCGGCACGTCCTACCGATCGCCGTACAACTACGGCAACCGGCTCGGGCCCGGCCAGCACGACGGCGTCGCCCTGTTCCGATCGCTCGAGTGGGACGAAGGCTGCTCGTGCGTCAAGTACACGTCGACGCCCTTCGAGCCCTGACGTGACGTTCCGGCTCGCCGTCGCCGGCCTCGGCCACGAGACCAACACCTACGCCGACGATGCCCTCGGGACGACCGGCCTCGCCCGGTTCGTGCTCGCGCGCGGCGAGCAGATGCTCCCGATGCGGGGCCACGGGACCTGCATCGGCGGCATGCTCGATCGGGCGGTCGAGATCGGCGCCGAGGTGGTGCCCACCTTCTACGCGTACTGCTACCCGTCCGGCACGATCGAGGCCGAGACCTACGCCACGCTGCGACGCGAGCTGCTGGACGGGCTGCGGGCGGCGATGCCGTTCGACGCTCTCGCCATCGAGCTCCACGGGGCCGCGGTGGCCGTCGGCACCGACGACGTGGAAGGCGATCTCGGCGCCGCCATCCGCGAGATCGTCGGCGACATCCCCGTGGTGGGCGCCCTCGACCTGCACGGGAACGTGTCCGACGAGATGGGTGAGCACTACGACGCGCTCCTCGGCTGCCACCTGTATCCCCACACCGACCTGCACGACCGGGGCGTGGAGGCCGTCGATCTGATCGCCCGCATGCTCGACGGTGAGGTGCGGCCCGTCACCCGCGTCGAGCACCTGCCGATCCTCCTGCCCACGGCCACCACCGACCCCGGCTTCCCGGCGGCGCGGATGAACGCTGTGTGCGCCGAGATCGAGTCGCGTCCCGGCGTGCTCGACTGCACGGTGTTCCACGGCTTCCCCTACACCGACACGCCGTTGGTCGGCGTGCACGTCGTCGTCACCACCGATGGCGACGCCGACCTCGCTGTCGCGTGCGGCCGCGAGGTGGGCCAGTGGATCTGGTCGCATCGCGAGGAGTTCCGGCCCGAGGTGCTCGAGCCGGCCGTGGCCGTGAAGCTGGCGACCCAGGCCGAGGCGTTCCCGGTGGTCATCAACGACACGTCCGACAACCCCGGGGGCGGCACACCCGGAGATGCCACCCACGTCCTGCGGGCGTTCCTCGACGCCGGTCTCGACGACGCCTGCTTCGCCATGATCTGCGACCCCGAGACGGTGCAGCAGGCGATCGCCGCCGGCGTGGGCGCCACCCTCGACGTCCGGCTGGGCGGCAAGCACGACGACCTGCACGGCGACCCGATCGATGCACCGGCGTACGTGCACTCGAT
>DATLFP010000204.1:0-16286 GCA_035540955.1 Acidimicrobiales bacterium
CTGCTACGGGCCGGCCTACACGATCATGGGCGGCACCTCGAACGTCCTGCGCAACATCGTGGGCGAGCGCGTGCTCGGCCTTCCTCGTGAGCCCGCGTAGGGGCGAGCTCGAGGCGATCGTCCGCGGCGAGCCCTGGCTCACGGGCGTGCACACCTGGTTCCACCTCCGGTTCGGCGGTGACCCGGTCGAGCCGCTCACCTCCACCGAGGCCGGGATCGCCACCTGGCCGGAGACCGCGACCTGCGTCGGGGTGCGGCTGGAGGCCGACGGCACCCTGACCGTCGCCGCCCCGCTCGGGCTCGACGATCTGCTCGATGGCGTCTGGCGCCTGAACCCGGTGCGGGTCACCTCGGCCGTCGCCGCCCAGCGTTTGGCGAAGAAGTCTCCGGGTACGCGATGGCCCGGCGTGCGCGTTCTGTGACGGACGCGTTACCTACTCGCCGCGTCTGGATACCTACGAGTCATGGACGGCGGACACGACCGGGCAGTGACGAGGCTGCCGAGCGACCCGAGCGCGGTCCCCGCCGCCCGACGGTTCACCTCTCAGGCCATCACGCAGTCGGGCGGGCACGGGGACCTGCTCGACAAGACCCAGCTCCTCGTCACTGAGCTGACGACCAACGCCGTGCTGCACGCCCGCTCCCCCATCCGCCTGTCGGTGACGCCGGGGCCGGATCGGGTGCGGGTCGAGGTGCGCGACGACGACCCGCGCCCGCTCGCCGCACCGTCGAGGCCCGACCCCGAGAGCCTGCAGGGCCGGGGACTGTGGCTGGTGGACGCCATCGCGACCTCCTGGGGCGTGAACAGCAACGAGAAGGGCAAGACGGTCTGGTTCGAGGTGGGCTAGCAATCCCCTGTGCTCCGGGTCGCCGTCATCGGGGGGATCAACATCGACGTCCTCGCCCTCGTCGACCGCCAGCCCGACGACGACCATCCGGCGGTGATCCACGCCGTCGCCGACCTTCCCGGCGGCAAGGGTGCCAACCAGGCGGCTGCTGCCGCGCGCCTGGGCGCCGAGGTCCGGCTCCTCGGCGCCGTGGGCGATGACGACGACGGCGTCCGGGTCGTCCGCGACCTGACGGCGGCCGGTGTCGACTGCCGCGCCGTGCGGATC
Organism: Acidimicrobiales bacterium; assembly: GCA_035540955.1. Classification (GTDB taxonomy): domain Bacteria; phylum Actinomycetota; class Acidimicrobiia; order Acidimicrobiales; family CADCSY01; genus DATLFP01. Next base: position 1,116 of record DATLFP010000204.1, read on the forward strand.
AGCCGGTCGGCGCCGACGGGGCGGGTCGTCGGCACCGTGACCCGAGAGGGGACGAAGCGCACCGCCGCGCTCGGCGGCGCCAACCTCCGCCTCACCGCTGATCACGTGGCCGGCTTCGAGGCGGCGATCGTGGGCGCGGACGTGGTGATCTGCCAGCTGGAGCCGCCGCCCGAGACGGTGCGGGTGGCCCTCGAGGTGGCGGCGGCCGCCGGGGTGCCGGCCCTGCTCGACCTCGCGCCGGCCCAGGGGCCGCTCCGGGAGCTGTTCCCGCTCGCCCGCTGGGTCACCGGCAACCGGGGCGAGGCGAACGCGGCCACCGGCGTCACCGTCGAGGACCGCGACACGGCCCGGGAGGCGGCGACGGTGATCCGAGCCCACGGTCCGTCGACCGCCGGCGTCACCGTGAACGCGGCGGGCCAGCTCGTGGCGTGGTCGGGCGGGGAGGCATGGAACGAGCCCGACCGGAGCGTCCCCATCGTCGACACCGCCGGCGCCGGCGACGCCTTCGCGGCGACCCTCGCTGTCGCGCTCGGGGAGGGCCTGGACCTGCCGGACGCGGCGGCACTGGCGTCGCGGGCGTCGACGCTCGCCTGCCGGGCGCTCGGCGCGCAGGCCGCCCTCCCCACCCGCGAGGAGCTGGAGTGGAGCTGAGGAACACCTTCGACACCGTCGCCGACCTGTACGAGCGCGCCCGGCCCGGGTATCCCGACGAGCTCGTCGACGAGCTCGTGGCCTCCATCGACGGCGGGCGCGTCCTCGAGGTCGGCAGCGGCACCGGGAAGCTCACCCGCTCTCTCGTCGCCCGCAACCTCGACGTCACGTGCATCGAACCGGGCGCCAACCTTGCCTTCGTCTCCCGCCGAGTCCTCCCCGACACACGCGTCGTCGAAGAGCGCTTCGAGGAATGGGTGCCCGACGGTCGGTACGACGCCGTGTGCTGCGCGGCCGCCTGGCACTGGCTCGACCCCGAGATCGCGCCCCGCAAGGCGCACGAGGCCCTGAAGCCCGGTGGGATCCTGGCGGTCATGAACGGCCACCACGTCTTCCCCGACGACGCCGATCCGTTCTTCGTCGAGATCCAGCGCACCTACGACGCCATCGGTCACGGCGTCGACGAGCTGCCGGGGCCCGACGACATCCGCCACGACGACGCCGTCCGGCTCCGGGCCACGGGGCTCTTCGACGTCGAGGACCGCGCGTGGCTCCGCGTGGTCGAGTACGACGCGTCCTCCTACATCGACCTCCTGCGCACCTTCTCCGGCCACATCGTCATGACCCCGGAGGAGCAGGAGACGATCTTCGCCGCCGTGCGCCGGCTCGCCGGCGACCGGGTGATCAGGAAGCACCACCTCTTCTGCCTCCACCTCGCGACGAGGGTCGGCTGATGGACCTGTCGATCTACACGGACGCGCCCCGACCGCGCCGGCCGTGGGTGCTGGCCAACATGGTCGCCGGCATCGACGGCTCCGTATCCATCGACGGTCGGACCAAGGAGATGTCGAGCACCGCCGACCGGCAGCTCTTCCACCACCTGCGCACCCTGGCCGACGTGATCCTCGTCGGCGCCGGGACGATGCGCGACGAGCACTACGGGCCGCACCGACCACCGGACGGCTCCTCGCCGCGCCCCATCGCCGTCGTGACCAACACCCTGCGGCTCGACCTCACGGCGCCCTTCTTCACCGAGGCCGTCGCCCGCCCCATCATCATCACCAGCCGTCGCGCGCCCGCCGACGCCGTTCGGCAGGCCGGTGAGGTGGCCGATGTGCGCATCGTCGGCGACGACGCGGTCGACCTCGGCGCGGCGGTCGACGAGCTCGGTGGGATCATCCTCAACGAGGGGGGCCCGACGCTGCTCGCCGAGCTGCTGCTGGCCGAGCGGCTCGACGAGCTGTGCCTGACGATCGCGCCCGTCGTCGGTGGCGACCCCGGACGCATCGTCGCCGACTCCCTCTCCGGCCACCTCCGGCGTTTCAGTCTTGGCTCGGTGGTCGAAGAAGACGGCGATGTCTTCCTCCGGTACCTCCGGCGCTGACGCGCCGGCGGCGTTCCACGACCTCGTCGCCGGGCTCGACTACCCGATGGCGATCGTGACCGCCGCGGCCGGCGGCGAGCGGTCGGGCTGCCTGGTCGGCTTCGTCACGCAGTGCAGCATCCACCCACCCCGGTACCTCGTGTGCGTCTCGGGCGCCAACCACACCCACGCGGTGGCGGCCCGGGCCGACGCCCTCGGCATCCACGTGCTCGACGTCGGCGACGCCGGGTTGGCCGAGGTGTTCGGTGAGCTGAGCGGCGACACTGTCGACAAGCTCTCGCTGGTCGGCTGGCGCCCTGGCCCGCTCGGCGTGCCGCTCCTCGACGACGCCGCCGGCTGGTTCGTCGGACGCGTGCTCGACCGCCACGAGCTCGGGGACCACACCGGGTTCGTGGTCGAGCCGGTGGCGGCGGATCGTCGGCGGTGGCGGGGCCAGCTGGGGTACCAGGCGGTGCGGTCCCTGCCGCCCGGCCATCCCGCCTGAGCCCACTTGTATGAGACTTGTATTCTACTTGTCTCGTCACTAGGATGCCGGCCATGGCAGACAGCTTCGGCGCACGGGCCGACCTCGGCGTCGGCGACCGCACGTACTCCATCCACCGCCTCGACGTGCTCGGCGACCGGGTCGGCCACCTGCCGTTCTCGCTCCGCGTCCTCCTCGAGAACCTGCTCCGCAACGAGGACGGCAGCAGCGTCACCGCCGAGCACATCGACACCCTCGCCTCCTGGGACCCCACCGCCGAGCCGAGCGACGAGATCGCGTTCGCGCCGGCCCGGGTGCTCATGCAGGACTTCACCGGCGTGCCGTGCGTCGTCGACCTCGCCGCCATGCGCGACGCCGTCGCCGATCTCGGTGGCGACATCAGCAAGGTCAACCCGCTGGTGCCGTCCGAGCTGGTCATCGACCACTCGATCATCGCCGATCACTTCGGGACCAACGACGCCCTCCGGCTCAACGCCGACCTCGAGTACCACCGCAACCTGGAGCGCTACCGCTTTCTCAAGTGGGGCCAGGGCGCGTTCCGGAACTTCACCGTCGTGCCGCCGAGCACTGGCATCTGCCACCAGGTCAACCTCGAGTACCTGGCCCGGGTGGTGTTCGCCGACGACGAGGGCAACGCCTACCCCGACACAGTGGTCGGGACCGACTCGCACACGACGATGATCAACGGCCTCGGCGTGCTCGGCTGGGGCGTCGGCGGCATCGAGGCCGAAGCGGCCATGCTCGGCCAGCCCATCTCGATGCTCACCCCGAGGGTCGTGGGCTTCAAGCTGTCGGGCTCGCTGCCCGAGGGCGCCACCGCCACCGATCTGGTGCTCACCGTCACCCAGCTCCTCCGCAAGCACGGCGTGGTCGGGAAGTTCGTGGAGTTCTACGGTGCCGGCGTCGGCGCCCTGCCGCTCGAGAACCGGGCGACGATCGGGAACATGTCCCCGGAGTACGGCTCGACGTGCGCCATCTTCCCCATCGACGACGAGACCCTGCGCTACCTCCGGTTCACCGGGCGCCCCGAGGAGCAGGTCGCGCTGGTCGAGGCCTACGCCAAGGAGCAGCGCCTCTGGCACGACCCCAGCCACGAGCCGGTCTACTCGGAGTACCTCGAGCTCGACCTCGGGACCGTCGAGCCGTCGATCGCGGGGCCCGCCCGGCCGCAGGACCTCATCCCGCTCCGCCTCTCCAAGGAGGTGTTCTGCACCTCGCTCGTCTCGTCGATGCCGGAGCCGGCGATGGTGCCCGGGTCGGTCGACGAGGCGTCGGCCGAGTCGTTCCCGGCGTCCGACCCGCCCGCCGCCGGCGGCCAGGATCAGGAGGACACGAGCACGCCTCCCATCGACGCCCACCGCGAGGTGCTCGGCCGGCCCTCCCACCGGTGCCCGGTGCGCCTCGACGACGGGCAGGGCTTCGACCTCGACCACGGCCACGTCGTGATCGCCGCCATCACGTCGTGCACGAACACCTCGAACCCGTCGGTGATGGTGGCAGCCGGCCTGCTCGCCAAGAAGGCCGTCGAGCTCGGGCTCGAGACCAAGCCGTGGGTGAAGACCACGCTGGCGCCCGGCTCGAAGGTGGTCGTCGACTACTACGACAAGGCCGGCCTCACGGCATACCTCGACAAGCTGCGGTTCAACATCGTCGGCTTCGGCTGCACCACCTGCATCGGCAACAGCGGACCCCTGCTCCCCGAGATCTCCCGCGCCGTCAACGACAACAACCTGTCGGTGGCGTCGGTCCTCTCGGGCAACCGCAACTTCGAGGGCCGCATCAACCCCGATGTGCGCATGAACTACCTGGCGTCGCCGCCGCTCGTCGTCGCCTACGCGCTGGCGGGGACCATGGACTGGGACCCGTACACCGAGCCGTTCCCCGGATCGACGGTCATGCTCCGCGACATCTGGCCGAGCGAGGCCGAGGTGGCCGCCACCATCCGCGACGCCGTGCAGGCGGAGATGTTCGCCAACCGCTACGGAGCGGTGCTCGAGGGCGACGAGCACTGGCGGGCGGTCGACGTGCCCGGCGGCGACCGCTTCGACTGGGACGACCGCTCGACCTACGTGCGCAAGCCCCCCTACTTCGACGGGATGCCGGCCGAGCCGGCGCCACGCGCCGACATCAGGGGCGCCCGCGTCCTCGCCCTGCTCGGCGACTCGATCACCACCGACCACATCTCACCGGCCGGCAACATCCGCAAGGACGGTCCCGCCGGCCGGTACCTCGTCGACGGCGGCGTCGAGCCCGGCGACTTCAACTCCTACGGCGCCCGGCGCGGCAACCACGAGGTGATGATCCGGGGCACCTTCGCCAACATCCGGCTCCGCAACCGGCTGGCGCCCGGGACCGAGGGCGGCGTCACGATGCACCTGCCCGCCGGCTCCGGCGATCGACCCGAGCAGATGTCGATCTACGACGCGTCGATGCGCTACCAGCGCGACGGCGTGCCGCTGGTGGTGCTGGCCGGCAAGGAGTACGGCTCGGGGTCGTCTCGCGACTGGGCGGCGAAGGGTGCCGCGCTGCTCGGCATCAAGGCGGTGCTGGCCGAGTCCTTCGAGCGGATCCACCGGTCGAACCTCATCGGGATGGGCGTCCTCCCCCTCGAGCTGCCGGCCTCCGTCGAGGACCTCGGCCTGACCGGGCAGGAGACCTTCGACATCCTCGGCATCGCCGGGACCGACCCCATCCCCCGTCGCATCACGGTGACGGCGGACGGCCGGCCGATCGAGGTGACGGTGCGCATCGACACCCCGAAGGAGCAGGCCTACTACCTGCACGGCGGCATCCTGCAGTACGTGCTCCGCCAGATGGTGGCCTAGACCGCAGCAAGGTTGTCGCGCTCGCCCGCCCGGGGCGGGTCAGCGCGACAAGGAACGGGTCGTCAGATGGCGAGGGCCGGGGTCTCGATGCCGCACGACGGACAGGTCACCGTGTCGGCATCGTCACCCTCGAGCACACCCGTGTGCTCGACATGGGTCAGACCCCGCAGCGGGACCAGGCCGCCGCACTGCTCGCAGCGAGCGTGCTTGCCGTTCTTCAGCGCCCCGGACTGCGAGGGCACCGCGAGGTCGGCGAACACGATCCGGCCGCCCTTGTCCCTGGGGTTGCTCGGGAACGCCACCTCGGTGCCGCATCCCGAGCACATCTGCACACCAGCACCGGCGTGCGGTCCGCCGAACCCGTACTCGACGTCCTGACCGCAACGGGGACAATCTCGGTGCTGGTGGGGCTTTCCGTCGTCCATGACGGGACGCTACTCGGCGCCCGGATCCTTGGGGAGGCCGAGCACCTTCTCGCCCACGATGTTCCGTTGGATCTCGGCCGTCCCGCCCCAGATCGTGTGCGACCGGCTCGTGAGGAACGTGCGCTGCCACCGGCTCCACGCCGCACTGCCGTCCCGCTCCTTGCGGATGGTGGCCTCCGGTCCCACGATCTCGAGGGCGATCTCGGCCATCCGCCGCTGGTACTCCGACCAGAACATCTTGTTGATCGACCCGCTCGGACCGGGGTCGCGCGATTCAGCAAGGGCCGAGAGGATCTGCAGGCCCCGGAACCGCATGATCTCCACGTGGGTCCACGCCCACGCCAGCTGCTGGCGGACCCGGGGGTCGTCGGTCTTGCCCCGCCGCCGCGCCTCCTCGATCAGGCGCTCGGCCTCGGCCCGGAACTGGACGTGCTGGGTGGTGGCGTTGCCGCCCCGCTCGTTGCCGAGCGTGGTCATCGCCGTCTTCCACCCGTGGTTCAGCCCGCCGATCACGTTGAACAGCGGCGCCCGCGCCTCGTTCAGGAACGACTCGGCGAAGTGGCTCTCCCCCGTCATCTGCTTGAGGCCGCGGAACTCGATGCCGTTGGGTGAGCCGTCCTCGCGCTTCAGTGGGATGAGCACGTAGGAGATGCCCTGGTGCTTGGGCGCGTCAGGGTCGGTGCGGCAGAGGCAGAACATCATGTTGGCGGCGTAGAAGCCGCTGGTCCACACCTTCTGACCGGTGACGATGACCTCGTCGCCGTCGACGATGCCCCGGGTCTTGAGCGACGCCAGGTCGGAGCCGGAGTCGGGCTCGGAGAACCCCTGGCAGTACACGTCCTCGCCGCTGATGATCCGGGGCAGGAAGTGGGCCTTCTGCTCCTCGCTGCCGTGGAGGATGATCGCCGGGCCGACGAGCCCCTCGCCCATCCCCATCGTCACCCGGGGCACCCCGGCGCGCGCGAACTCCTCGTTGAGCACGGCGACCTCGATGCCGGTGAGGCCCCGCCCGCCGTACTCCTTGGGCCACGACACGCACAGATAGCCGGCCTCCCGCAGCGTCTGGGTCCACGCCTTCAGGTCGAGCGACCGCCGGTCGGCGGGGGCGTTGGCCTCCAGCCACGCCCGCACCTCCTTGCGGAAGCCGGCGGCGTTCGGTCCGAGATCGAGCTCCACAGCCCCTGCCATGGCGCGGACGCTAGGCGAATCTTGACGGTTGCGTCAGGGGCGGGGGCCTACCATGACACCGTGTCCCAGGGAGTCGAGCCCCGCCCGTCTCGCCTGTCCCGCGAGGAGCGCCGGGAGCACCTCCTCGACGTGGCCGCCCAGCTGATCCTCGACAAGGGGATCGAGGCGGTCACGATGGAGGGCGTCGCCGCCGCCGCCGGGGTGAGCAAGGGTCTCGGCTACGCCTACTTCTCCAACAGCAACACCCTCCTGCGGGCCCTGCTGGAGCGCGAGGTGGGCAAGCTCAACCGGCGCATCGCCGCCGCCTTCGGCCGGGAGACCGACTTCGAGGGCCGGCTCCGGGCGACCATCCACGCCTGGTTCGACCACGTGGCCGAGCACGGGATCCTGATGGGCCGTCTCCTCGAGGCCACCCGCAACGACGGCCCCCACGTCGAGGCCCGCAACGCCTACAACCGCTTCAACGAGCAGTGGTGGGCCGATCTCGCCGAGCGCGAGCTCGGGGTGCCGAACGGCCGAGGCCAGATCGCCACCGCCATCATCCTCGCCGGCCTCCAGGGTGTGGTCCGCCGCTGGACCGAGTGCGACGACTCCCGCGAGGAGCTCGAAGAGGTGTTCATGCGGGTCGCCATGGGCGGGATGCGCAACCTCCAGGAGGACTAGGCCAATCGCCCGGCTGTCGCGCCGACATTCTTGGAGCAACCGAGCGCGCTCTACACGTCTGGGTGCTCCAAGAACGAAGTGGCCGATGCCGGCTCAGCGGGTGACCCGGACGCCCTGCCGCGAGAGGCGCAGGTCGAGCACCGTGCCGACGGGCACCTCGGGCCGCCGGTCGCCGCACACGATCGTCACCGTGCCGCCCGGTCCGCCGGCGCCGTTCACCTTCCAGCCGAGGGCGCCGCTCGTCGCCGCCGCATCGAGCAGCGCCTGGGCGGCGTCGCTCACGAGCGCCGGATGCAGGGCCCGTTGGGCCTCGGTGTTGGCCACGAGGGCACCGCCGTAGGCGGTCAGGTCCCCGGCCGAGAGGGCGACGGCGGCGGCCCGGGCGCACGCCCGGAGGTCCTCGAGCGCAGAGGGGTCGGTGGCGAGGCCGGTGATGACCTCGTCGTGGACGGTCGAGGAGCGGTGCTCGCCGAGGAACACGGTGAGGAGCCGGCCGTCCAGCGCCCGCCAGGCGGCGGGGGGCACCGCGATCGAACCCCGGCGGGCCGAGGGGTAGTCGACCTCGATCCAGGATGCGCCACCGTGCGCGGCCGCGGCCTGGTCCTGCACGCCGCTCTGCAGCCCGAGGCGCTCGGTCTCGACCCGGTGGGCACGGGCCGCCAGCTCGCCCCGGGGCACCCCCAGCGCGGCGAGCAGCGCGACGGTGACCGCCGCCGAGGTGCCGAGCGACGAGCCCGGCGGCACACCGGACCGCACGTCGATGTGCACCCCGGTCGCCCCCGCCTCGGCGGCCACCGCCTCGAGCAGCGGGGTGGGCGGCTCGGCGAAGGTCACCTCGGCGTCGCGGCGCGCCGTCACCTCGACCCGCACCCCCGGGCGCACCGCGAGGTTGCAGACCTGGCCGGATCCGGCGAACCACGTGTCGGTCCACCCCCCGGCGTCGCACACGCGGACGGGCGCGGTGGCGACGGGCACTTCCGTAAGGTACGGCCCGCATTCCGGACTCAGGGGGAGACGATGGATCAGGCCACCGCGGCGGCGTCGGGGATGACGCTGGCGTTCCACGCCGAGCAGGCGCCCGATCGCATGGCGATCATCAGCGAGCACGGCAACCGGACCTTCGCCGCGCTCAACGCCAACGCCAACCGGCTGGCCCGCGTGCTGCGCGCTCGGGGCGTGGGCGTGGGCGACTCGGTCTCGCTCGTGTGCGCCAACCGTCCCGAGTTCGCCGAGGCGCTGGCCGCCTGCACCCGCATCGGGGTCCGCCTCACCACGGTCAACTGGCACCTCACCGGCGAGGAGATGGGCTACATCCTCGACAACTCCGACGCCAAGGCAGTGATCGGCGACGCCCGCTTCGCCGCCGCGCTGCGGGCGGCGGTCGAGCTCGCCCCCAACCTGGAGACGAGGATCGCCATCGGGTCGATCGAGGGGTTCGACGACTACGACAAGGTCATCGCCCCGGAGTCCGGCTCCGACATCGACGACCCGGTGCTCGGCCGCACCATGCTCTACACGTCGGGCACCACCGGCCGGCCCAAGGGCGTCGACCGGCCACCGGCCGCCCAGCGAGAGGCGAACGCCGCCAAGGAGAGCTCCGACATCCCCGACGCCGGCGTGTCCCTGGCGCTGTCGGTCGGCGGGGCCGCCCGGCAGAACGGCGCCGCCGGCGACCGCCACCTGTGCACGGGGCCGCTGTACCACGCCGCGCCCCTCGCCTTCTCCCTCTCCGGGCCGCTCGCCGCCGGGTGCGGCGTGGTCCTGATGGACGGGTGGTCGGCGGAGGAGACGCTGCGCCTCGTCGACGAGCACAAGGTGACCCACACCCACATGGTCGCCACGATGTTCCACCGGCTGCTCGCCCTCCCCGACGAGGTGAAGGCGCGCTACGACCTGTCCTCGCTCCGGTTCATCGTCCACGGCGCGGCACCGTGCCCGGTGGCGGTGAAGAAGGCCCTCATGGAGTGGTTGGGCCCGATCGTCTACGAGTACTACGCGGCGACCGAGGGCGGAGGCACCTTCGTCGGGCCCGACGACTGGCTCACCAAGCCGGGCACGGTGGGCAAGCCCTTTCATCCCGCCCTCATGCAGATCCACGACGCCGAGGGGAACGTGCTGGGTCCGAACGAGATCGGCACGGTGTACATGCGGGCCCCGTCGACCGGTCGGTTCCGCTACTACAAGGACGACGACAAGACGGCCAGCTCGTACCGGGGCGACTACTTCACCCTCGGCGACCACGGCTACCTCGACGACGACGGTTACCTGTTCCTCACCGGCCGCAGCGCCGAGCTCATCATCTCGGGCGGCGTGAACATCTATCCCGCCGAGGTCGACGCCGTGCTGCTCACGCACCCGGCCGTCGGGGACGCCGGCACCATCGGCATCCCCAACGACGAGTGGGGCGAGGAGGTCAAGGCGGTCATCGAGCTCAAGGAGGGCGTGGAGGGCACGCCCGAGCTGGCGGCCGAGATCCTCGCGTTCGCCAAGGAGCGCCTGGCGAGCTTCAAGTGCCCCCGCACGATCGACTTCGTCGCCGAGCTGCCGCGCCACGACAACGGCAAGCTCTACCGGCGCAAGCTCCGCGAGCTCTACGTGTCGGACGAGGACCCCACAGGGCACAAGCGCGCCGTCTGAACATGGCCGTCCGCGGTCTCCCGCCGGTCGGTCCTCGTCGCCGTGCCGGCATCGTCACACGGCGCCGATGCCCTCTTCCAGGGGCTCGGTGCGCCGAAGGCCGCGCTCCTCCCGCCAGATCTCGAACGCCGCGGTCGTGAGCGCCAGCCACGCCGCGCCCAGCGCGAACCCGCCGAGCACGTCGGTGATGTAGTGGACACCGAGGGCGAGGCGGGTGAACCCGATGGCGACGACGAGGCCGGCCGTGGCCCGACGGCGGTCGACCGCCACCGGGCGGGGACGAGCGGCAGCAGGACCAGGAGCAGCGCCCCGTAGGCGATGGTCGACGACATGGCGTGCCCGGACGGGAAGCTCTTCCCCATCGCCGTCGCCACCGGCTCGTCGAGGCTGGGCCGATCCCGCCCGACGGCCACCTTCACCCAGATGTCGATGAGGCCGCCGATGACGGTCGTGGTCACGAGGTAGACCGCCAGGTGGATCCGCCGGCGCCGGAGCAGGAACAGCCCGACGGCGACGACGAGGGCGGCCAGGACGGGTGGTCGGCCGAAGAAGCTCACGACCTGGAAGCCGCCCACCACCGCCGGTTCCTCCCGCACGAGCGAGTGCAGGTGGTTGGCGGCCCAGGTGTCGACGCGGACCAGCGGGCCGTCCCGCACGACCTGGTCGAGCAGCAGGCCGAAGGGCACCGCCAGCAGGCCGAGCGCCAGCGCGTAGAGCACGATCCGGACGCCGTAGCGCTCGGCGGCCCGCCGGGCGAGGGCCACGACCGGCATCAGCGGTGCGGCGCGTGCACCAGCAGGACCGGCGCCCGCTTCGACAACGACACCCGGGTCGGGAGCCGACGCAGCTCGCCGTCGAGGGCGATGGGCAGGTCGGCGTCGGCCACCAGCTCCAGCTGCGGGGCAACCCGCTGCTCGTAGACCGTGCAGCGGCCCAACCGCCCGGTGAGCACGGCGAGGAGGAGGCGCAGGCGCGCGAGGGGCCGGGCGGCGTCGACGAGCCGGATGTCGAGCCGGCCGTCGTTGAGCACCTCCCGCCACGTGGGCGCGAAGCCCGACGGGTGGTAGCGGCCGTTGCCGATGAAGCCGAGCCACAGCCGGCGCCGGTGACCGTCGACGGTCACCTCGACCGGCTCCGCTCGCCGCAGCACCTGCACGAGGGCGACGGCCATCGCCGGCCACTTTTCGACGCGCGCCTCGAGTCGCTCGCGCGCCTCGACGAGGTCGGTGTAGGCGCCAAAGCTCGCGGTGTTCACGAACGCGGCATCGCCGGCGGCGGCGAGATCCACGGCGACCGCCTGACCCGTCTGCAGCGCGTCGATGGCGTCGTCGATGGTGAGCAGCCCGAGGTCGCGCGCGAAGTGGTTGAGCGTTCCGGCCGGCAGCGCCAGCAGCGGCAGGCCCCGGTCGTGGGCGAGGGCGGCGGCCGCGCTCAGGGTGCCGTCGCCGCCAGCGGCCCCGAGGGCCACCGTGGCTCGGGCGGCGGCCTTGGCCAGGGCCTCGCCGACGTCGTCGTCCTCGCCGGGCTCGACGATCTCCGCCGCTGGCAGTCGCTCGGCGATGGTGGCGGCGGTGGCGGAGGACGCCGCCGACCCGGCGCCGAGGTTCACCACGATCACGACGCCGGCTCCGTCGGTGCACGGATCGACAGCGACGGTCGTGTTGTGGCGCCGCAGCTCGGCGGCGGTGCGGGGCGCCGTGGGCCACACCCGCGTGGTCAGGGCGCCGAGCGCGGCGCCGGCGACCGCGCCGACCGGGTCGCGGGCGGCGACCGCCGCCAGCGCCAGCGGGGCGCCGGCCACCGGCCGTTCGATGGCGGCGCCCGCGGCTGCCCCGGCGAGGGCGGCGCCGCGGCGGTGGCCGGGCACGAGCGCACCCAGCGCGGCGCCGAGCGCCGCCCGTCCGAGCGCCCGGCGCAGGAAGCGGTCGTGCAGCACGCCTCCTCTTACCCGCCGTCGGCCGGCCCAGACGGCCCGGTTCGCCGTTCGCCGGGATCGCGGGCAGGGTAGGCGGTGACCATGAGCACCTTCCTGCTCCCTCGCGCACCCGTGCCGTCGCTCGACGACTGGCTCGCGACCGACGTCGGGGGGGCCGGGATCGAGCGGGCCCAGTCGATCGGCCCGGCCGCCACCCGCGAGATGATCCTGCAGGCCGGTCTCCGGGGACGGGGCGGCGGGGGTTTCCCCACCGGCCGGAAGTGGGCGTCCATCGCCGGCGAGGGGGCGGGCCGGCGGTTCGTCGCGTGCAACGCCGCCGAGGGCGAGCCGGGGACGTTCAAGGACCGGGCCCTGATGCGGGCCAACCCCTACCAGCTGGTCGAGGGCGTGATCATCGCCGCCTTCGCCGTGGGCGCCGAGCGGGCCTACATCTGCTTGAAGGAGTCCTTCGCCGAGGAGCGGGCGCGGGTCACCGCCGCCGTCGCCGAGATGCAGGCCGCCGGGATCTGCCACGACTGCGAGATCGCCGTCGTCGCCGGACCGGGCGAGTACCTCTTCGGCGAGGAGAAGGCGATGCTCGAGGTGATCGAGGGACGATCCCCGCTCCCCCGCCTGTTCCCCCCGCACGAGCAGGGCCTCTTCGCCACCGCCTCGGTGTCGGGATGGGAGGGTGCGAGCGGGCCGGCGGGGGACGTGTCGAACCCGACGCTCGTGAACAACTGCGAGACCCTCTCGAACGTCCCGTGGATCCTCGCCCGCGGCGCCGAGTGGTTCCGCTCGATGGGCACCGACGAGTCGCCGGGCACGGTGGTGGCGACGGTGGTGGGCGACGTGATCGCTCCCGATGTCGGTGAGATCGAGCTCGGCACCTCTCTCGGCGACGTCATCGACGCCGTCGGCAGCGGGGTGGCGCCGGGACGGTCGGTGAAGGCGGTCCTCTCGGGCGTGGCCAACGAGGTGATGACCGCCGACGCCTTGAGCGCACCGGTCACCTACGAGGGCATCCCGATGGGGGCCGCCGGGTTCATCGTCCTCGACGACACCGCGTGCATGGTGCAGGCGGCGATGAACTGCTCCCGGTTCCTGTACGTCGAGTCCTGCGGGCAGTGCCCGCCGTGCAAGCGCGGCTCGGGCGAGATCACGCAGCGGCTCGAGCGGATCGAGGGCGGCGCCGGCACGCCCGACGACGTCGAGGAGATCGCCCGGTGGCTGCAGCGGGTGACCGACGGCAACCGCTGCTATCTGGCCGTCGAGGAGCGGGTGGTGGTCACCAGCATCATGCAGGCCTTCGCCGACGAGGTCGCCGAGCACGTCTCCCTGGGCCGCTGCCCCCGACCTCGCAAGCTGCCGATGTGGACCCTCACCGACCTGCGCGACGGCGTGGCCACCTACGACGAGTCGTTCTGGCGCAAGCGGGCCGACTGGACCTACGACCCGGCCTGAGCCGCCGACCCGCGTCGGCCTGCTGGTGGGCGATGAGGGATTCGAACCCCCGACCCCCTGCGCGTCATGCAGGTGCTCTAACCAACTGAGCTAATCGCCCGTGCGAGGCGAGCCAGGGTACAGGACGCGCCCTGGGGCGAGGTTCCGGGCGGCACCAGCTCGGGGCGCGGCGGCAAGATGGCGCCATGACCGAACCCATCACGTTGGACGAGCGCCTGGTCAGCGCCGCCACCCACAGCCTCGAGCTCCTCAGCGTCCACCTCGGCGAGCGCCTCGGGCTCTACAGCGAGATCCGCGCCCGGGGGTCGCTGACGCCGCCCGAGCTGGCCACCGGCGCCGGCATCGACGCCCGCTACGCCCGGGAGTGGCTCGAGCAGCAGGCCGTCGCCGGCTTCCTGGCGGTCGACGACCCGGCGGCCGGTCCCGACGATCGCCGCTACCACCTGCCCGACGCCCACGCCGGCGCGCTGCACGACCCGAGCGCCGCCGACCACGTCGCCCCGCTCGCCCGCATGGTCGTCGGCATCGCCAAGGTGATCGACGACGTCATCGCCGCCTACCGGACCGGCGACGGCGTCCCCTTCGCCCGCTACGGCGAGGACCTGCGGGCCGGGCAGGCGGCCATCAACCGGCCGGCGTTCACGACGGCGCTGGTCGAGGAGTGGCTGCCGGCGGCCGGCGACCTGGCCGACCGGCTGCGGGCCGGTGGTCGGATCGCCGACCTCGGCTGTGGCGCCGGCTGGTCGACGATCGCCCTTGCCGGCGCCTTCCCCGATGCCACCGTCGTCGGCATCGACGCCGACGCCGCATCCATCGAGGACGCGCGCGCCAACGCCGCCGCCGCCGGGGTTGCCGTGCAGCTGGAGGCCATCGACGCCGACCGGCTGACCGACCACGGGCCCTTCGACGCCGTGCTCATCCTCGAGGCGCTGCACGACATGGCCCGCCCCGCCGACGTGCTCCGAGCCGCCCGGCGGTCGCTGGCCGCCGGGGGCGCCGTCATCGTGGCCGACGAGGCCGTCGCCGACGCCTTCACCGCCCCCGGTGACGAGATCGAGCGGATGATGTACGGCTGGAGCATCCTCCACTGCCTGCCGGCGTCGATGACCGAGCGGCCGTCGGCCGCGATCGGCACCGTCATCCGGGAGAGCACCGTCCGGGACCTCGCCTCCGAGGCCGGCTTCGAGTCGGTGGAGGTCCTCCCCGTCGACGGCGGGTTCTTCCGGCTCTACCGGCTCGTCGGCTGAGTCGCCCCGCGCCACCATGGGCGCCCCGCCGTGGAAGGCTCGCTACCCATGGACATCGTCGTCGTCGGTGCCGGCATCACCGGACTGGGCACCGCTCTCATGCTCGGCCAGGCCGGGCACCGCGTGACGCTCCTCGAGCGGGACGCAGCGCCGCCCGACGATCCCGAGGAGGCCTGGCACGGCTGGGAGCGCCGGGGGGTTCCGCAGCTGCGCCTGGCGCATGTCTTCCTCGGCCGTCTGCGCAACATGCTCCGCGACGAGCAGCCCGAGCTCTACGCCGAGCTCATG
>DATLFP010000205.1:0-15152 GCA_035540955.1 Acidimicrobiales bacterium
AGAAGCGGATGCTGCAGGAAGCGGTCGACGCGCTGTTCGACAACGGCCGCCGCGGCCGCGTGCTGCGCGGCGCGAACAACCGGCCGCTGAAGTCGCTCTCCGACATGCTGAAGGGCAAGCAGGGCCGGTTCCGCCAGAACCTGCTCGGCAAGCGCGTGGACTACTCGGGGCGGTCGGTGATCGTCGTCGGCCCGAACCTCAAGCTCCACCAGTGCGGCCTGCCGAAGCAGATGGCCCTCGAGCTCTTCAAGCCGTTCGTGATGAAGCGGCTCGTCGACCAGAACCTGGCGCAGAACATCAAGAGCGCGAAGCGGATGGTCGAGCGCGCGCGTCCGCAGGTCTGGGACGTGCTCGAGGAGGTCATCAAGGAGCACCCGGTCCTGCTGAACCGGGCGCCCACGCTGCACCGCCTCGGCATCCAGGCCTTCGAGCCGGTGCTGGTGGAGGGCAAGGCCATCCAGATCCACCCCCTCGTCTGCACCGCGTTCAACGCCGACTTCGACGGCGACCAGATGGCGGTCCACCTGCCGCTGTCCGCCGAGGCGCAGGCCGAGTCGCGGGTGCTGATGCTGTCGGCCAACAACATCCTCTCGCCGGCGTCGGGCAAGCCGATCATCACCCCGGCCAAGGACATGGTCCTCGGCTGCTACTACCTCACCCTCCTCAACGAGGAGGCGAAGGGCGCCGGGCGGGCCTTCCGCAACGTGTGGGAGGTCGAGCGGGCCTACGACGAGGGCCACATCCAGCTGCACGCACCGATCGAGCTGCGCATCCCCGCCCTCCGGGACGAGGCCGCCAGCAACGGCCACGCGGTGTACGAGAAGACCACCGCCGGCCGGGTTTTCTTCAACCAGGCGCTGCCCGAGGGCTTCCGCTACATCAACGACATCATCGGCAAGAAGAACACCACCATCGGCGAGGTCGTCCAGGAGCTGGCCGACCACTACCCGAAGGCGGTCGTCGCCGAGGCGGTCGACACCATCAAGAACAACGCCTTCCGCTACGCGACGCAGTCGGCGGTGACGTTCTCGATCGACGACGTGCGCACGCCCTCGGAGAAGAAGGCGATCCTCGACCGCTACGAGAAGGAAGCGGAGAAGATCGAGACCCAGTTCAAGCGCGGCATCATCACCGACGGCGAGCGCCGGCAGAAGGAGGTCGAGATCTGGACCTCCGCCACCTCGGAGGTCGAGGCGGCCATGGCCAAGGTGATGGGGGAGAACCAGTTCAACCCCATCGAGATGATGGTGAGCTCGGGCGCCCGCGGCAACGTGCTGCAGATCCGCCAGATCGCCGGCATGCGCGGCCTCGTGACCAACCCCCGCGGCGACTTCATCCCCCGACCGATCAAGAGCAACTTCCGCGAGGGCCTGGCGATGCTCGAGTACTTCATCGCCACGCCGGGCGCCCGGAAGGGCCTGGTCGACACCGCCCTGCGGACCGCCGACTCCGGCTACCTCACCCGCCGGCTGGTCGACGTCAGCCAGGAGCTCATCATCCGGATGATCGACTGCGAGACGCCGCGCGGCATCTGGATCGAGGACATCGTCCCCGACACCGCCGGCCGGCGCACCTACCTCGAGACCCGGCTCGAGGGTCGCGTCCTCACCAACGACGTGACCCTGTCGGACGGCTCCGTGCTCGAGGCCGGTCGGGTCCTGTCGACCGAGGATGTCGAGGCGCTCCGCGACGACGAGACGATCGACCGGGTCCAGGCCCGATCGGTGCTCACCTGCGACGCCGAGCAGGGCGTGTGCGCCCTCTGCTACGGGCGGTCGCTGGCCACCGGCGGGGAGATCGAGCTCGGCGAGGCGGTCGGCGTCATCGCCGCCCAGTCGATCGGTGAGCCCGGTACGCAGCTCACGATGCGGACCTTCCACACCGGCGGCGTCGCGTCCGGTACCGGCGACATCGCCGGCGGCCTTCCCCGCGTGGTGGAGCTGTTCGAGGCCCGGAGCCCGAAGGGCAAGGCCACCCTGTCCCGCACGTCGGGCGTGGTGCGCATCTCCGAGGACGAGGGTCGCGGCCGGACGGTCACCGTGGTGGGCGACGACGGCAGCGAGGAGAGCTACCTCATCACCGCGCCCCGCATCGAGGTCACCGACGGCCAGGAGATCCGGGCCGGTGACGCCATCGTCGAGGGTCCCCGCGATCCCAAGGAGCTGCTGGAGATCAAGGGCATCCGCGAGACCCAGCAGTACTTGGTCAACGAGGTCCAGAAGGTCTACCGGGACCAGGGCGTGTCGATCCACGACAAGCACATCGAGGTGATCGTCCGCCAGATGACACGCCGGGTCGGCGTGCAGGAGCCGGGTGACTCCACGTTCCTGCCGGGTGAGCGGGTCGACGCCCGCGTCTACCGCGAGACCAACAAGGAGCTGGTGCAGGCGGGCAAGGTGGCGGCCGAGGGCCGGCCCGAGCTGATGGGCATCACGAAGGCGTCGCTGGCCACCGACTCGTGGCTGTCGGCTGCGTCGTTCCAGGAGACGACCCGAGTGCTCACCGAGGCTGCGATCGAGTCTCGATCCGACGGTCTGCTCGGCCTGAAGGAGAACATCATCATCGGCAAGCTCATCCCCGCCGGCACCGGCATGATGCGCTACCGGACCTTCGAGACCGAGGCCCCCGACTACCAGCCGATGGAGTTCTGGACCTCGGCCGAGGAGGAGGGCGAGGACATCGCCGACTGGCTCCGGTCCCAGGCCCAGGGCCAGGACCAGACGTGGTCGAGCGATGACACCTTCGGCGACGGCCAGGCCGCCGGCGAGGTCGTCGACTTCCCGGCGGCATCAGGCGACAACGAGGCCTGAGCCAGCCACGCCCCCGTTCTGTGTCGGATCGACGGCTCATGGAGCCGGCAGGACGACACAGAACGCCGGGCGGATGGATGCCGTGCGCGTGGACTCAGGCGTAGCGGGCGATCGCTTCGGCGGCGGCCGGCGCGTAGCCGCCCCCGAACTTCACGGCATGGACGACGAGCGGGGCGATCTGGTGCAGCGGCACCCGGTCGCCCCACCCGTCGGCGAGCGGCGTGGCCGCGTCGTAGGCGGCGAAGCACTCGGCGCCGAACCCGCCGAAGAGCCGCATCATCGCCAGGTCGAACTCCCGGTGGCCGCCATGGCAGGCGGGATCGATCAGCCAGCTCCGGCCGTCGGTGCCCACGAGCCGGTTGCCGGCCCACAGGTCGCCGTGCAGGCGAGCGGGGGGCTCGGGCGGTCCGCCGATCTCCCGTAGCCGGTCGGCGTCGAGGCGTTCGAGCCCGGCGAGCGCGGCGGCCGAGAGGGCGCCGCCGTCGCGGGCGAGCCGAGCCAGCGGGGACAGGCGCTGTGTGGCGTAGAAGGTGGCCCAGTCGGCGCACGGCTCGTTCGGGAGGCCCCGGCTGCCGGTGCTGCGGCGGTCCTCCCGGCCGAACGTGGCGGCCGACGCCTGGTGCAGGGCGGCGAGGGAACGGCCGAGGTCGACCTCGGTGCCGGGTCCGGGCCGGCCCTCGTCGATCCACTCGAGCACGAGGTGGTTGGGCGCGCCGCCGGTGCCGTCGGAGACGGCGAGCACCTCGGGCACGGCGACGACCCCCGGCTCCCGCAGCCACCGCAGCCCGGCGGCTTCGGTGGTGAAGAAGCCGGCGGGTGCTTCCGGGTGGGTCTTGGCGAACACCCGTCGGCCGTCGGCCAGGTCCATGCGGTAGGAGGCAGCGACGTCGCCGCCGTGCACCCGGGCGGCGGCGACGACCGCGGTACCGAGCGCGGCACCGACGGCGGACCGGAGGGCGTCGGGAGGCTCCACCCGCACGGCGACCCCGATCAGAGCTCCCGGCGCCAGGCGTTGAAGTTCTTGAGCAGGTCGATGAGCGCGGCGTCGAGCGCAGCGTTGGCCTCGGCGCACCCCGCGCCGAAGTCGGGAAGGCACGCGGCCTGGGCGGCCTCGCTTGCCTCCTTGGCGGTTGTGCCGAGGTTCAGCGTCTCGTCGAAGCGCCCGGCCAGGCTCGGGTCGAGCTCACCGGAGTACATCGACGCGCCCTCGGTCACCACGCTGTTGAGGAGGTCCGTGGCACCGGCGAGGTCGTCGATCTGCTGGTAGGCCTTGAGGGCCTCGCCGGTGCAGGCAGCGGCGTCGGATTGGATGCACGGGCGGGCCGTGGCGAGCAGCGGGCGCAGCTGGTCGTCGATCTGCACGACGATGCGGGCGATCACCGGGCCATCGGCGACCGGCGTCGGCTCCGCCGCCGCGGTGGTCGTGGTCGACTCGTCGCCGTCGTCGCCGCTGTCGTCGCTGTCGTCGCCGCCGCAGGCGCCCAGGAGCGCGAGCGCGGCCAGGAGGGGGGCCAGTCGGTAGCGCATGGATTCGAGTCTGGTGGAGACTCCGCCGGGATGCGCATCTTCCGGTTCGACGAGGAGGTCAGCATCCCGATCGACGCGTTCGGGTCGCGGTTCAGGATCGGGCCGCTCACGGGTTGGGACTCGCGCGTGCGGGTCCAGATCATGCACCTGCCGCCCGACGGGTTGATCGGCCGGCACGAGGCCGGCACGCCCCAGCTGGTGGCGTGCGTCGCGGGATCGGGGACCGTCGCCGGCGCCGACGGTCGGTGGCGCGACCTGCGGCCCGGCTACGCCGCGGTGTGGGAGCCGGGCGAGGACCACGAGACCCGGTCCGAGGCGGGCATGACCCTCGTCTGCATCGAGGGTGAGTTCGACGTGTGGGCCACTGCGGTCACCAAGGACATCGTCGTCGCCGACCACGATCCGGCGTGGGCGGGGTGGTTCGGGCGGATCCGGGACCGGATCTGGCCGGCCGTCGAGCACCTCGCCGCCCGCATCGACCACATCGGGTCGACGGCGGTGCCGGGGTTGGCGGCCAAGCCGGTCATCGACCTGGACATCGTGGTCACGGACGAGGCGGCGGTCCGTCCGGTGATCGAGGCGCTCCGGCCGCTCGGCTACCTCTGGCGGGGCGACCTCGGCATCGAGGGGCGCCAGGCGTTCTTCCGCCCGGACGACGACGACCTGCCCGACCACCACCTCTACCTCGTGGTCGACGGCAGCCGCGCCCACCAGGACCACGTGCTCCTGCGGGACCTGCTCCGGGAGGACGCCGACGCCCGGCAGCGGTACGCGGCGCTGAAGCGGCGGTCGGTCGCCGAGGTCGACGGCGACATCGAGCGCTACGTCGCCGCCAAGGCCGCGCTGGTGGCCGAGCTGCTCGCCCGCGCCCGGGCCGAGCGGGGGCTGCCGCCCGTCACCTACTGGGCGCCGTGAACCTCCCGGGGTTGGCAGCAGCGGGGGAGTACCCGTAACCTGGCCCGTCGGCTTGGCGCCCCTGTGCGCTCGCGGCCGCATCCCCCGCAAGACCACCATCTCCAAGGACGTTCGTGCCCACCATTCAGCAGCTGGTCCGCAAGGGCCGTGAGTCAAAGGTCGCCAAGGGCAAGACCGGCGCCCTCAAGGGCGCGCCCCAGCGGCGCGGGGTGTGCACGCGCGTCTTCACCAACACGCCGAAGAAGCCCAACTCGGCGCTCCGGAAGGTGGCCCGCGTGCGCCTGACGAGCGGCGTCGAGGTGACCGCCTACATCCCCGGCGAGGGCCACAACCTGCAGGAGCACTCGATCGTGCTCGTCCGGGGCGGCCGGGTGCGTGACCTCCCCGGTGTCCGCTACAAGATCATCCGCGGCGCACTCGACGCCGCCGGCGTGCGCGACCGCAAGCAGGCCCGCAGCCGCTACGGCGCGAAGCGAGAGGGCTGATCCGATGCCGAGGAAGGGACCCGCTCCCCGCCGTGACCTGATGCCCGACCCGATCTACCGGTCGGTGCTCGTCACCCAGATCGTCAACAAGGTGCTCCAGCGGGGCAAGCGCACGCTCGCCGAGCGCATCGTCTACGACGCCCTCGACATCATCAAGGACAAGACACAGGGCGATCCGATCGCAACCCTCAAGCGGGCGATCGAGAACGTCAAGCCCGCCCTCGAGGTCAAGAGCCGCCGTGTCGGTGGCGCGACCTACCAGGTGCCGGTCGACGTCAAGGCCCGCCGCGCCAGCACCCTCGCCGTCCGCTGGGTCGTCGGCTACTCGCGCCAGCGCCGGGAGAAGACGATGGCCGAACGGCTCGCCAACGAGCTGCTCGACGCATCGAACGGCATCGGCGCGTCGGTCAAGCGCCGGGAAGACCTGCAGAAGATGGCGGAGTCGAACCGGGCCTTCGCCCACTACCGCTTCTAGCCCCCGATCCGCAGGGGGTCCAGCCCCCTGGGTAGGACCTTCCTGCGAGCGATCAGCCCTCGCGGCCCGATCGTGAACCCTCCCCCCATACGAAACGCAGCGAAGAGGCCCTGATGGCAAGTCGGCAGAACACCCTGGAGCGCACCCGGAACATCGGGATCATGGCGCACATCGACGCGGGCAAGACCACCACGACCGAGCGCGTCCTCTACTACACCGGCAAGTCGTACAAGGTCGGCGAGGTCCACGAGGGCACCGCGGTCATGGACTGGATGGTCCAGGAGCAGGAGCGGGGCATCACCATCACCTCGGCGGCCACCACCTGTGCCTGGCGCGACCACACCATCAACATCATCGACACGCCGGGCCACGTCGACTTCACCGTCGAGGTCGAGCGGTCGCTCCGGGTGCTCGATGGGGCCGTCGCCGTCTTCGACGCCGTCTCCGGCGTCGAGCCGCAGTCCGAGACCGTCTGGCGCCAGGCCAACAAGTACAAGGTCCCCCGCATCTGCTTCGTCAACAAGATGGACCGGATCGGCGCCGACTTCTTCGCCGCCGTGCAGTCGATGCGCGACCGCCTCGACGCCAAGGTCGCGCTCGTGCAGATCCCCATCGGGGCCGAGGGCCACTTCAAGGGCGTCGTCGACCTCATCGGCATGAAGGGCCTCGTGTGGGCCGACGCCGAGGGCAAGAAGGGCGAGGAGTGGGAGATCACCGACATCCCCGCTGAGCTCGTCGACGATGCCGAGGCCTACCGCCACGAGCTGATCGACATCCTCTCCAACTTCGACGACAACATCATGGAGAAGTACATCGGCGAGGAGGAGATCACGGCCGACGACCTCCGCAGGGCGCTCCGGCACGGCACGATCGCCAACGAGTGCGTGCCGGTGCTGTGCGGCTCGGCGTTCAAGAACAAGGGCGTCCAGCCGATGCTCGACGCCGTCGTCGACTTCCTGCCGAGCCCCCTCGACCTGCCGCCGGTCAAGGGTCTCGACACCAAGGGCATCGAGGAGCTCGAGCGGAGCGCCGACGACAAGGAGCCCTTCTCCGCCCTGGCGTTCAAGATCATGAGCGACCCCCACGTCGGCAAGCTCACCTACTTCCGCGTCTACTCGGGCACGCTCGAGGCCGGGTCGTACGTCTACAACTCGACGAAGGACCGCAAGGAGCGCATCGGGCGCCTCCTGCGCATGCACGCCAACTCGCGCGAGGACGTCGAGGCGGTCTTCGCCGGCGACATCGTCGCCGCCATCGGCCTCAAGGGCACGACCACGGGCGACACCCTCACCGACGAGAAGTCGGCCATCGTCCTCGAGGCGATCGACTTCCCGGAGCCGGTCATCCACGTCGCCGTCGAGCCGAAGACCAAGGCCGATCAGGACAAGCTGTCCAAGGCACTGCAAGCCCTCTCCGAGGAGGACCCGACCTTCCAGGTCCGCACCGACGAGGAGACCGGGCAGACCGTCATCTCCGGGCAGGGCGAGCTCCACCTCGAGGTCATCGTCGACCGCATGCTGCGGGAGTTCAAGGTCGACGCCACCGTCGGCAAGCCCCAGGTCGCCTACCGCGAGACCATCACGACCAAGGTCGAGAAGGTCGTGTACCGCCACGTCAAGCAGACCGGTGGTTCCGGACAGTTCGCCCACGTCGTCATCGACCTCGAGCCGACGGGCCCCGGCGGCGGCTACGAGTTCGTCGACAAGATCACCGGCGGGCGCATCCCCCGGGAGTTCATCCCCTCGGTCGACCAGGGCATCCAGAGCAGCCTCGAGTCGGGCGTGCTCGCCGGCTACCCGGTCGTCGACGTGCGAGCGGTGCTCACCGACGGGTCCAGCCACGACGTCGACTCCTCGGAGATGGCGTTCAAGATCGCCGGCTCCATGGCGTTCAAGGAGGCGGCCCGCAAGGCGAGCCCGGTGCTGCTCGAGCCGATCTTCTACGTGGAGGTCGTCACCCCCGAGGAGTACATGGGCGACGTCTTCGGCGACCTCAACGCCCGCCGGGGCCGGGTCGAGGGCAACGAGCAGCGGGGCAACGCCATGGTCATCCGAGCCCAGGTGCCCCTCTCGGACATGTTCGGTTACGCTACCGACCTGCGTTCGCGCACCCAGGGCCGTGCCACGTACACGATGCAGTTCCACTCGTACCAGCAGGTGCCCAAGGCGATCGCTGACGAGATCGTCGCTCGGGTCCGGGGCGAGTAGGGCCTCCCGATCCACCGATCCAAGAGAAAGAGTCTGAAGGGACCAGCATGGCCAAGGAGAAGTTCGAGCGGACCAAGCCGCACGTCAACATCGGCACGATGGGCCACATCGACCACGGCAAGACGACGCTCACCGCGGCGATCACCAAGGTCCTCACCGAGAAGCACGGTGGCAAGGCCTACGCCTTCGACGAGATCGACAAGGCGCCGGAGGAGAAGGCCCGCGGCATCACGATCTCGATCGCGCACGTCGAGTACGAGACCGACAACCGGCACTACGCCCACGTCGACATGCCGGGCCACGCCGACTACATCAAGAACATGATCACCGGCGCCGCCCAGATCGACGGCGCCATCCTCGTGGTCGCCGCCACCGACGGGCCCATGGCCCAGACGCGCGAGCACGTGCTGCTCGCCCGCCAGGTCGGCGTGCCCTACATCATCGTCGCCCTGAACAAGGCCGACATGGTCGACGACGAGGAGCTGCTCGACCTCGTCGAGCTCGAGGTGCGCGAGCTGCTCAGCGCCTACGAGTTCCCGGGCGACGACACCCCGGTCATCCGGGTCTCGGCGCTCAAGGCGCTCGAAGGCGACGCCGAGTGGACGCCCAAGATCGAAGAGCTCATGGATGCGGTCGACTCCTACATCCCCGAGCCCGAGCGCGACCTCGACAAGCCCTTCCAGATGCCGATCGAGGACGTCTTCACCATCACCGGTCGTGGCACCGTGGTCACCGGCAAGGTCGAGCAGGGCATCATCCACACCGGCGACGAGGTCGAGATCGTCGGGCTGAAGGACACCCAGAAGACGACCTGCACCGGCGTCGAGATGTTCCGCAAGATCCTCGACGAGGGCCGGGCCGGCGACAACATCGGCGCCCTCCTCCGCGGCACCAAGAAGGAAGACGTCGAGCGGGGCCAGGTGCTCTGCAAGCCGGGCTCGATCACTCCGCACACCGAGTTCGAGGGCCAGATCTACGTCCTGAGCAAGGAGGAGGGCGGCCGTCACAAGCCGTTCTTCACCAACTACCGGCCGCAGTTCTACTTCCGGACCACCGACGTGACCGGGCACATCTCCCTGCCGGAGGGCACCGAGATGGTCATGCCCGGCGACAACACCTCCATCAAGGTCGAGCTGATCCAGCCGATCGCCATGGAGGAGGGCCTCCGCTTCGCCATCCGTGAGGGTGGCCGCACTGTGGCCTCGGGCCGCGTCACGAAGATCATCAAGTAGCCATGGCCCAGAAGATCCGGATCCGGCTCAAGGCCTACGACCACGAGATCATCGATCAGTCGACGAAGAAGATCGTCGAGACGGTCGTGCGCACCCAGGCCTCGGTCCGGGGGCCGGTGCCGCTCCCCACGGAGAAGCACCGCTACACGGTGATCCGCTCACCGCACAAGGACAAGGACAGCCGCGAGCACTTCGAGATGCGGATCCACAAGCGCCTGCTCGACATCCTCGAGCCGACGCCCAAGACCGTCGACTCGCTGCAGCGGCTCGAGCTGCCCGCCGGCGTGGACATCGAGATCAAGATCCAGCAGGCATAACGTGAGAGGGGGCGCTGCGCCCCCCTCTCCAACCCCCCGGCCTGCGCCTGGACGGCGCGTGGGGCTCGCTTCGCTCGCGTGAGAGACCCGGCCTTCGGCCGGGTCTCTTTGCGTTGTGCGGGCGTGCCTTCGGCCGGGCCTCTTCGCGTTCTGGGTGGTTGACTCTCCGCTGTGGTCGGGCCGATCGAAGCCGTGCGGGTGTTCACGCGGGACATCACGCTGGCTCGCAGGTTCTACGCCCGCGGGCTCGGACTCGAGGAGCGGTCGAGCGGTCCGGGCTACGCCCTCTTCGTCACCGGCGGCGCCGACCTCGTGCTCGAGCAGGTCGACGACGCCGACGAGGAGTCCGAGGGCCTGGTCGGCCGGGTCGCCGGGTTCTCCTTCACGGTCGAGGATTGCGAGGCGGCGGTGGCCGCTCTGCGGGCCAAGGGGGTCACGATCCTCGCCGGACCCGAGGTCCAGCCGTGGGGCGGGGTCCTCGCCTTCGTGGAGGACCCCGACCGCAACGTGCTCACCCTCGTCCAGCACCAGGCGTGAGGGGGGCGACGGCGAAGCCGACCGAGAACCGCTCGCACCAGATCACCGCGGTCGCGTGGTGGGCGAGGTCGACCTCCGGCGGGATCTCGTAGTTCGAGGAGCCGATGTTGCCCTTGAGCCCGCCCAGGTTCACGTAGTCGTCGTCGTGCGCGGCGTCACGGCCGTCGTGGGGTTCGGCCGACAGGTACACCTTCAGATCGGGCCCGTTCTCGGCGTCCAGGTCCTCGAGGCGCAGGAACCGGGTGCCATCGGGCAGCTCGAGCACCACCGCCCGGCCGGCGCGGACGTCGTGGCCCTGGATGCCCCGGAGCACGCCGGCCGCCAGCTCGACCGGCTCGAGGGGCGGCGTGGCGGCGGTGGCCGGGGGCCGGGAGCCGTCGGGCACCGTCTCGCCGACGTCGGCGCCGGCCACCACCGGGACCGCCTCGTCGACCTTGTCGTCGATGAAGAGCTTGTGGGGCTCGAACCAGTAGACGGCGAACGCGGCGGCCGCCACGGCCACGCCCGCAGCCCCGACGAGGAGGCGGCGCACGCAGGACCCAACGCCGAGACCGGCCCCGGCGTTCCCGCCATCGCTCACCCGCTCCCCGGCCGTCGGGGAGCCCTTTGCCGGTCTCCCGGGAGACCGCTACGCTTTCCCCTTCGTGCCCTGAGACCTCTCGGTCTCGGGCGACCAGGTCCGAATCGACGTCCGATCAGGCCCGCGCACCGCAGCAGCACGTGGCGGGAACCGAACGGCACAACTCAACCAGCGCTCCGCCGGGTCCGCCCGAGCGGAGCGTTCGCGTGAATCCGGGGCCCCCGCTCGAGCGAGGGTCAAGGTCGCTCGGGGCAGCCGCTCCGAGCGGGGTGAGAAGCAAGGGAAAGTGCAGCCGCCATGGCAACCAAGGCGATCGTGGGCGAGAAGGTGGGCATGACCCAGGTCTGGGACGACCAGAACCGGGTCGTGCCCGTCACCGTGCTGAAGGTCACCCCGGCGCGGGTCGTGCAGGTGAAGCACCCGGACACCGACGGCTACAGCGCCGTGCAGGTGACCTACGGCTCCAAGCGGGCCCGCACGCTCACCAAGCCCGAGGCCGGCCACTTCGAGAAGAACGGCGTCGAGCCCGGCACCCGCCTCGTCGAGCTGCGGGTCGACGACGCCAGCGCCTACACCGTGGGTCAGGAGCTGTCGGTCGAGCTGCTGGCGGCCGGCGAGCGCATCGACGTCACCGCCATCTCGAAGGGCAAGGGCTTCACCGGCGTCATGAAGCGCCACAACTTCAAGGGTCAGGGCGCGTCCCACGGCAACCACAAGAAGCATCGGGCGCCCGGCTCGGTCGGTGCCTGCGCCACCCCGTCGAGGGTGTTCAAAGGCACCAAGATGGCCGGCCGCACCGGGGCCGAGAAGGTCACCACCCTCAACCTCGAGGTCGTGTCGGCGGATCCCGAGCGTCAGCTGCTGCTCGTGAAGGGCTCGGTCCCGGGCCCCCGCGGCGGGCTGGTCCTCGTCCGTGACGCCGTGAAGAGCGCGAAGAACGGGAAGTAGCGATGGCCACCCTCACGATGAAGAACCAGCAGGGCGCCGACGCCGGCAGCGTCGAGCTCGACGACGCCGTGTTCGGCATCCAGCCCAACGTGCCGGTGATGCACCAGGTCGTCACCGCGCAGCTCGCCGGCGCCCGCGCCGGCACCCAGTCGACCAAGACCCGCGCCGAGGTGCGGGGGGGCGGCGCCAAGCCCTGGAAGCAGAAGGGCACCGGCCGGGCCCGCCAGGGCTCGATCCGCTCCCCGCAGTGGGTGGGCGGCGGTGTCGCCCTCGGGCCCAAGCCCCGCTCCTACGCCCAGCGCACCCCCAAGAAGATGATCCGCCTCGCCCTGCTCTCGGCGCTGTCGGACCGGGCCTCCAGCGGTGACATCGTCGTGCTCGACCGCTGGGCGATCGACAAGCCCAGCACCAAGGCGGCCAAGGCGGCACTCGCCGCGCTCGGCCTCACCGACAAGAAGGTCCTCGTCGTGTGCGGGCCTGACGAGCTCGACGTGGCCCTGTCGTTCCGGAACCTGGCGGGGTGCCACCCGATCCTCGCCACCGAGCTGAACGCCTACGACGTGCTCGTCAGCGACGTCGTCCTGTTCACGCGGGACACGCTGCCGGGCAGCACCACCACCACGACCACCAGCGAGATCGCCGTCGCCGTCACCCACGGCTCCGACCCGACCACCGAGGCACCGGCCGCCGAGCCGGCGCCTGCCGAGACGACCGAGGAGACCTCGTAGTGGACGCTCGCGACGTCATCATCGCCCCGGTCGTGAGCGAGAAGTCCTACGGGCTCATCGACCACAACGCCTACACCTTCACCGTGCACCCCGACGCCAACAAGGTCCAGATCCGCCAGGCGATCGAGTCGATCTTCAACGTCCGCGTCGAGAAGGTGAACACGCTCAACCGCCAGGGCAAGCGCAAGCGCAACCGGCGCTCCTGGACCATGGGTCGCCGAGCGTCGACCAAGCGTGCCGTCGTCACCCTCGTCGAGGGCGACACCATCGATCTGTTCGAGGGCTGATCCCATGCCTCTTCGCAAGCGCAAGCCGACCAGCCCGGGCCGTCGCTTCCAGACGGTCTCGGACTTCTCGGAGATCACCAAGACCAAGCCGGAGAAGTCGCTGCTGGCGCCGAAGCCGAACACCGGCGGGCGCAACAGCTACGGCCGCAAGACCGCCCGCCACAAGGGCGGTGGTCACAAGCAGCAGTACCGCATCATCGACTTCAAGCGGAACAAGGACGGCGTCCCCGCCACGGTGGCCGCCATCGAGTACGACCCGAACCGCAACTGCCGGATCGCGCTGCTCCACTACCACGACGGCGAGAAGCGCTACATCCTCGCCCCGCGCGACATCAAGGTCGGCGACAAGCTGCAGAACGGCCAGGGCGCCGACATCCGCATCGGCAACGCCCTGCCCATGCGCTACATCCCGGTCGGCACCACGGTGCACAACGTCGAGCTCAAGGCGGGAGCCGGCGGCAAGATGGCCCGCAGCGCCGGTTCGAGCGTGCAGCTCGTGGCCAAGGAGGGCGACTTCGCCACCCTGCGGCTGCCGAGCACCGAGATGCGGCGGGTCCCGATCGACTGCCGCGCCACCATCGGCGAGGTCGGCAACGCCGAGGCCGAGCTGATCAAGATCGGCAAGGCCGGGCGCAACCGGTGGAAGGGCGTCAAGCCCCAGACCCGCGGCGTCGCCATGAACCCGGTCGACCACCCGCTCGGCGGTGGCGAGGGCAAGACCTCCGGTGGCCGCCACCCCGTCTCGCCGTGGGGCAAGCCCGAGGGCCGCACCCGCCGCCAGCACAAGGAATCCGACAAGCTCATCATCCGTCGTCGCCGCACGCGCGGCGCCCGGAGGTAGGGACACCATGCCTCGCAGTCTCAAGAAGGGCCCGTTCGTCGACGGCCACCTCCTCAAGAAGGTCGACAACCTGAACGAGGCCAACGAGAAGCGCGTGATCAAGACCTGGTCGCGGCGCTCCACGATCATCCCCGAGATGGTCGGGCACACGATCGCGGTCCACGACGGCCGCAAGCACGTGCCCGTCTACATCACCGAGTCGATGGTGGGCCACAAGCTCGGCGAGTTCGCCCCCACCCGCACCTTCCGGTTCCACGCCGGCCAGGAGCGGGGCGCGAAGGGACGGCGGTAGATGGCTGCGACCACGGTGCCCACGACGGGCAAGACCAACGAGCGTCCCGGCACCAGGGCCAGCGTGCGCCACGTGCGCATGTCGGCCTACAAGGCGCGGGTCGTCCTCGACCTGATCCGCAACCAGGACGTGCAGACCGCGGATGAGATCCTCAAGTTCTCCGAGCGGGAGGCGGCCCAGGTCATCCGCAAGCTGCTGCGCAGCGCGGTGGCCAACGCCGAGCACAACGACGAGCAGATCGCCGACGACCTCTACGTGGCGGCGTGCTTCGCCGACGAGGGCAAGACGCTGCGCCGCTTCCGCCCCCGGGCTCGGGGGCGGGCCGGCCGAATCCGCAAGCGGACCTGCCACATCACGATCATCGTGAGCCGGCTTCCCGAGGACCGCCTCGAGCGCAAGAAGGCCAAGGACGCGGCCCGGCCGGGTAGCCGGGCGGCGCGCGTCGCCGGCCAGCAGCTCGAGCAGCAGGGCCGCCGTCGCCGTCGCCGACGGTCCTCGGCCGTCGAAGGCGAAGGGCAGCCTTCGACAACCGAGGAACAGGGCATCGTCGACCAGACCGAGCCCGCAGTGGAAGCGGCAGCCGATGCCCCGATGAGTCAGACCGACGCGCCGGAGACCGATGCATCGGACGCTGGGATCGTCGACCAGCAGGAAGCAGCTGTCGAGGCGACCGCCGAGACCGCCGACGAGCCGACGGCGACCGAGGTCGCCGAGGCCGAAGAGGAGCAGGGGATCGTCGATCCCGACGCTCAGGTCGCCGCTGCGGCCGAAGAGGCCGAGGAAGAGGACAAGTAATGGGTCAGAAGGTCAACCCGTACGGGTTCCGTCTGGGGATCACCACCGACTGGAAGTCGCGGTGGTTCTCCGACAAGGAGTACACCGATTACCTGATCGAGGATTGGAAGATCCGCGATCTGCTCATGCGCGATCTCCCGCACGCGTGCGCTCCACCTCGATGCGCGAGATCGCCG
>DATLFP010000206.1:0-25577 GCA_035540955.1 Acidimicrobiales bacterium
GGCTTCTGCGGCAAGGGCGAAGGCGGGGCCTTCGTCGAGGACGGCCGCCTCGGTCCCGGCGGCGCCCTGCCCACCAACACCAACGGCGGCGGGCTCTACCCCGGCGCCGCGTGGGAGGCGCCCTTCGGGCTGCGCATGCCGATCGGGGCCTATGCCCTCGCCGCCAGCCGCCACATGCACGAGTTCGGGACCACCGCCGAGCAGCTGGCCCAGATCGCGGTGTCGACGAGGGAGTGGGCGGTGAAGAACCCCCGAGCCCGGTTCCAGGACCCCGTCTCCATCGACGACGTCCTCGCCTCGGAGATGATCTGCTCGCCGCTGCACAAGCTCGACTGCTGCCTGCAGACCGATGGCGCCGGCGCGTTCGTGATGGTGAGCGCCGACCGCGCCAAGGACCTGGCCAAGCCCCCGGTGTACGTGCTCGGCACCGGCTCGTGCACCACCCACTCGATCATCAGCCAGATGCCGGACCTCACGAGCACCGGCACCGTGCAGTCGGGTCGGGCGGCGATGGCGATGGCCGGCGTCGGCCACGACGACGTCGACCTGCTGATGCTCTACGACTCGTTCACCATCACCACCCTGCTGCTGCTCGAGGACCTCGGCTTCTGCGGCAAGGGCGAAGGCGGGGCCTTCGTCGAGGACGGCCGCCTCGGTCCCGGCGGCGCCCTGCCCACCAACACCAACGGCGGCGGGCTCTCCTACACGCATCCCGGCATGTACGGGATGTTCCTCATCGTGGAGGCAGTCCGCCAGCTGCGGGGCGAGGCCGGCGACCGGCAGCTCGACCGGTGCGACGTCGCCATCGCGTCCGGCTCGGGCGGCGTCCTCAGCGCCATGTCGACCGTGGTGCTCGGATCGGAGGCATCCCTGTGACCCTCCGCGGCATGGAACCGCCGGCCGACCCCGAGCTCCACGAGTTCTGGGACGGCACCCGCCAGCAGGAGCTCCGGCTCCCCCGGTGCCGGAGCTGCGGCACCACGTTCTGGTACCCGCGCACGACGTGCCCGGCGTGCCTGTCCGACCAGCTCGACTGGACGGCGGCGGCGGGCACCGGCAAGGTCCACGCCGTCAGCGTCATGTCCCGGCCCGAGCCCTACGCCGTCGCCCTCGTGCAGCTCGACGAGGACGTCCGCCTGATGTCCAACATCGTGGGCGTCGATCCGGGCGACGTGCGCGTGGGCATGCGCGTCAGACTGGCGTGGGAGGCGTTGCCCGATGGGCGGCACCTCTGGTTGTTCGAGCCGGCGAGCTAGCGAATCGGGGGGATCCGTGGCCGACCTGCGAACCGAGATCCGGGAGTGGCTGGGCGAGCAGTGGTCGCCCGACCTGACGTTGCGGGAGTGGTGGGGGCGCCTGGCGGGCGCTGGCTTCGCCTACCCCCACTTCCCGAAGGGCTACGGCGGGCTCGGCCTGTCGGCCGCCGACAGCCGCATCGTGCAGGAGGAGCTCACCGCGGCCGGCGCGGTGTCGGCGCCGTTCGGCCTCGGCCAGATCATGGGCGCGCCCGTCGTCCTCGACCACGGCACCGACGAGCAGCGCGACGCGTGGGTGCTCCGCCTCGCCTCGGGCCTCGAGTCGTGGTGCCAGCTGTTCAGCGAGCCGGGCGCCGGCAGCGACCTCGCGTCGTCGAGCACCCGCGCCGTGCAGGACGGCGACGTGTGGATCGTCAACGGCCAGAAGGTGTGGACCTCAGGCGCGCAGGTCGCCGACCGGGGGATGCTCGTGGCCCGCACCAACGTCGACAACCCGAAGCACCGCGGCCTCACCTACTTCATCATCGACATGGACCAGCCCGGCATCGAAGTGCGCCCGCTCAAGCAGATGAACGGGGCGTCCCACTTCAACGAGGTGTTCTTCAACGACGCCGTCGTGGGCGACGACCGGGTCATCTCCTCGGTGAACGACGGCTGGATGGTCGCGGTCGCCACCCTCGCCTACGAGCGGCAGGGCCTCACCCAGGGCGGCCGCGGCGGCACGCCGGCCGGCACGCCCGGGGAGAAGGCGGGCCTGCTCGACCGCGCCTGTGGGGAGCTCCTCGCCCGCGCCGGGGCCGAGCAGAGCCAGATGGCGATGAACCAGCGGACCCGGTCGTCGGCCGCCCTGCGCGAGCTGGCCGCCGAGCAGGGCCGCGCCGGCGACGCCGTGATCCGCCAGCGGTTGGCGGCCCACCAGGCCCTGTCCGAGACGCAGCGCCTCTCCGGGCTCCGGGCCCGCGCCGCCGCCCAGCGCGGCAAGCAGCCGGGCCCCGCGGTGTCGACCGCGAAGCTGGCCGCCTCCGAGCTCGGACGTCGCTCGCGGGACCTCGCGATGGAAGTGCTCGGCCCGGCCGGGATGCTCGACGGCGACGACGCGCCGCACGGCGGGGCGTTCCAGTCGATGGCGCTCAGCGTGCAGTCGTCCTCGATCGCCGGCGGCACCGACGAGATCCAGCGCAACATCATCGGCGAGCGGGTCCTCGGTCTCCCCAAGGAACCCCAGGTCGACCGCGACGTGCCCTTCAAGGAGCTCAAGACCGGGACCCAGCGCTCCCAGCCCTGAGCAGGCGCCGTCGACGAGCGAGGGCTACTGGGGCCAGTCGGGGTAGTCGGCGCCGACCCGGAGGTTCCACGCCGGCTCCCGCTTCTCGAAGAACGCCACCACACCCTCGCGGGCGTCGGCCTGGCGGGTCACCCAGGCGAACAGCTTCCCCTCCTTCTGAGCGACCCGGCTCAGCGGCTCGTGCACGCCCTCCCAGATGAGCCGCTTGGCGATGGCGACCGACACCGGCGCGCTGTGCACCGCGATCTCGCGGGCGAAGGCGAGCGCGGCGGGGAGCACCTCCGCGGCGGGCAGCGCTCGCCGGGCCATGCCGAGCTCGGCCGCCTCGGCGCCGAGGAACGTCCGCCCGGTGACGAGCAGGTCGAAGGCCGCCTCGATCCCGATGAGCCGCGGGAGGATGCCGTGGGAGGCAAGCTCGGGGATCACGCCGCGGCGCACGAAGGCGAAGGCGAGCTTGGCGTCCTCGGCCACGAAGCGGACGTCGCACTGCAGCGGCCACGTGAGCCCCGCACCCACCGCCGCCCCGTTGATGGCGGCGATGACCGGCTTGCGCACGTGCTGGGGACTCCGGCGCCGGTAGGTCCGCTCGACCCCGCCCCAGCTGTCGCCGAAGCCCTTCGTGTCCTTGCCTCCGCCGAGGTCGGCGCCGGCGCAGAACGCCGTGCCGGCGCCGGTCACCACCACGGCGCGGACCTCGTCGTCCTCGTCGGCCTCGGCCATGGCATCCGCCATCTCCGCCCCCATCTGGGCGGTCATGGCGTTCAGCTTCTCCGGGCGGTTCAGCGTGACGGTGGCGACGCCGCCGTCGACCGCGTAGACGATCTGCTCGTAGTCGGGAGTACCGGACATGCCCGGCATCCTGCCATCGGGAGCTCCCGCCCGTCCCGTACGGTGGCCCCAACCCGGAGGGGGGTGACCGATGGGTCCGATCATGAAGCTCTTCCGCTCGCTGAAGAAGCTCCTCCAGCGCCGCCGCTAGCCGGCGGCCCAGTACGGGTGACCGGCGGTGTCGGTCGGGACCGTGAGGATCTCGCAGCCGTCATCGGTGACCCGCACGGTGTGCTCGAACTGCGCCGTGCGCTTGCGATCCTCGGTGACCGCCGTCCACCCGTCGTCCCACATCCGCACCCGCCACGAGCCGACGGCGATCATCGGCTCGATGGTGAACACCATCCCCGGCTCGAGCACGAGCTGGGAGCCGGCGTCGTAGTGCGGAACCTCGGGCGCGGTGTGGAACTGCTCCCCCACGCCATGACCGATGAAGTCGCGCACCACCGAGAAGCCGTTGGCCTCGGCGTGGTCCTCGATGGCGCGCCCGATCACCCGGAGCCGCTCGCCGGGACGGACCGCGGCGATGGCGCGCTGCAGGCACCCCCGGGTCACGTCGATCAGCGCCTCGCTGAGCGGATCGGTGCGGCCGACGACGAACGTGGCGTTGGTGTCGCCGTGCACGCCCTCCCGGAAGAGGGTGACGTCGAGGTTCACGATGTCACCGTCGCGGAGCGGGCGGTCATCGGGGATGCCGTGGCAGATCACCTCGTTCACCGAGGTGCACACCGACTTCGGGAACGGGTTGTCGGGCCCCCCGTAGCCGAGCGGGCTCGGGTACGCGCCGGCGGCGACGGCGAGCTCGTGGCAGATGGCGTCGAGCTCGTCGGTGGTGATGCCGGGGGCGACGTGGCGACCGACCTCGATCAGCGTGTCGGCGGCGACCCGGCAGGTGCGGCGCATGCGGTCGAGCACGTCGGGCGGCTTGACCGGCGACTCGGGGCGCTTGACCACCTCGTTGGTGCGGGCGTACTCGGGGAGCTCGATGTGGTCGGGAACCGTGCGCCGAGGGCTCACCGTGCCCGGCCGCACCGACTCGGTCGACCGCTGGTGGCACACCTTGAACTTCCGCCCGCTCCCGCACCAGCACCGGTCGTTCGGGCGGAGGGTGATGAGCTCGGCGGTGCTCCGCATCCCCACCACGGTACGGCTCACGCCGGGAGGTGCGCGATCTCGTTGAAGCTCAGCACCACCGGGCCGCTGGCGCGCACCTCGATCCGGGACACCGAGGCGGGGACGACGTGCAGCCGCCACGTGATCTCATCGCCCACGCCCAGCGCCCACGCCAGCGCCGCCTTGTAGGGCGACACGTGGGTCACCACGACGACATCGGCCTCGCGGGCGGCCTCCGCCAGGTCGTCGCACGCGGCCCGGACCCGCGCGCCGAGCTCCCGGAGCGACTCCCCCGACGGCGGCCGGAAGTCGAGGTCGGCTCGCCACCGCGCCCACTGC
Organism: Acidimicrobiales bacterium; assembly: GCA_035540955.1. GTDB lineage: Bacteria > Actinomycetota > Acidimicrobiia > Acidimicrobiales > CADCSY01 > DATLFP01. Next base: position 4,822 of record DATLFP010000206.1, read on the forward strand.
TCCCGGGTGACCGCGCTGATGGGCGTCTGGTCCCACTCGCCGTAGTCGAGCTCGACCCATCGATCGTCGATCTCCACCGGCACCCCGAACGCCTCCGCCGTCTCCCGGCACCGGGCGAGCGGCGAGCACACGACGCGCGCCGGGGCCGCGACCACCGATCGCAGCGATGCCGCCTGCTCGCGCCCGGCGGGGTCGAGCGCGGGATCGGCCCGGCCCAGCAGGAGGCCGCCGGCGTTCGCCGCCGTGCGCCCGTGGCGGACCAGGTACAGGGTCACGACACCAGCTCCCGGGGCAGGCGTCCCGTTCGCAGGAACCGATCGCGGTGCTCGCGCTCGCCCAACCGGAAGCGGCGGTACGCCCACACGAAGATGGCGAGACCGACGACCTCGAGCACCAGCGACAGCACGCCCCGCTCGATGCTCGGCAGGCGACCTTCGCCGAACCCGCCGGTGAACGGCCACCAGAACGTGTCGGTGTCGCCCCACGCCCCGTCGAAGACGAGGTGGAGGAACGTCCCGATGGGCAGCACGATCAGCCGGCGCCGGAGCAGGCGGCGGCGGACGGTCGCGGCCATGACCAGAGCGAGGAGGCCGACCGACGCGAGCACGCTGTGGAACACCCAGGGCCCGCCGGTGGCGCCGTCGACCACGTCGGGCAGGACGGCGCCGGCCATCACCATCCGGTGGTCGATGGCCGGATCGCGGAACACGAGCCACACGGCGAGGAAGGAGGTCCCGGCGAACCAGAGGAGCACGTCAGCGCACCAGGATCCGGCCGCACTCCTCGTGGGTCACCACCGCGTCGGGAGGGGCGTGGCGGATGGCGTCGACCTCCATCGCGGGCAGCGAGATGTGGCACCCGAGGCACCGATCGCCGTCGAGGCGGGCCGCTCCGATGCCGCCGAGCCGGGTGCGGAGCTTCTCGTAGCGCTCGAGCAGCTCGGCGGTGATGTCGGCGGCGGCCGCCGCCCGCTCGCCGCGGACGCGCTCGACCTCGGCGTCGATCTCGGCCTCGATCCGACTCACCGCCGCGCCGAGGCGCTCCACCTCGGCGGCCGCCGTGTCCCGCTCCCCGTTCAGTCGCTCGACCGTGGCGGCCAGCGGCTCGGCCTCCTCCATCAGATCGAGCTCCTGGTCCTCGAGCACGCGCTTGCGGCGACCCAGCGCGTCCACCTCTTCGGAGAGGGCCTGGATCTCGCGCGGCGCGGTGATCGACCCCGAGTTGAGCTTCGCCGTCTCGGTCGTCACCTTGGCGTCGAGGGACGCCACCTCGTCCTCCAGCTTGCGCTGGGCGACCTCGATGTCGTGCAGCCGGGCCTCCACCGACGTGAGCTCGGTGTCGAGCCGCGTCAGGGTCGTGCGGAGATCGGCGAGCGCCGCCCGCTCCGGCAGGTGCTCGTGCCGGTGCCGGAGCTGGTCGAGTGCGAGGTCGCGATCCTGGACGTCGAGCAGTCGGTGGAGGTCAGCCACTCGGCTCAGTCTGGCCGCTCTCGACCAGCTGATCCGCATCATCCCCGGTGCTGTCCCCGCCGCTCCGCCCCGGGCCGCGCCCTTCGCCCTGGTTGTCGCCGCCGCCGCCGCCGTCGCCGTCGCCACCGCGGGGCGGGGGCGCGTCCTCTGAGGGAGGCGTGGTCGGACGGGGCCCCGGTGGGCGTGACGGCTCCCCGGGGATGAACAGGTACTCGCCCGTCCCCGCCGGCGGCGCCGCCGGGAAGTCCACCGGCTCCAGGTCCGCCATCGCCGGTCCCATGTAGGCCTGCCAGATGCGGGCCGGATACGACCCGCCGGTCACCCGCACGCCGCCGACGTTGGTCATCTTGTCGGCGGTGCCGGTGGGAGATCCCATCCACACGGCCGTCGCCAGCTGTGGCGTGTAACCGACGAACCAGGCATCGGCGTAGTCGGAGGTGGTCCCGGTCTTGCCGGCGACGTCGCGCCGGTCGGGGAACCGGGCGCGGGTGCCGGTGCCGCTCGCCACCGCGCCCTCGAGGATGGCGGTCACGGTGCGGGCGGCATCAGGAGAGATGGCAAGCCGGAGCTCGGGCTCGTGGCGGAAGATCACGCGGTCGTTTCGGTCCCGCACCTCATCGACGAGATACGGCTCGGCGTGGATGCCGTCGTTCGCGAAGGTGGCGTACGCCGCGGCCATGTCGATCGGGAGCACCTCGAGGGCCCCGAGTGCCATCGACGGCACCTCGGGCAGGGGCGAGGTGATGCCGAGACGCTCGGTGGTGGCCGCCACCTCGTCGAGGCCGACGACGAGGGCGAGGCGGGCGTACGCGCAGTTCATCGACCGCTGGGTGGCGGTGACGAGGTCCATGATCCCGCCCCGGGAGCCGTCGTAGTTGCTGACCTCCCACGGGTCCGGCGTGCCCCCCTCGTTGGGCAGCCGGCACGGCCCGATCCCGTTGATCCGGCTGCGGGGCGAGATGCCGGCGTCGATCGCCGCCGCCAGCACGAACGGCTTGAACGACGACCCCGCCTGGCGGCCGACGCCCTGGGTCGTGATGTTGTACTTGGCCTCCTCGAACCCGGGTCCGCCGACCATCGCCCGCACCGCGCCCGTCCCCGGCTCCACGCTCACCACCGCAGCGGTGAACCGCCCGTCGGTGTCGGGCAGGACGTCGGCGACGGCGGCCGTCGCCAGCCACTGCTTGCGCGGGTCGAGAGTCGTCCTGATGGTGAGCCCGCCCCGGAAGAGGGCGGAGTACCGCTGCGACTGCGTCTCGCCCAGACGGGGGTCGTCGAGCAGCCGCTGGATGACCTCCTGGATGAAGTAGTCCTTCGGCCTCGGGACCAGCTCGAAGGGCTCGCTCGGGATGGGCGTCTCCTTGATCGCCGCTGCCTCCTCCTCGGTGATGCTGCCGCGCTCGTGGAGGATGTCGGCGACGAGGTCGCGCCGCGCTCGCGTCGCATCCGGCTGTACGAAGGGGTCGTAGCCGACGGGGTTCCGGATCAGGCCGGCGAGGAACGCCGATTGCGCGCGGTCGAGGTCCTCGGCGCTGACCCCGAAGTAGAGCTCGGCGGCGGCCTGGACGCCGTAGGTCCCGTTCCCGAGGTACACGGTGTTCAGGTAGCGCTCGAGGATCTCCTCCTTGGACATGCGGTCCTCGAGCTTCACCGCCAGCACCGCCTCGCGGACCTTGCGCCCGATGCTCTGCTCAGGATCGAGGAGCAGGTTCTTCACGAGCTGCTGCGTGATGGTCGAGCCGCCCTGCTCGATGCTGCCGGACTCCACGTTGGTGAGCAGCGCTCGGCCGATCGCCTGCACGTCGATGCCGCCGTGGTGCCAGAACGAGGCGTCCTCGACCTGGAGCACAGAGTCGACCAGGGCCGTCGGCATCTGCTCGAGAGGGATGACCGCGCGGTTCTCCTCGCGGTAGAGGTAGGTGATGAGGTCACCGTTGGCGTCGAGGATCTGGGAGCGCTGGGCCAGCGACGCGAGGTCGATCTCGCCGGTCACCGTCGTCTCGTGAGCGGTCAGGACGGTCCCGACGGCGGGCGTCAGGAGGGCCGCGGTGATGGCGAGGAGCGCGCCGCCGGCGACGACGAGGGCCAGCAGGCGACTGAGACGGTGAGACACTTCCTCACCGTCTTGCCCACCTTCCGCGGTCGCCGAACCTCAGCGGCTACTCGTCGTCGATGGTGATGCCGCACTCCTCTTCGAGGTAGACCTCGACCCGCCCGCTGGCGGCCTCGACCTCCTCACCGATGGCCTCCATCCGCTCGCCGACCTCCTCGAGCTCGGCCATCTGCTCCTCGGAGAACGACGACGGATCCGAGAAGTCGAGGTCGCCGAAGACCTCGGCGATCTCGCGGACGCCATCGGCGATCGTGCGGAGGTCGTCGCGGATCTCGCCCGGTGCCCCGTCGGCGAGCTCGCTGATGGCCGCAGCGGCCTCCTCGAACACCTCGCCCGAGGGCGCCTCGTCGCCGCTGAACTGGCTGTCGAGCTCGTCGAAGCGCTCCTGGAAGACCGCAGCTCGGGCGCAGAAGTTGCCGCTTCCACCACCCGATGCCGACCCGCCGCCCCCGTCGTCGTCGTCGCCGCAACCGGCGACGAGGAGGAGGGCGGGCAGGACGGCGAGAGCTCCGAGGCGGCGCATCGGCGCAGTCTTGCGCAACGATGGCGCCGATGACAGCACCGGTCCGAATCCCACCCCAGCCGCCGGGTGCGCCCTGGCCGACCGGGGAGTGGCCGGAGGGCGAGGTGCCGGCGGGCGTCGACCTCGACCCGCTCCTCGACGAGGTCTTCTCCGGTGGGGTCTTCGGCACCACCTATGCCGTCGTGGTGGTCCAGCACGGCCGCCTGCTCACCGAGCGGTACGGCGGCGCCCTGGAGCACTGGGATCGCCCCCACGAGGCGGTGGGCCCCGAGACGCAGCTCCTGTCGTGGTCGATGGCCAAGTCGTTCCTGCATGCCGCGGTCGGGATCCTCGTCGGCGAGGGTCGCCTCGTTCCGGACGCGCCGGCCCCCGTCCCGGCGTGGCGCGCCGACGAGCGCGCCGCGATCCGGCTCGAGGACCTGCTGGCGATGCGGGACGGCCTGGCCTTCGCCGAGGACTACGTCGACGCCGGCGTCTCCGACGTCATCGAGATGCTCTTCGGGGCCGGGAAGGACGACGTGGTGGCCTACGCCGAGTCCCGGCCCGCGGCCGCCGCTCCCGGCGAGCGGTTCAACTACTCGAGCGGGACGAGCAACATCGTCTCCGGCATCGTCTCGCGCGTCGTCGGGCGGGGCGACGACATGGAGCACTTCCTCCAGGACCGCCTGCTCCACCCCATCGGCATCACCGACGCCCGGCTCGGCTTCGACGCCGCCGGCGCGTGGATCGGCTCGTCGTACCTGTACGCCCCCGCCCGCCAGTTCGCCAAGTTCGGGCTCCTCTACCTGCGCGACGGCGTGTGGGACGGCCGACGGCTGCTCCCCGAGGGCTGGGTCGACCACGGCCGGGTGGCTCGCTCGGTGGACACTGACACCGGGCGCCTCCACGGCGCCCACTGGTGGGTGGTGGGCGACGACCTCGGGTCGTGGTGGGCCAGCGGCTACGACGGCCAGTCGATCCTCTTGTGCCCCGCCCTCGACCTCATCGTCGTGCGCCTCGGACGCTCCCCTGACGCCGCCGCGCCCGCGGCCCTGTTCGACTGGCGGGCGCGGGTCGTCGAGGCGTTCCGGCGCTCAGCCGGCTGACGCCCTCGTGCCGGCGGTGGCGTGGACGAGCTCGGCTCGGAAGTCGCGAACGCTGCATGCCCGTAGCCGGCACGGGCGGGAGGCGACGGCAGTCGCCGAGCGGGGGAAGCCCATGAGGGGACCGAGCTCGCCGAAGTACTCGCCCGGTCCGATCACCGCGAGCTGCTCGACGGAACCGTCGACCTTCTGCCTGACGATCTCGACGGCGCCGGACTCGACCAGGTAGACGAGCTCGCCCCGGGAGCCCTGCTCGAAGATCGTGGCGCCGGCGTCGACCTCGATGGTCTGCGGCGGCGTGTCGTCCTCCCTGAACTCGGGCACGAGATGCACGACCCGGTCGGCGATGGGCACCAACCGGTCGTCGTGGCTGGACACGATGATGAGCCGGCCATCCGACCGCAGCTCGCGCAGCAGGGAGATGATCCCCTCCGCCTGGATGTAGTCGAGGTTGGCGGTTGGCTCGTCGGCGAGCAGGACCGGCGGATCGGCCGCCAGCGCCCGTGCCACCGCCACCCGCTGCATCTGGCCGCCGGAGAGCTTCGACGGCTTGTGGTGGCCCCGTTCGGCCAGCCCCACCCGCGCCAGCAGGGTGTCGGCGCGTTGCAGCGCCGCCTTGCGCTTGACGCCGGCCATGATGAGCGGGATGGCGACGTTCTCGCGGGCGTTGAGCGACGGCACCAGGTTGAACGCCTGGAAGACGAAGCCGACCTTCCGCTGCCGGTAGTCGGCGAGGTCGGCGCCGCTGAGGTCGCTGACGGCGACCCCGTCCACCTCGATGGTGCCGGCTGTCGGCCGCAGGATGCCGCCCAGGGTCGAGAGCAACGACGTCTTGCCGCAGCCCGATGGACCGAGGAGCACGACGAGCTCACCGGCGACGGCCTCGAGGTTGAACCCGTCGATCGGACGGACGGCATACCCGCCGGACTGGTACTCGATGACGAGGTCGCGGATCTGCAGCATTGGCTCTCCGGTCATGATCCTGGTCCGGCAAAGGCGAGAGCGGGGTCGGTCGACACCGCCTTGCGAAGGCCGACGACGCCGGCGAGCAGACTCACCACCACGGCGATGAGCGGCACCTGCAGCAGCGCCCGGCTCGGCACCGAGACGTCGAGGGGGAAGACGGGCGCGACGATCGCCTGGAGCACGCCCGCACCGGCAGCCGCAACCAGCGCGATCACGACACCCTGCAGGGCGATGGACGCCCCGAGCTGCACGGTCGAGGCGCCGACTGCCTTCAGCACGGCGACGTCCCGACGCCGCTCGAGGGCGGAGAGGTAGGTCATGGTGCCGATGATCAGGGCCGCGACCAGCCAGAGCAGCAGCCGTATGAGGTTCACCGAGGCGATCGACCGCTCGAGCGGCCGGGTGGCGTCGTCGGCCACGGCGTCCGGCGACAGCAGGGTGAAGCCGGCCGGGACCGATGACGGCGTGCCGGCGACGAGCACCGCTGTCGCCAGCGGCTGCCCCCGGTACACGAGGGCCTGCGCTTCGGCGATCGGGAGGTGGACGAGCGGCATCCCCGCGAACATCGTGCGCCGGTCGGTGAGGCCCGAGACCACGAAGGAGGTGCCGCCGAGCACCGTCGTGTCGCCGACGCTGAGGTCCGCCGCGCCATCGACGACGATCTCGCCGGCGGCGTCCGGGAGTGCACCCCTGACGACCTCGGGCTGTCCCAGACGCCCGGCCGCGTAGCCGATCACGACGACGTCGGTCGCCCCGCTCCCCTCGACGATGCTGTGGCGAGCGATCACGACCGGCGCCGCATCGGCGCCCTCCACCAGCGCCGCCGACTCGGCCGGCATGGTGGCCGCCGACGTGAACGCGCCAGATGCCCCGTCCCGCAGCAGCCAGCCATCCGCCCCGAACCCGGCCACCGTGTCGCGAGGCTCGCGGTGGAACTGCTCGGTCAACCCGGTCATGAGGAACAGCAAGGTGAGCACGACGGCGATGCCGACGACCACCGCCGCGAACCGCGCTGCCCGCAGCTGCACATCGCGCAGGGTCAGGAGGAGCACACCGCGCCGTCGCCGGCGACGGGCGGGATCGATGACCTCCCGACGCGGCGTCGCGGCTCGGACGTGGAGGGCCATGGGTGTCTCGTTTCTCTGTTGGGCGCGGGCGTCGGACCACGCCTGGAGGGCGGGAAGGGCAGACGCCGCGGCCGCCGGAACCACCCGGTCCGCCACCGTGAAGTCCAGCGGGTTCCCACAGTCGACCGGCAGCTCGAGGTACAGGTCCGCCACGCCATCGCGGATGACGCGGTCACGCTCGCCGGCGGATGCCACGAGGCTGGACCTGACCATGGTCGCCACGAGCGCGGGCGGCCCTGCGCCCCGGCGGCGGGCCCGGAGGGCGCGGAAGCCGGTCATCGAGAGGCCGAAGTCGTGGCACGCCTCCTCGCCGTCGTCCGGAGCCACGTCGACAGCGATGATCGAGCCCGTCGGGTTGCGGCGCCGCATCTCGCCGACCGGGATGTTGTCGATCACCCCGCCGTCGACCAGGAGGTGGCCGTCGCGCGGAACCGGGGGCAGGACGCCGGGGATGGAGATGCTGGCGCGGATGGCGTGGTCGAGCGGGCCGGCGTCGAGGTACTCGGCGCGGGAGGTGCTCAGGTTGGTCACGGTGCAGAAGTACGGCACCCACAGGTCGGTGATGTCGATGTCGCCGAAGTGCTTGCGCAGCGTCGCGGTCATGCGCTCGCCGCGGAGGATCGAGGCCACCGGGAGCGTGTAGTCGTTCAGCTTGACGAGGTCCTGGGCGACCACACGATCGATCTCGTCCGACGTCCAGCCCATGCCCGGCGCCACCCCCATGATGCTGCCGATGCTGGTGCCGCCGACCATGTCGACGGGGATGCCCAGCGCTTCGAGAGTGCGCAGCACGCCGAGGTGGCCGAGACCCCGAGCGCCGCCGCCGCCGAGCACGATCGACGTCGCCGCCCCCGAGAGATGGCGGGCGAGCCTCCCCAGGTGGTCGTCGTCCCCGCGGCGCAGGTGGTGGTGTGTCGCCACCGCACGGTGCTCGAGCCACCGCGGCGTCCCGTGTGGTCGCGTCGTCTCGGGAGCGTGGAGGAGGGCGAGGCTCACGCGCGGATGCCGCTGGCGGCCGATGAGGGTCCAGAGCTCCGCCTCGAACGGGCCGATCGCCGGATCATCGCCGGCGTCGGCGACGAACAGCACCTGATCGGCCCAACGCAGCGCCCGCCGGCTCCAAGGGGTGTCCGCCGAGTCGAGCTGCAGCACGAGGTGGCGGTGCTGCTCCTCGAGCGACTCGAGGTGATAGGCGAGGCGAAGCGACCCGATGTCGTCATCGGCGATCTGGGCTGCGCCCGGTCGCCCGAGATCCGCGTCGAGCGACTCGCTCGTCACGAGATGTGCACCCCGCCCCAGCGCGCCGGTCAGAGCCGACGCGAACGACGAGAGGTCGACGCCACCGCTCACCGCGGCCACCGCGATCGAGCGGTGCCGGTCAGCGGCGCTCGCGATGGGTGCCCGGCTCCGGCGCAGCGCGATCTTCGCCACCTCGAGACCCACCCGCGGAAAGCGATCGAGCAGCTCGTCGTACGCGGCACGCGAGAACCGGATCAGGCTCGTGTCACGCACGGCGTACGCCGATGCGCTCCGGGGCTGATCGTCGAGGAGGGCGAGCTCGCCGATCACGTCGCCGCGCGCCACCTGACCGATCTCGGCCTCGACACCGGTCGCCTGGTCGCGCCGGCAGACGGACAGCCGGCCGGTGGCCACCAGGTACGCGGTGTCGCCGGCATCGCCCTGGGCGAACAGCAGGTCACCGGCGGCCAGGTGCTCCCACTCCATCAGCCGCTCGACGACGGCCACCACCTCGCCATCGAGGGCCCCGAACATGCTCGTGAAGTGCTCGATGAGCTGCGTGCGCCGCAGCCGATCCGTGGCCCTCCCGGCGAGCCGCTCCCCCTGCTCAGGATGGTCGGCGACGAGGCGACGGAGGCCCTCGGCCGACAGTGCCGCGAGGTCGACCGCCGTCCGGGCCCGCACGGTCGCCGACCGCTGGTCGCCGGCGAGCACCCCGATCTCGCCAACCATGGCGCCCGGCCCGAGGACCGACACCGACTGGGCCGTGGTGGGAGTGTCGAGCTCGACCTCCACCTCACCGTCGAGCACCACGTACAGCTGCTCGGCGACGTCGCCCTGCGCGACCAGCAGCTCCCCGGGGGCCAAGCGGATGGCGGTGACCTCGCCCGCGAGCGCCGAGAGCGCCTCACCGGTCAAGCCGTCGACGAGCTCGCTGGCCGCCAGGCCCGCCAGGAGCCTCGCCTCTCCGAAGTGCTCCGACCGCCGACCTCGGGCTGTCACCACGGCACTGTGTACACCCGGTGCAATCCCGAGAGACCCTTCAGCTCGATCTCTCGGGAGTCGCCGAACTCGATGTCGCCGCTGCTGATGACCAGCTCGCGCAGGACCGAGGAGACGAGGATCTCGTCGCCCGCGGCGCTCCCGGCGATGCGGGCGGCGAGGATCACGTTGCGCCCGAAGAAGTCGTCCTGGTCACGGATCACCTCCCCGGTGTGCAACCCGACTCGCACGTGCAGCGGGTTGGCGGGATGCGCGCTCCGGTAGCGAGCGAGCTCGCGCTGGATGTCGATGGCACACCGGAGCCCCCTCCGGGCGCTGTCGAAGGCCAGCATGTAGCCGTCACCCTGTGCCTTCACCTCGAAGCCACCATGGGCACTGAGCGCGGCGGTCACGATGGCGTTGTGGTCGCGGAGCAGCTCCATCCACCGGCGATCACCGAGACGGTCCGTGAGCACGGTCGAGTCCTGGATGTCGGAGAACAGGATCGTCACCGTGCCGTCCGGGGCGGCGGCGGCGCTGAGGTCGGGCGGGTTCGACCTCACCGACCGGGCCACGAGGAAGATCGAGCCTTCGGCGGAGACCGGCGCATCCACGCCCTCGGTCTCGAGCCGCAGCTTGAGCAGGTCCTCGACGTGACGCTGCATACCTCCGGCGCGCGCCACGGCCAATCCGTGCTCGATCTCCTCGCGGGCTCGTTCCGCCTCGCCGTGGCGACCCCGATCCAGCAGGGCCATCGCCAGCTCGCCGCACAATCGGGGGGTCACGATGTGCTCGTCTACTCGATCATTGGCCTGCCGGGCGGCGAGAAAGTGATCGATCGCCAGGTCGAGGCGTCCTGCCGTCCGGGCCGCCAACCCGGCGAAGAAGTGCGTCGATCCGAAGAAGGCAGCGCCGCCGAGCAGCACGGTGTGCTGGTCGGCGTACGGGGCCAAGCGGTCGTAGATCGCCGCCGCCACTTCGGTCTCCTCGAGGCGCGCCGCCGTCATCGCCAGCAGCGTCATGGCCGTCAGCCAGTTGCGGTCGAAGCGAACGGCGCTGAAGTCGTCGGCAGCCAGCGCGTGGAGTCGGGACCGGGCTTCGTCCCCGCGTCCCGCCTCGGCGAAGATCAACGCCGCCGCAATCGGCCATGCCGACTGGTCGTAGCGTTGGGCGCGCGTGACGATGCCGTCGACGAACTGATCGACACCGTCGCGCGCCCACACCAGCATGAACATCTGCGCGGCGAAGGAGTTGGCCGTGAGCTCCTCGTTGCCGAGGCGGCCGAGGTTTGCCGTCTCGGCGATGATCCCCTCGGCCTCAGCGAGGCTGCCGCTCTTGAGCTTCCAGCCGCCCCGCAGGACGCCCACCTGCCACTCGAAGTAGGGCTGGCGCAGCTCGTCGGCCAGCTGCTCGAGCGCGGCAAGCTCCCGGGCGGCCGCCGCCGCGTCGCCGAGCTGGAGCAACGCGCCGTAGCGGAACAGGCGGGCCCGGAACTGCATCTCACGGTCCTCGACGGCCGTCGCAAGCCGCAGGATGTCGTCGGCTCGCGCCATCTGACCGCGCACGTCGTCAGGGCCCACGTCAGCCCACTGCCGGCTGTACAGCGCGATCAGTCGGTTTCGAGGCTCGCCGATCCGGTCGGCCATCCGAATCGTGTCGTCGGCAAGGGCGATGCGCTCGTCACGGCTGGCATCGCTGTGCACGAGCTCCACCGCCAGCCGGCCCTGGAGCTGCACCCGGAGGATCGAGTCTCGCTCGGGGACCCGCTCGAGTCCCTCGCGAAGCAGGCGGACCAGCGTCTCATCGGCGCGGTCGGTGAGGCCGACACCGCCGACGCCGCCGCCGTAGCCGAGGGCGGCGCGAGCGAAGGCGTCATCGAGCGCGGCGCGGCGGGCGATCTTGGCGGCCTCGAGGAACGAGTCGCGGGCTCGGGCGAGCTCACCGGTTCGCCACTGGGCGTCGCCGAGGGCGAGGAGCAGCTCGCAGCGGCGAGGCGCCTGGTCGGCACCGTCGGGAAGGAGCGTGAGCGCTTGCTCGAAGCGAACCGCGGCCTCCTCGTAGGCGTGCTGCTGGACCGCTCGCTCACCCGCCCACCAGGCGTAGTCGCCGGCCTTCGCGGCCGTCTCCTCGTCGCTGCCGTCTGCCGCGGCCTGGACGAAGTGGTGGGCGATCTCACCGAGGTGGGGCTCGAGGTCGTCGTCCCGCAGCTCTTCGATCGCCTCCCCCGCCCGCCGGTGGAGGTCGTGGCGCCGCTCGGCGGCGAGCTGCTCGTAGAGCGTGTCTCGGAGCGCAGCGTGCTCGAACCGGAGCTTGTGATCGTCGCCGGTCGCCGTGAGCACGCCGGCCGCCGTCGCCTCGCGGAGAAGACGCTGCACATCAGGCTCCTCCACGCCGGCGACGATGCCCAGCGACTCGATGTCAAACGTACGACCGAAGACGGTCGCCGTCGCGAGCAGGTCTCGGCACGCGTCGCTCAGCACGTCGACCCGCCGCATGATGGCGTCCCGGATCCCCTCCGGTGTCCCCACCTCGCGCAGATCGGTGACCTCCGTCCTCCAGCGGCCGTCGTCGCGCTTGTGCACGCGGCCGCTCGCGGAGAGGTGCCGGATGATCTCCTCGGCGAAGAACGGGTTGCCCTCCGACTCGGCGTGGACGGCCTCGACGAGAGCGAGCTCGGATCGCCCGCCGGCCGACCGGCCCATGGCGTGCTCGAAGAGCTGGTGCACATCGCCCAGGTCGAGGCCACCGAGCCGGATCCGGTCGAAGCTCCGCTCTCGCCCGAGCGCGGCGAGCGAGCGCGCGAGCGGATCGGCTTCGGCGAGGTCGCTGTCGCGCGCCGTGCCCATGACGAGCAGCCGGGCCGTTCCCACGTGACCGGCAAGGAACTCGAGGAGTCGGAGCGACGACGGATCGGCGGCGTGCAGGTCGTCGAGCACGATCACGATGGGCTGCCGCCGAGCGGCGTTCAACAGGTAGGTGCTCACCGAGTCGAACAACCGGAATCGAGCTTGCTCGGGCTCGAGCTCGCGGGCCTCGTGGGCCTCGGGGACCCGAGCCCGCAGATCGGGGACGATCTGAGCGATCTCCACCGCGCCCGGCCCGAGGTCGGCCACCAGCTCGACGTCGTCCTGATCGTGGACGAGGGACCGGATCACCTGCACCCATGGCCAGTACGCCGGCGCACCGGGGTCCTCCACGCACCGACCCCAGACGACCTTGGCGCCGCGCAGCGTCGCGTAGGACGCGGCCTCCGAGACCACCCGCGTCTTGCCGACGCCGTCATCACCGCCCACGACGATGATCCGTCCCCGCGACGAGAGGCCATCGTCGACGGCACCGCGGAGCGCATCGAGCTCGCGCTCGCGCCCCACGAACCCCATCTCGGTGAGACGCTCGGCCCCGCTGCGGTTGACGCTTCCGCCCGCGGACAACGCGGCCCCGATGGCGTCGAGCGACGCCTTCACCTCAGCGCCGGAGCGAGGCCGCTCGGCCGGATCCTTGGCGAGCAGACGGACGATCAGCTGGTCGAGCTGGGCGGGGATGTCGGGACGACGGACCCGGGGCGCGGTCACCGCCGTCGACAGGTGCTGGGAGATCACCGCGGTGGCGTCGCTCGACTCGAACGGCGGGGCGCCACAGAGCATCTCGTAGAGCACGGCGCCGAGGGAGTAGAGGTCGGCGCGGGCATCGACGTCGTGGCCGAGCGCCTGCTCGGGCGGCATGTACGCCACCGTCCCGATCATCATCCCGTGGCTCGTCAGGCGTGACCGGCCGCGGTCGACGGCAAGGCCGAAGTCGCCGAGCTTCACCACGCCGTCGGCGCCGACCCAGATGTTCTGCGGCTTCACGTCGCGATGCACGATCCCCCGCTCGTGCACGAAGTGAAGGGCGTCGGCCACCTGCGAGCCGATGCGGACGGCGTCGGCGACCGGCAGCTGACGACCCGGCGCCGCCTCCAGACGGGCGGCGAGCTCGCCGCCGGTCATGAGCTCGCTCACCACGAACAGGTCCGTCCGCTCTTCGCCGATGTCGAACACCGTGACGATGTGACGGTTCGCACCCAAGCGAGCCATCGACTGGGCCTCGCGGCGCGCCCGCTCGATGCCGGTCTCGTCGAGGCCCGCCATCGAGACGACGGAGACGGCGACGGGTCGATCGAGCACCTGGTCGTGGGCCCGGTACACCTGCTTGGCCGCGCCCTCGCCGAGGAACTGCTCGATGCGGTAGCGGCCGTGCCCGATGCTGACCCGCGACCAACCTTCGACCGACGGACGTGCTGCGGTGGTCGGGGCCGGGTTGGAACGGGGCGGGGGAACGAGGGGGGCGCCGACCGCTGGCGTCGAGCGTCCGGCGAGCGGGGTGCCGCACTCGTCACAGAAGCGCTGACCGACGGGGTTGGAGGTGCCGCAGCCGCCGCACGAGACCTCCGCGACGACGGGGGTCCCGCAGCCGCCGCAGAACTTGGCGCCGGCGCGCAGCCCGCCGCCGCACTCCGTGCAGTAGGACGTTCCGTCGCTCACGTTCGCGTCACTCGAAGAAGCGCGCCGGGCATCCACCGACGCCGATCACCCGCGGACCGAGGTGGGTCCCGACGACGGCTCCGACCGGGGTCACGAACTCCGGCGGCCGCCAGAACACGTCGGCGAGGCGTTCGGCGACGAGGTCGGCGTCGTCCTTGTTGGCCGCGTAGTGGAGGAACCACGCCTCGGCGCCCGTCTCGTGGAGCTTGCGGCCGAACTCCACCATTCGGTCGAGCGCCTTGTCCCACGTGCGCACCCGTTCAACCGCGGTGATCTGGCTCCCGACGCTGAGGATCGGCTTGATCTTCAACGTCGTCCCCATCCACGCCGCCGCCCCGCCCAGGCGTCCGCCGCGCCGGAGGTACTCGAGGGTGTCGAGGGAGAACCACAGTCGCGACTCCGCCCGCACCTCGCCGACGATGTTGACGACGTCGACGACATCACCCCCCTCGGCCACACGCCGAGCGGCGGCCAGGGCCATGAGACCGATGGGGCCGGCGCCACTGGCGGAGTCCACGACGTGGATGCGGGAGCCGCCTTCGTCCACCAGGGCGGCCGCCGCCTGGCGGGCGTTGTTGCACGTCTCGGACAACGCGGACGAGATGTGGATCGACACGACCTCCTTGCCCTCGGCGAGGAGCGGCCGGTAGACGGCCATGAACTCCTCGGGCGTGGCCGGCGCCGTCGTCGGCAGCTCGGCCGAGCGGCCCAGCGCTTCGAAGTAGGGACCCGGCTCGATGCTGCCGTCCTCCTCCCGCCGACCGTCGGGATAGACGACATAGAGCGGGATCACCGTGATGTGGTGGGCGTCGGCCATGTCCCGGGGCAGGTAGCCCGAGGAGTCCATGACGACGGCGATGCCCGATCCACCCATTCCGCTCCCTCTCCTCGCCGTGCCACGCTGGGCTAGATACTGACAGTGCTCCTGCCACTACTTATGGTAGGCGACGCAGCGAGGTCGCGTGTCGCGGCGAGCAGGGCGGCGAGCGTCTCGTGGTGCACGGGACGCACGTCCTCGTCACGCTCCCGCCACATGTGCAGGTGGAGCAGCTGCACGAAGAGCGCCGAGAGCGTGAACCAGACGCGCTGGTGCTTCTCGACGGCGCCGGCCACCGCCGCTCGACCCTCGGGCAGATCGGCGAGCGCGAACCACAGGAAGGCCAGCTCGTACCCGTCGGGGTACAGGCCGGCCCACTCCCAGTCGATCAGCACCAGCTCGCCGGACGGTGCCCGCAGCACGTTCCGCGCCGTGATGTCCCCGTGCGCGAACCGCAGCCGGGGCGGCTGCCGCTCGACGAGGCGCCGGATGGCCGCGACATCAGCCTCGCTGAGCAGTCCACGGCCGTGGTGGGCGGCGATCCGCTGCTCGAGAGGGAAGCGCCGGAACCAGCGCCGTCGCGGTCGATAGGAACCGAGCCGACCTGCGAGGTCGACGAGGGCGACCAGGTCGGCCGGCGCCAGCGCCAGCGGGTACTTGGGTCCGAGCGGCTCGCCGGCGATCGCCTCCACCTCGAGCCACCGCCCGCGTCGTGCTCCGATGAACGCCGGGACCCGTACCGGGGGCGGGGCCACGGCGAGCAGCCGGTGCACGCGCTGCTCGTTGCGGAACACCCGCCGGCCGTCACCCAGCACCGGGTCGGTCCACGGACGCGTCGGCACCTTGGTCACCGTGGAACCGTCCGCCGACCACGTGAGCCGGGCCTTGCCGGTCTCGACCATTGCCGCCATCTGTCGGCACCGTACCGAAGGGCCCGATAAATCCGAGCGGCCCGATCCCCCGCGCCGCCTACGCTGCCGACCGTGGAGCGCAAGAGGTGGATCCGTGTGACGCCGGGTGCGACCGCCGCGGAGGGCTTCCTCTAGGTCCAGCCTGACCGCCGCCGGCGGTCAGCACCGAGCCGCAGTCCTCCGTCACCGGTCGACCATCCGTCGGATCGGCGCGCCGTCGCGGCCGCGCCCAGCTCGGAACGAGGACTGCCCATGCGATCCATCCATCTCGATGCCCGCCCGCTCGTCGTGCGGGGGCTCACCAAGACCTACACCTCCGGCTACCGACCACCGTGGTCGCGCCGGCCCCGCCGCCGCGTGCGGGCCGTCCAGGACGTCTCCCTCGAGGTCGAGCGCGGCGAGATCTTCGGCCTCATCGGCGCCAACGGGTCGGGCAAGTCGACCCTGATCCGCATGCTGTCGTCGCTCGTGCTGGCCGACGACGGCGAGGTGAAGGTGTTCGGCTACGACATCGAGCGGGAGTCGATGGAGGCGCGCCAGCTGATCAACCGCGTCTCCGCCGACCCCTCGTTCTTCGGCCAGATGTCGGCCCAGGAGAACCTGCTGTTCTTCGGTCGCGTCTACGGGCTGAGCGCCCGCCACGTCCGGACCGAGGCGGCCGCCATCATGTCGCGGCTCGGTCTCGAGCCCGGCCAGCAGCGGCAGATGGTCAAGGAGCTGTCCCGAGGCCAGCAGCAGAAGATCGCGGTTGCTCGCGCCTTCCTGACCTCGCCCGTGCTGATGCTGCTCGACGAGCCCACCACCGGTCTCGACCCCCGGAGCAAGCGCGACGTGCAGGGGTTCGTACGGGAGGTGCAGCGCGACCACGACGCCACCATCTTCCTGACGACCCATGACATGGCCGAGGCCGAAGCGCTGTGCGATCGGATCGCGTTCCTCGTCGGCGGTCGCATCGTCGCCGTCGGGACCTCGGTCGAGCTGCGGACGCTCGTCGCCGACGGCCGGCCGCTCGACGAGATCGACATGGAGGACGTGTTCATGGAGCTGACCGGGCGATCGGTCGAGGACGACGAGGAGGAGGTGACCGTCGATGGCTGACACCATCACGCCGGTCCCGCGGCACCGGTTCCCGATGCGGAGCCAGGTGAGCCTGGGCTGGGCGTTCGTCGAGCGCCAGACCAACCTGTGGAAGCGCCACTGGGCGTGGGAGGTGGTCTGGCTCGTCTACGGCGCGGTCAACACCCTCGCCATCACGTTCATCGCCAAGGAGCTGAGCGACGCCGGCGTCGTCAGCGGCGCCGCCGCCAACGACCTGCTGCTGTTCCTCCTCATCGGCACGCTCGTCTGGGCGTACCTCTCGGCGGTGCTCGACGACATCAGCCTCGTCATCACCTGGGAGCGGTGGGAGGGAACCATCGAGCACACGCTGATGGCGCCGGTCCCCCGGGTCGCCCACCTGGTGGGCACCGCGGTGTTCGGCGTGCTCCACGCGCTCGTGCGGACGACGCTGATCATGGCCATCGCCCTGCCGTTCTTCGACATCGACCTCAGCGGGGCGCGATGGTCGTCGGTGGCGGCGATCGTGCTCGTGGGCAGCGCGTCGCTGGTGGGTCTCGGCATCCTGGCCGGGATCCTGCCCCTCCTCTATCCCGAGCGGGGTGAGCAGATGTCGTTCATGACCCAGGCGCTCGTGCTGCTGGTGAGCGGCGTCTACTACTCGGTCGACACCCTGCCCGGCTGGCTCCAGGCGGTCTCGCGCTTCTCCCCCGCGACCTACCTCCTGGAAGGGACCCGCGGCGCGGTCATCGGCGGCGAGTCGATCGGCGGCATCGGCCGCGAGCTCGCCATCCTCGCCGTGTTCGCGGTGGTGCTGCTCCCACTGTCGATCACCGCGTTCAAGGCCGCCGAGCGATGGGCCAAGCGCACCGGGAGGCTCAAGCGCCAGGGCTGAGGCGGTTGGATCCAGGAGGGACCATCGACCGTCGCGGGCCTACGCCGGGACGCGGGAGACGCCTCCCGCGGCGCCGTAGGCCAGCACGCCGCCCTTGGCCGTGATGAGCCAGTACCCACCCTTCGGGTGGGCGACCATGCCCACCACCGAGTCGCCGGCCGAGATGCTCCCGACGCCGGAACCATGGAAGGAGGCATCGAAGGAGAAGACGCCGCCATCCGCAGCAACGAACCAGTACCCGCGTCCGTCGGGATCGGCGGCCATGCCGACGATCGGCTGGTTGAGCACGATGTTCCCCGTCGAGCCCGAGAACTTCGCGTCGCCATAGGAGAAGATCCCTCCGTCGCGGGCGACCAACCAGTAGCCGGCGCCGGTCACCGTTGGCGCCATGCCGACCACGGGCTGAGCGAGCGGAACGGCGCCGGCCGACCCGTGGAACGGAGCACCGAACGAGAAGATGCCGCCGTCGGCGGCCACGAACCAGTAGCCCCGGCCCTTCGGATCCGCCGCGAGCGACACGATCGGCTGGTTGAGCGTCATGGCGCCGGTCGAGCCGTGGAACGACGCGTTGCCGTAGGAGAACACGCCACCGTCGCGACCCAGCAACCAGTAGCCGCCTCCGTCCGCTGTAGCGGCAATGCCGACCATGGGCGCGTTGAGCGCTTCGCCGGCTGCGTTGCCGTGGTTGGGGGCGCTTCCGACGGCGTGAACGTCACCGTTCGTGTAGCCGACCCACACACCACCACCGGTCTTTGTGGCCGCACCACCCACACCGATCGGCACGCCGGGCGCCGGCGCGGAAGGGGACGACGACGGAGCCGGAGGCAGGCCCTCGCAGCCGATCCCGTCGCCGTCGGCATCATGGCTGCCGTCCGTCGTCTGGTACTCGTGGTCGGCGCAGGTGCCGTGGGCCCCCGCTGTCGACGGTGTGAGTACAACGGCGCCGGCCAGCATGCCAGCCAAGGTGACGCCGAAGAAGCGCCTCGTCCACGTCCCGGTCATGGCCGCCCCCCTACCCCGAGGTGGAGGGGCCCTAAGCCGCGCGTGCCGAGGCCGAGCTCCTGCTGCAGGATGCCGATGCGCTTGTCCGAGTGGCACAAGCCATCGGGGCCACACTTCTTCAGCACCAGCAACGGCCGTCGCAGCGCACGGTCGGCCGGCGACTGATCTCACGCGACTCATCGAAATCGCTCATGAGCAACAGCAGCAACACACCTGTCGTCTCCCGCGGGAGGAGCCGATCGGCACGTCGGAGCGCCCGACACTCTTGGAGCAAGCAAGCGTGCTCTACACGTCTGGGTGCTCCAAGAGCGAGTGGGGCCGCCCCGAGTGCCGGTTCGCGAGCATCGGTTGCATTGAACCGGCGGTGACTTCGAGTCACTCGGGTGAGATCACCGCCACAACGCTGCAACAGATGCAATGCCGCCTCGCACGCAAAGCGCGCAGAGCTATCGGGGTGATTTCTCGAACTCACGGCCCGATCACACCGATTGCTCTGCTGAGAATGAAGCCCGCAGCCAGTGGCGACGAACCCGCACGTGGAACAGACGTGGGCGCTGAGGGGCTCGAACCCCCGACCCCCTCCTTGTAAGTGCAGCATCGGCCATGCGGTCGAGGCCTCTGCCGTGACGTTTCACCAGGTCACGTCAGCTTCGCGCTGCGCTTCATTCGTTCTCGTGGCGGTCCGTGACGGCAGGTTGCCCGGCGTTGCGCTGACACGGCGCTGACACGCGGCCTGGTCCGCAGCCGCCGTAGGGCCCGCGAACTCGAACGCCGCCGACGGCAGACTTACAGTCCGAGACAGGCGATGTCGGCTCGTGAGTTTCAGTAGTTCTCAGTGGCAACGAGCAGGGACTTCTTCCGAATCGCATTCCGGCGACTACTCGCCGGTGTCAGCTGGTAGCGACCCGTTCGTTTGCATTCCGTTTGCACGCCGCAGCCCCAGCGGTCAACGCAGACGCTCAGCTGCGAGCGGCCTGGTCCGTTTCGCGCCGCCGAAGTCAACGCGGTGCGTCGACCCCTTCGACGGATCCCTGTCTGAGCCCCCGAGTCGGGAAGGTGAGCCCTGGAAGAACGACACCACAATGGGTGGCGCAGCGCGATGGCAGTCCTACGCCCCGCTACGCTCGATCGTCCGTCATCGGGCGTTCCGGCACGGAGGGCCGTACCCGACGAGTTCGAGACCTGAGCCGTCCGGACTCCGATGGATCGTCACGGTCTCCTTGCCGCGCTCGAGCGACAGGTTCTCGCCTCCGACGGACTCGAAGGTTTCCCCAATTCGCCACCCTGCAGCCGCCAACTGACCGCGGACCAGCGCGAAGAGAGCGTCAAGTTCTGCCGCTGTGGCCGAGTCGGGCCTGAGGCGAACCCACGCGATTGGCGGGTCGCTCGGATCGCACCGCGAACTCGCGCCAGAAGAGACGGACACGTCCTCGTCAGCACTCGCTTCCGCAACATCGACGAGCTCCGATCGAAGTCGGTCCAGGTCACCTAGGACGCTCTCGGTGAGACGTGGCGTCGCGGAGTCTCCGCCGCACGCGCCGAGGAGCACGACCATCGCAATGCCTGCATGAAGCGCGACATGAGTCCACGGGTGGAGCGGCAGACGAGACTTCATATTGGAAGGAGCCCTCGTGGTCACTTCGGCCGTGTCCCCGGACCGGGTACCAACTGGTCGTGCCAGTTGTTACCTATGGCGTATCTCACGCTCCACTTGACCGCATCCCACGCAGCAGGATGAAACGCATCGCGGTAGCCCTGACGCCAGAGGTCGACGCCGATGTCGAGCCCCACCATATTGTTCCAGGTGTCCATCACCCGCGCAGGATCGTCCTGCGCACCTGGATAGTCCTCGTGGCGATCGAGGAAGCCCTTGGCGGTCTTGTAGTCAAAGCGGATGCCGAGCAGTGCCGCCCACGACATGTGCTTGAACGCGTTGGCGGCACTGCTCGGCATCCGCTTTGACTACAAGACCGCCAAGGGCTTCCTCGATCGCCACGAGGACTATCCAGGTGCGCAGGACGATCCTGCGCGGGTGATGGACACCTGGAACAATAT